>CAJUJL010000038.1 GCA_910586725.1 uncultured Lachnospiraceae bacterium | reverse complement strand
AGATTCGTATTTTAAGTTTTAGAGTTTAAAAATCGGTATTAACCGACAGCCCCATAGAAGACGGATTTTGCAACAGCCTCATTTTTCTGTAATCGGCTGTTATACGGCATTGTTTTTGCCGGTGTTTAGGCTTTCGGAATCCGAAGTATCTGACCAATATTGAGGGTGTCGTTTGTCAGCCCGTTTAATTGTTTGATTGCATCAACCGTTGTATTATATTTTCTTGAGATTGCCCATAAAGTATCGCCGGCACGGACGGTATATTCAAGATAAGGAGTTGTCTGGGAGGTTGGTATGCGCAATGTCTGGCCGACCTGGATGACGTCGCTTTTCAGCCCGTTTAATTGCTTGATTGCATCAACCGTTGTGCCATATCTTCTTGAGATTGCCCATAGGGTGTCGCCTGGCTGAACAATATAAGTTATCGTATCTTCGTCGGGTTTTGGCGATGGGATGTTTTGATGGATACCCTGGTAAGTTTCATACAGTGCGTTCCACGTCATGGGGCCTACGATGCCGTCGGCGGAAAGGCGCATGGCTTTTTGAAAAGCCATAACAGCCTGGGCGGTTTCGCTGCCAAAGACGCCGTCCTGCGCGGGCGCGGGAACGCCGGAATAATATTCGGAGATGACGTTCAGCAGATATTGCAAAGTAATGACATCCTGCCCTTTGGATCCCTGGCGCAGTATGGAATCCGGAGGGATCGTTCCAATGCCAAGAGAGGTTCCTTCTCCGTTTAGCTCGGACAGTCTGGTTACCGCGGTATAGAGGCTTGAAATTTTATACCAGGAGCTTTTGCCGACAATTCCGTCAGAAGCAAGATTGAATACAGATTGAAATTTTTTGACGGCTGCTTCGGTGCTTTTTCCAAAATTACCGGTTTCATCCGTAATAGCCGGAATGGCGGGATAATTTCTTCGAATTCTGTTTAAATAAGTCTGAATCGTCTGGACATTCAGTCCGCGGCTTCCTGGTTTTAACGGCGTTCCCGGATAGGAGGAGAGGGAACCGGTGATGATATTTGTTTCTGTAATTTCCAGATCTTTGGGATAATAAGAGCGCAAAATCTGAAGCGGGGTTTTTCCTTGATTTGCCAAAGTAACAGTGCCCCATTGAGACAATCCCTGACAGGTGGCTGTCGTGCCGTTACAAAACGAGGTAAAGTAAGGATTGGATTGGCCTGGTCGTTTGGCATATTCATTGAAAATCTGGTCTACAATCCGGCTGATGGATTCATATATCGCTCGTCCGGGGACAAAATACTGGTCATAAGCAGTGCTGTTTGTAATGTCAAAAGAATAGCCGCGGCTTCGGTACACCGCAGCCACGGCTCATTCAGGGGTGATATATTCTTCTGTATCATGATTTAAGCGTTATTATTTGTCGTGTCTTTGGATGCCTCGGAAAAAGAAATCGCCACATCATTTTTTTTCATAAACAAAAGGCCAAAGGAACCGGGGCCACAGTTACTGGCAATTGCAGAAGACGCCTTCTGCAGGTAAACGCGTTCAAACGGACAATATTGACGCACAAGGTCCTGAAGATATTGCAGCATATCATCATTCATGCCGGCGTATGTGATAAATAAAATCCTCCGGTCAATATTTCTGACATCCAAAAATATTTTTCGAACATAGCGTTTTGCAACATGTGTAAAACCGCCCATTTCCATGCTTCCAACGACCATTTTGCTCTTTCTTAGCATAATGATGGGGTGCAGCAGAAGCGTATCGCAGAGAATCTGTATCCGTCTGGGAATTCTTCCTGCATGACACATCATATGCGTACTGTCAATAATAAAAGCGGAAGAGATATAGCGCCTTAATTTCTTTACGGTTTTTATTATTTCTGTTTTTGGAACATGTTTTTCCGCCATATAAGCGGCATACAAAACAGACAGTCCCATGCTGCTGGAAAGGTGCCCGGAATCTATTACGGTGACATTCTCAAAAGATTTTGCGGCTTCAAGCGCATTTTCATACCCCTCGCTGACATGTTTGGCCATTGTAATATGTATGATGTTTTGCGCTTCCGTTAATCTTTCCGCAAAAAAACGTTCGTAATCTTCTTCTGTCGGAGCCTGAGAGAAACCGACTTTTCCGGCAGATATATGTTCTAAAAGCTCATCCGCCCCAAGTTCCACTTCATCCAGAAACCGTCCTTCTTCCGTACAGACATAGTAGGGGCATACGTGGATGTCAAATTCTTTTTTCAAAGAATCCGGCAGGTCACATACGCTGTCCGTCGTTACAATCAGGGAACGCCTTTTGGCCTGTTCAAAAATTAAGACGTCTTTTCCGATTTCCGCCGGATTGATTTCTTCATTTAGTTCCACCAGTTCTTTGGGAAGAATGCTAAGCACAGCAGCTTCTAACAGTGCGCCGCTGACCGGTTTTGCCAGATAGCCGCTGAATCCTTCTTTTCGGTAAAGAAGCTGATTGTCGCTTCCGGCATTGGCAGTCAGGGCAATGACAGGCGTATCCTGGCACAATCCTCCCGGCTGTGCGCGAAGAGCGTGCAAACAGGCGATTCCATCCATTTCCGGCATCAAATGATCCATCAATATGCCGTCATAATGCTGGGTTTGTGTCAGTTTAAGACATTCGGCCGCGCTTGCAACGGTGTCTATTTGAATTTTGGTTTCTGAAAGGAGCTTGCGCACAACCATAAGATTCATTTCATTGTCATCTACTACAAGAATATGCGATTCCGGAGCTTCAAAGCTCTGCTGGTATTGTTCCGTGTCGTGAATTTTCGTACGGGAGGAGAGCGTAAATGTTCCCAGCGCTTCATTTTCAATAATATCCTGTTCCAGCATAACAATGAAAACGGAGCCCTTCGTATAAACGCTGTTGACGCTGATCTCGCCGCCCATCAATTCCACAAGCTGATGCACAATGCTAAGTCCAAGTCCGGTTCCTTCGATGTGTCTGTTTTTTTCTTCGTCTACTCTTTTAAATGCATTGAAAATGTAGGGTATATTTTCTTTTTTTACACCTAGTCCGGTGTCTTCCACAGAGTACCAGACGCGTACCCGGTTTAGCGTCAGACGTTCGCAGCGGACGGAGAGCGAAACGGAACCCTCGCTCGTATATTTTACAGCGTTGTTTAATAAATTGATCAGAACCTGTTTAATGCGGACTTCATCTCCACAGAGCATGCTCGGAATGGAAGAATCCACATGCAGCTGAAAATCCAGGCCTTTTTCTTTTGCTTTGATCCAGATCATATTTACAATTTCCGAAAAAAGGGCGCCTGTTTCATAGGACACATTTACAATATCCATTTTTCCTGATTTGATTTTAGACAAATCCAAAATATCATTGATCAGTGTAAGCAGCATTTTGCTGGCGCCCTGGATATTTCTTGCGTTTTCAGCAACATCATCTGAAATGTCGCCTCTTAGAATAATTTCATTCAATCCGATAATTGTATTGATCGGTGTGCGGATTTCATGGCTCATGCTGGAGAAAAAATGATTTTCAGCCTTGTTTAGCTCTTCGATCTCCTTTTTCTGCTGCTTGGAGAGTTCATTTTCTTCTTCATACAATCGGTTTAGAAATAAGAGCAGCACACTTGTTAATGCGCCCACCATAATAACGGAATTAGCAGAGTCAAAGAAGGTATGTCTCTGGGTATTCTTCGCAACGGATTCCGGAAAATAATAGGCAATGTAATAGCAAAGCAGTGTTTCAGCCGTACAAAGCAGGAAAAATATGGCTTTTCGTCTTCCTACCAGGGTTATGCTGATATATACAAAACAAAGCACAAACCATTCCGGCATTCCGCTGTAAAATCCGCCTGCTGAAAAAAAACTTAATGGGAAAAGAATAAGAAACAATACGGAAATAAATGTCGCTCCCGTATTGATACATTTTTTCTGAATGCTGAATTTTACGGTCAGTGCGATAGCAATCAGGCTCAATACTAAAAGCAGTATATTGAAAAGATTTCTGCCCATAGGCAGAATAAATAGCAATGCGACCATGCATATGCCCGTAGCTACGCGGAACATACGCTCCCGCAGACTGATCTTATGGTCAAAGATTAGTTCCAGCCATTTTTTGAACACGCAGCATTTCCTCCTCTCAAAACTGGATTCTATCAAAAAAGAAGCAAAAAACTATATTTTTTCAATGGTTTTACAAACTTTATTATACATGTCAAGCAGAAGGGCGTGGTTTTCATGAATATAGTCCACATCGTTCTTCTTTCCGGCCTGTTCAAGCGCTTTTGCGCATCTGGAAAGCTCTTCTGCACCAATCGTCAGAGAGGTGCTTTTTAATGCATGAACTTTAATTGTATAATTGGCCCAGTCTGCGGACTCGTACAGGGTAACAATTTCATCTTTTTTTTCAGTATATTGGGAAGAAAACATTTCCAGCATTTCTTTATAAAAAGCTTCTTCCCCTGAGCAATACTCCAATCCCATCTGTACATTGATGCCATATTGTACAAGATCGTTCAAAGACAGGGGCGTTGCGTCAGACAAATGGGATGTGTCTGGTTCATCCGGTATCCATTCATTGGATGCGGGCTTTTCGAAGCTGCCTTTCTCTGTCAGATCGTAATTGGGATTTAAGGATGTCGTATGATATTGAATGCAGTCTTTGGGAAGGCACTTACGCAGCGCTCTTTCCAGAACAGCCCGCTCAATTGGTTTTGGTATAAATTCTGTGAAACCTTCGTTTCGGAACATTTCCCTTGCTCCGCTGATCGTATTGGCGGTTAAAGCAATGATCGGCAGATCCCGATAGATTCCGTTGTTGATTTCGCGAATTTGCCTCAGTGTTTCCACACCGTCAAAACCGGGCATCATATGATCCAGAAAAATAATATCATAGGCTGTGGCCTTGCACCGTGTGATCGCTTCCCGACCGCTCAGGCAGGTGTCCGCCTGTATGCCATAGCTGCCCAGAACGCCTTTTGCCACTACGAGATTCATTTCTTCGTCATCAACGACCAAAACATGTACATTAACACAGGAAAATGGTCTGCGGCCTGCGGCCTGCGCCTCTTCAAATCCGTTCTCCTTTGCTTCTCCGTTTAACAGATTTACAACAGAAAGAGCAAAAAACGGCTTGCGGATCACAAGCAGTCGGCTGTCGCTGTGCAGGGAGAAATCTTTATTGGCAATGATTACAACCTGAATGTCCTGCGGAAGCTTTTCATAATAAGAGCTGTTCTCTTCGTACTCCGCCTGCGCTATAAATAAATGCGTTACTTTGTGATGCTTCAGCAATTTTAGCAGTCCGTCAAAGTTATGAGCCTGATAGCCTTCAATATTAAGACCTTCTACCATATGTAAAATCATCTTATCATAGTAACCTCTGACTTCATCACAACTGTATTTTTCCGTTCTGAAATAACATGCAACGCAAATGCTTTCCACATTGGAAATAGACATGCTGGGCGTATCGTCTTTCACTTCCTGTGGAATGACGATGTGAGTCTGTAAACCTTCCTGCGCTTTGCTGTCAAAATGAATAAATCCACCCATGGCGTGAAGCAGACCTCTTGCAATAGGAAGGCCAAGACCAAGCCCGCCGGCAAAACGGCTGCTTCCGGACTCCGCCTGGTAAAAATCATCGCACATCTGCGTAATCTGTGAATCAGTCATACCGATTCCGGTATCAAAAATATCTATTATCAGGTTGATGCCATAACTTTCCTTCCGATAGTCAATACAAATGTCAATACCGCCTTTTTCCGTAAATTTAATGGAATTTTCCACTAAAATTTTGAGTACGTGTGAAATTTTTTCGGCATCGCCAATTAGTATTGATGGTATTTTTGGATTCATGTCAAACACAATTTCCAGCTGTTGTCTGCTGTTTTGCATGGCAGTTGTGGTAATGACGTCGTTGAGCAGAGATGTGATCATATACTCTTCTTTTGCGGCAGTCAGCGTGCCTTCCACGATCTCCGTATAGTCCAGAATATTATTGATTTGATTGGACAGACGTTTTCCGGCCATTTGTATCGACCGTATGTCTTCCAGAATTTCCGGTGAAATGTTTTTTTCCAGTGTTACTTCACTGATTCCAAGGACCATGTTAATGGGGGTCCTAAGTTCGTGGGAAACATTTGACATAAAATCGGCGTTCTGCCTTCCTGCTTTTTCTAATTCGGCAAGCGTGTTGTCATAATGTTTTCTTGCGTGGTTTCTTCTGTTGATCCGGTATCTTGCAATCCCGGCAGCGCCGAGCACTACCATGCAGCCAATTCCCAGACGCACCATGTCCTGATAACCCATATCAAGAGAAATGGTATGCAGAAGCAGTAAATGATATAACAAAGAGAGCAAATATAAAATAAGCATCATATACAGCAGCTGTTTTTTGTCAAACATGGAAAAAACAAGAACCAGCATACATGCCACAGCCGATATGTCAAAAAGAACGGCGCTGTGCACGGCAAAGAAAAAAAAACCGATCATCAATAATCCGATACACAAATTTTGATATAAGGAATTGGAACCTGATCTTCCAATGTGAAGACACCATACAAGAGAACTGCCGATTACAATAATCGGAACCATCCAGAATTCCCATGACATGGCTATCGTAGTTAAAATCAGCATCACGCCAAACACGGTAACAATGCTGGCTAAAAGCAGATGCGTGCTTGTCTGCTCTTCCGTTCTCATTTTTTCTCAAACCCCTTTGCAACTCGTTTTAGCAATTCCTGCGGTATATACGGTTTTTTCAGATAATTGACGGCGCCTAGGCTAAGCGCGTCCAGTACGTCATCCTCGTCTCCCGATGCTGTCAGAAAAATTACGGGAATATCAATCGCATCGTCTCTCATGCGTTCAAACGTTTCAATTCCATTCATATTCGGCATTTCAATATCGAGAAGAACCATATCGATTTTTTCACTTTTTAACATATTCAAAGCTTCTTCTCCAGATTCTGCAAAAAGCACATCATAATGTCTTTGAAGAATTATTTTTGTCCTTTTTAAGTTCATCGTATCGTCGTCTACTACTAAAATACATTTCTCCATACAACCGCCTCCTATTTATTAATATCCATACAGAATACATTCTAAAACAGAATTCAGATAAAATCAACCCTAATGCTACGAACAATCACGAACAATCACGAATAAGTTATGATTCCGGCACCACTCCGTAAATACCCGGTTGAGCGCGAACGTAATGATGGCATAAATGTTAGCCCGAAGCGCCGCGTCCGGCCAGGTGGGATAAATCTCGCTGCTTGCCACGTTTTTTACATAATCCGGAAAAGATACGCGGACATTGGAAGCGGAAGAGGAGGGGGAGCCAAGATGCACCGTAATCGGATTTGGAATTACTACCTGGCGCAGGACGTAACCGGATGAATCCGGACCCGTCTGATTTCGCCTTCCATCCATTGCAACGGCGGGTTTGCCGATTGTAATTTCCGTCAGAATTGGCGCGCGCTGCGCGTTTTGCATGGGAATCAGCGCAACGGGAAGGATGGCCGTTTCGTCCTCATAAATAGGAAGATCCGATACATAGAGGGAATCAAAACCGGACGCCTGCGCCAGTACATTGTAGCTGATGTAAGGAGTTCCGGAAAAATACCGGTTCATTGAGAAGTCGCGGCTTACCGTTTCTAATGGAACTTTCATTGTTTCTCCGCTTTCGTCTGTCGTTAATTCATAAAGAACATTTCCAAAAAGGTCTGATATTCTGATTTTTACGCCGCTTAAAGGAACGGCGTCATGAGCAGTTCGTGCCTGTATTGATAAATAACCGATTGCCAAAGTGAAAATCTCCTTGTTGGGTTTTTATATAATTTATGAAGAAAATGAATAACAGTGACTGGGATGTAACGTGTGAAAGGTATTTTTATTCTGTTTGGAAATAGTTTTTTGAGATGCGTTTATTTTTATTTGAATTATGCTATAATGATTGTAAAAATAAAATTCCATGCATATAGCGGGGTGAATTATGAAAGTTAAGACAATAAAAGTCTCGAATTTTAAAGGAATCGATCATCTGGAGCTGCCATTTGAGGGAAAAAGCACGATTATATTTGGGATCAACGGATCTGGAAAATCAACGATACTGCGCGCCATTGATTTGATTTATGCAAATATCATTTCTATGTTGCTGCATTCAAGGAGCAGGCTGGCGCAGTTAAAATATGATGAAATAAGTTATGGAAAGTCCAAGGCTGAGATTCATGCGGTGTTTGAGTTTCCGGACGGAGATTTGAAAGAATATCATCGTTCGATTTCCAGAGCGGATGGGAGAAGGCACAGCCAGAGCGAACTGAGAGATCTGGTCGATTTATTTGAAGACTGCTATACGGAACAAGGGTACGATGACGGCAATGGAAATTGGATTGAGGAAGAGGATTTGAAAAATATGCCTGTATTTGTGAATTATGGAGTCAACAGGTCTGTTTTTGACGTTCCTTTGCGGGTTTCGAAAAAGGAGCAGTTCACAAAATTCAGCGCATTTGACAAAGCGATTGAGAGTAAAATTGATTTTCAGACACTGTTTTTGTGGTTTCGCAATCAGGAAGACATAGAAAATCAGGAAAAAGTGAGGAGAGCCGCCGAGTATGAAGACAGGAGCCTGTCGGCAGTTAAAAAAGCAATGCTTGCCATGCTGGACGGATTTGAAGATATTCATATTGACAGAAAGCCGCTGGCAATGAAAGTAAAAAAAGACGGACGGTATCTGACTATAAACCAATTGTCGGATGGCGAAAAATGTACCATTGCGTTGTTTGGCGATTTGGCGCGCAGAATGGCTCTGGCGAATCCTGCGCTGCCGAACCCTCTCGACGGGCAGGGCGTTGTCTTAATTGATGAGCTGGATCTGCATATGCATACATCCTGGCAAAGAAAAGTAATGCGCGTTTTGAAACAGACGTTTCCGAGTATTCAGTTTATTATTACAACGCATTCTCCGCAGATTTTAGGAGAATTGGATGATACGTTTCGTTTGTTTTATATTTTGCGTGAAAATAACGGGGTCAATTTAAAACAATATCAATCGTTTATCGGATGGGACGCCAATGTTATTTTGGAAGAAGTGATGAAGACGCCCTCCGTAAATATTGAAATTAAACGACTGGTGGATCAGATGTATGAGCATATTGAGAAGAAAGAATTTGACCAGGCGGAGAAGATTGCGGATTTGCTGGATCAAATTTCCAACGGATATGTAGATGGAGTTGCAAAAGCCAGAATATTGATTTCACGGGGAAAGCGGAATGAAAAAAATTGTGAAAGAGGAAGTTCCTGCATGGTTCGAGACATGGAAGCAGGATTTTAAAAATACGAAAGGGAAAGCTGCGCGATATAAAAATGATTTTTCTTCAGATGATATGGATGGGAAAAACCGAAGAGAAACATTGCGAAAGAGCTTAATCAAAGAGCAAGGCGATATTTGCTGTTATTGTATGAAGCGGATTTCTCTGAAAAATTCTCATATTGAGCATTTTCGTCCGAAAGTGTTTTTTCCGGATATTGATTTGGATTATCAGAATTTGTTTGCTTCCTGTAATGGAGACGGCGAAATTTTTCTGGATGAACATTGCGGACATAAAAAAGAAGACTGGTGGAGCGAAGCGATGATTTCTCCAACAGAATCAGAAATTGAGACGATGTTTCGATATACCCTGGATGGAAAGATACATAGCGTTTCAGGAAAGCCAAATGCAAATATTGCGCAGGAAATGATAACACATATGGGCCTTAATAGCTTTCATTTACAGAGAAACCGCCGAGAGGCAATCGAAAGTACGGAAATTTTTGATGAGGCAGATTATTCAGAGGAAGATATAAGAGATTTTATTGATTATTATTCGAATAAAGAGGATGGAGTGTATGTTCCGTACTGCATGGCTATCGTGGATTGCTTCAAAACCTGCTTTATAGAATAAAAGCGCGCGACCTTTTACAAAACCTTTACATAAAGCCTGTCGTTTTTTCTGCCCGGATTGCTTATAATAAATACAACAAACACAGATGGAGAGCATAATGAAAAAAATACTTGTAACTGAAGACGAGGCGGCGATTAATGATTTGATCTGCATGAACCTGGAGATTGCGGGGTATGTGCCGGTTCCGTTTTTTGACGGGGAAGAATTCAGCCGCCATTTAAAAGAAAACCATAACTATGATCTGGCTCTTTTAGACATAATGCTGCCGGGGAAAGACGGCTTTGCATTGCTTTCGGAATTAAAAGCCTGCGGCATTCCCGTAATTTATCTGACGGCAAAAGGCGATTTGCCCAGTAAAGTCAAGGGTTTAAAGAGCGGCGCGGAAGATTATCTCGTAAAGCCTTTTGAAATGTTAGAGCTTCTGGTCCGCATGGACAACGTCTTAAAACGCCATGGAAAAGAAGAGCTGGAGGAAATCCGCATCAAAGACGTCGTGATCAACGAGAAAAAAAGAACCGTTTCAAAAGGCGGCGTTGAAATTTCCATGCAGCCGATGGAATACGACTGTCTGATGGCGTTCTGGAAATACAGAAACAGAGTTATGACAAGAGATCAGCTTTTGAATGTACTCTGGGGCGTCAATTTTGAGGGAGAAAGCCGTACGATTGACGTGCATGTGGCGAATATCCGCAAGAAGCTGGACTTTTTCGACGTAATTATTACTGTGCCAAGAGTCGGATACCGTATGGAGGTTTCGGAATGAATATGATAAAAAAAATTGCTCTGACTGCGTCAATGCTGCTGTTTGTGTTGACGCAGATTTTTTCTTTTTATGTAATTTTTACCGGACATAAGGAAAAAATCGAGCTTCTCAGGGAAAAAGAGGGGCGGTATTTTGCCGCTTCCGTGAAGCGGTTTTCAGAAGATGTGAACAAGCTGGAGGAAGAAACCGCCAGAAAAGAATATGTGATTACGCACAGTTTTCGCAAATACGTGTTAAACGCCGCTTTGTACAAAGGGACGAGAGAACTGTATAACAGCAGTCTTTATGAATTTGACGTGGAAAAGACAGACTGGGAGGTATTGGAGTATGAGTATCCATGCACCGCCGTCGCGAAAAAAATAAACGGGCGGTATTTGCTTGTATTTTATATGGAGTATAACCAATATAGGAATGGAAAAGTAAATGATTTTTATTATATTTACTATCCCCTGGATATTACGTCCGTTTATAAAAACAGTATGTCTAAAGTTGCATGGGAGATTTTTGTTTCCGTTCTGGCTTCGCTTTTTATGGCGTGTCTGCTTACGTATCTGATCAAAAAAATTACAAGGCCTCTGCAGGCGGTCAACGAAGCCCAGCGGCAGTTAATCGGCAGCATGTCCCATGAACTGAAAACGCCGCTGACGGCGATTAAGGGCTATTCGGAGACGCTGCTTGAAGTAAATCTTTCAAAAGAGAGGCAGGAGAAAGCGCTGTGGTATATTCGCAGAGAGAGCGCAAGGCTTTCGCGCCTTTCGGAAAAGATGATGGAGCTGACGAGGCTTTATGAGCCGGAATGCGGCATTACGCTGTCGGAAGTTTCCGTGGAATCTCTGTTTGAAACGGTAAAGACAAGCGTCTGGCACAGGCTTTTGGAAAAGCGTCAGTCGCTTGTATTGGAGGGAGCGTATCAGGGAATGACAAAAAAGATAGACGTGGATTTGATGACGAGTTTTCTGATCAATCTCATAAACAACAGCATTCTGGCGTCAAAAGAGGGCGGCCGCATTTTTATGGGAGCGGATGAAAAATCCCTCTGGGTGCGGGACGAGGGCTGCGGCATCGCGCCGGAAGAAGTGGAAAAAGTAAAAAAAGCGTTCTACCGGGTAGATAAATCCCGTTCCAGAAAAAGCGGAAATATGGGCCTTGGACTTGCGCTTTGCGAACAGATTGCCGCGGCGCATCAGGGGAGGATGGAGATTGAAAGCAAGGTTGGCGTTGGAACAAAGATTTCGTTTCTCAAATGACCCATGGGCCGGCGCCTTTACAAATCCTTTACAGCAAAATGAATATTTGCCAAAAGAAAGCTGGTAATATGGATTTAACTTCTTAAAATAAAAATCTGACAGGAGGCATATATGAAAAAGAAAATAGCAGCGACTTTTCTGTGCTTTGGCATGGGATGCACAGCGCTTGCCGGATGCGAGAAGACGCCGGAAAATGCGATTGTAAAGGAAAAGGGTGCGGACAGCATCCGTCAGTATGAAAGCGCCGGGGAAACAAAAGGAAAATTACGGGAAATTTTAAAGGCTCCCGAACATTATAAAAACGAGGGTGTATATGAAGACGGAAAACTTATCATAGATACGGACGCGGACGTATTTGTGCCGGACGCAGAATCTGTAAATACATACGCCGTATCCGCAAAAGAATTAAATCAGGAGCTGATTGACAAGGTGACGGAAGTCTTTTTTGCGGGAGATAAAATTTACCAGGGCGTTGCATACCATGTTCAGTCCAAAGAAGACATCCAAAATCAGATTACGATTCTGAAAAAGTATAAGGCGGAAGGAAACATGGATCCATATTTATATGGAAACGATGAAAATGGAAATCCGCAGTTTGATATAGACGCGAGTATTGAAAGGTATGAGGAGGAATTAAAAACAGCGCCGGATACGGGGGAAAAGATAGAAACAACGCCCGCGCTGAATCTGGAATACTGGAGCGGAAAAGGAGAAGAGCGCGTCAAAGAAGTGGACACGGATCATTTTTACGGCGTTGCGGAAACAGAGGATGGCATATTCGATTATTTCATTGATTATGGGTTAAAACCAGACGTAGAGATTCAAATTTCGAAACTAAAAGAAGAGAGCAGGGATCCGATGGAGCTTTCCGATTGGCTGGAGGGTGAGTTTGTATTGGGGAATCCGGAAAGCCCAAATTATATTCCGGAAGAGTCCATTCAGAATATGCTGAACATATCTTTGGAGGATGCAAAAAAAATTGCGGAGGAAAAGGTGGATCAGCTGGGATTTGGGTATGCGCTTGCACACTGGGACTACAGCGTATTTTACCATGGAGAAACGGGTCCAAATGAACAAAACATGCTTGACGCGGGATATTTGTTTGCATTTTCAAGAAATCTCGGAGGAGTGCCTGTTACGCATGAAATGAATATGGGAGGCGGCCTTGAGGATATGGACAGCACGCTTGAGCCATGGAGCTACGAACGCTGTACCGTCATTGTCGGAGACGACGGGATTCAGAAAGTGGATCTGCGTTGTCCCTATGAGATTGGAGAAGTAAAGACAGAGAATGTCAGGCTGATGGATTTTGACAGTATCGCGCAAATCTACGAACAGATGATGGAAGTATCCAATGCAGATATTGTAAATTATGAAGCAAAGCGGACATTTCATATCCGGAATATAAGATTTGGCTATACGAGGATTTACGATCCTGCCGCAGATAACGATACGGGGCTTTTGGTTCCGGTATGGGACTTTTTTGGAGGCTTTGATTCGGAAAGCCGGGATGGGACAGGGACGGATAAAAACAACGGGGAGAGGTCTACGCGCAGTTTTATGACCATAAACGCCATAGACGGATCGGTCATTGACCGTTCGCTTGGCTATTAAAGGAGGAGCAATGAAAAGAAACGCCATATGGGGAATCATGGTATGTATAGGCGCGGTTTTGTTTTCCGGCTGCGAGCAGACGCCGGAAAACGCCATTGTGCGTGAAAAAGGCATACAGAGCGCCAAAAATTATGAGGGCGGGGTACGTATTGGAGGAGAGCTTGCAGAGTATTTAGGCGCCCCGGAGCATTACAGTAACCGGGCCGTTTATGAGGACGGACGGCTGGTCATTGATACGGATGCGGATGTGTATGTGCCGGACGCAGCGGAAGTCCATACGTATGCTGTAACGGCGAAAAAAGAAACGCAGCAGATGGTGGATGCTGTGACGGAGGTATTTTTTCCGGAAGCGAAATTTTATGAAAACGACAGTACGTTAGATTATACAAAAGAGTATTATCAGAAAAAGATTACGGAACTGAAAAAATACAGGGCGGAGGGAAATTTCGATCCTTATCATTATGGAAAAAAAGCAGACGGCGAATACCGGTTTGATTTAGACAGGCAGCTGCTCTGGTACGAAGAAAATATGCAGGAAGCTCCAAATGAAAGCGATTTAAAGGAAACGACGCCGAAGCTTCCTTCCGGGGATGACAAGATAGAAAACGGTATGTTTTTGACGACTGCAATGACGAAAGGCGGCAGTTACCAGTATCAGATCGTCTATGATCCAAAATGGGCAGCCGGCATTGAGTTTCGGATTGAAAAATCCAGAGATGATTTTTTTGTATATTGGGCGGACGGGGAATACCTGATGGATGTAGTCGATTGTACAGACCCTGCGGATGCTTCGACCAGAAAGAAAAAATGGAGCGAAGAGGAGCTTTTGCAGTGGGTTCCAATTGCGTTTGAGGACGCAAAAAAAATTGTGGAAGAAAAAGCAGAGAAACTGGGAATGGATCTTTCGTTGTATGGATGGGATTATCAAATCTGTTATCGGTCTGAGGATTGCATACTGACAGAACAAAACGTCATAGACGGCGGATACGTGTTTTATTTTACCAGAATGGTGGATCATATGCCCATTACGTATACTTCTGTGCAGGGGGGAGCCACAGAAGACGATATGGAAGCAGCTACCACAATCCCCTGGAAATACGAATGGTGCAATATTACGATAGGAGGAGATGGAAGCGTCTGCAATGCGCAGGTTTACAATCCTTATGAAATAGGAGATATACAGATTGAAAACGTGAAATTGATGGATTTTGACCAGATCATTCAGATTTATGAGCAAATGATGGAAATTTCCTGGGCAGATCTTGCTACATGGGAGACGCTTCGGACATGGCATATTACAAGAATTACGTTTGGCTATGCCAGAATTTATGACCCAAAGTCGGATCATAAGTCTGGCATCCTGGTTCCGGTCTGGGATTTTTTTGGGGAATTTGATTCGGAGAGTGAGGGAGAGGAGCCATCCTATCATTCCGGAGAACATACTGCAAGAAGCGTGATGACGATCAATGCCATAGACGGGACGCTGATTGACCGGGAGCTGGGGTATTAAGATGAGACAGGTTTTTGCCGCGCTGCGGTGGAGCTTTCTTGGGTTTTTTAAAAATCCGAGAATTGTGATTACATTTTTGTTTTCTTTTATATTATGTTTTTTTCTAAGCGACCGGGCGATGATGGTGGCGGATTATTACGATTCACCGATGCAGGCGTTTGAGCCGTTTATCTGGACGTTTGGAGACGCGACGTCCATTCTGCTGTGCGCGCTGCTTTTGATTCTTTTATTTATAGATTTGCCGAAATTAAGTCCGTTTACGCCGTATTTGCTGCTTCGGATGAAAAAATGGAAGTGGCTGTTTGCGCAGTTTCTTTATATTTTTTGCGTAACCTTGCTTTACATGGGCTATGTGTTTCTTGTGACGAGTCTTTTGTGCATGAAAAAGACATATGTCGGAAATATCTGGAGCAAGACGGCGGCTTTGCTTGCTTATTCCGATATGGGCCGGCGGCTTTCCGTTCCGTCTACCGTGAAAGTAATGGAAAGCACAAGCCCGGCGGAATGCAGCGCGCAGATTCTGCTGCTGCTTGTCTGTTATGCTTTGACGCTTAGCTTTCTGATGTTGTTTTTTCAGATGAAAATCGGAAAAAAGGCGGCGATTGCCGCTGGACTTGCTTACAGTCTGACTGGATTTTTGCTGGAACCGGAGGTATTGGCGGACATACTGCAGAAAGAGGAGTATCAGATGTTTCGGATGCGTCAGATGGCGGGATGGCTGAGTCCTTTGAATCATGCGACATACGGCATGCATGATTTTGGGTATGATACGCTGCCTTCTATTTTTCAGTCCTGCATGGTATTTCTTGGCATTCTGCTGTTTTTTGCGCTGCTTTCTTTTTGGACGCTGAAAAAATATAATTTCAGTTCATTTACGGGGGAATAGGCTATGGGAGAAATCGGAAAGGAAAAAGCATTCTGGCTTTTGTCTGCGTTTTGTTTTCTGGCAATCGTATTTGCCGTTCCTTTTTCAAAAATGGAGTTTCCGCTTGCGGCGGGGAGTTTTATTCGGTATTTTCAGTCTGCGCTGGCTTCGAAAGGAATGCTGTTTTTGATCCCGATTGTTTCGGTTCTGCCGGCGGGCGCGTCTTATGTGAGGGATTCGTCCGGCGGCTTTTTAAAACTGTATGCCGTTCGGATCAGCCGCGTGGAGTATATACAGAGAAAGACGTTTTTGATTTATGCGGGCGGATTTTTGCCTTTTTTTCTGGCTGGGATTCTGGCGTTTTTCGCCGGGTTTTTGTTTTTGTTTCCGCTGGAGCGAAAGGGGGAAGTGGAGCTGGCTCTGGTCTTTGACAGCCTTGGGATGCTGCTTCGCATTTGCTTTGTGGGCGGGATTTTTGCGGAGATCTCCGGCGTTTTTGCGGCGGTTTTTAAGAATTATTATATGGCGTACGGGCTGCCGTTTGTGTGTTATTATTTGTTGATTATTTTAAAGGACAGGTATCTGCCGGATTTTTATGCGATGTATCCGGGCGAGTGGATTTTGGCCGAGCAGTACTGGGGGAGGGACGGGAGTTTTATCTGGGTGTTTTTTCTGGCGTTTACGGCTTTGGTTTGTTTGCTGCATGGGGTGGTTTTGGGGTGGAGGGTGAAGGAGATATAAAGGGAGCATGGATGTTGATGTAGGGATATAGGGCGTTGGGAGAGAGAGGCTAAGGGGACGCCGCACAGAGGAGGGGGTATGCGCCTGTGCGGTGTTTTGGGATTAAGAGATTCTAAAATCATCCCGGAGGCGTGTCGGGGACGTACGCTACCGTCACAAATGCACATCCATGTGCATTGTGACTTGCCTTGCCATCCATGGCAAGGCATTGCTGGCTTTGAATGGGATGATTAAGAATCTCTAAATCCCGGCACAATGCACAGGCGCATACCCCCTCCTCTGTGCGGCTGCGCACTGGCGGCTCTCCGTACGCACTACGGATAGGTACATGCAAAATCCGGATGCTTGGGGATCGGGTGGCGGAGCGGTAGCGTGTTGGCGATTTTCTGTACGCACTAAGGATAGGTGTATGCAAAATTTGGATGTTTGGGGATTGGGTGGCGGAGCGGTAGCGTGTTGGCGATTTTCTGTACGCACTAAGGATAGGTGTATGCAAAATTTGGATGTTTGGGGATTGGGTGGCGGAGCGGTAGCGTGTTGGCGATTTTCTGTACGCACTAAGGATAGGTGTATGCAAAATTTGGATGTTTGGGGATTGGGTGGCGGAGCGGTAGCGTGTTGGCGATTTTCTGTACGCACTAAGGATAGGTGTATGCAAAATTTGGATGTTTGGGGATTGGGTGGCAGAGAGGCAGAGAGTTGGCGGCTCTCCGTACGCACTACGGATAGGTGTGAGACGGGTGGATTTGTAGATTTGGGGGTGTTTGACGTTATGGATTATGTGGAGGTTTGTCATGTGACGAAGAGGTTTGGGGAGGATACGGCGCTTTTGGATGTGAATATTGCGATGGAGCGGGGGAGGGTTTATGGGATTTCGGGGAATAATGGGTCGGGGAAGACGGTGTTGATGAAGTGTATTTGCGGGTTTCTTCCGGTGACGGAGGGGAGGATTTGCGTGGGTGGAAAGGTGATTGGGGTGGAGATTGATTTTCCGGAGAGTATTGGGGTGATTATTGAGACGCCGGGGTTTTTGACGAATTTGACGGGGATGAGGAATTTGGAGATTTTGGCGGGGCTGAAAGGGGTGATTTCGAAACGGGAGATTCGGGAGGCCATTTTACGGGCGGGGCTGGATCCGGATTTGAAGAAAGCGGTTTCAAAGTATTCTCTGGGGATGCGTCAGAGGCTGGGGATTGCGCAGGCGATTATGGAGGATCCGGAGTTTTTGATTTTGGATGAGCCGTTTAACGGGCTGGATAAGCATGGCGTGGCGGATATTCGGGCGTTGATTTTGTCGCTCAAGGAGCAGGGGAAGACGATTCTTCTGGCAAGTCATAATAGCGAGGATATTCGGATTCTTTGTGATAAGGTGTTTGAAATGGACGGAGGGAGGATCAGGGAATTATGAACAGGGGATTGAAATGGATGATGTTGGTATGGGTTTGTCTTTGCGTTGTCTGTTTTTCTTCCGGAAAGGTCAGGGCCGAGGGGGTTGTCCGGATTGATGCGAATAAGAAATATAAGGGGATGAACGCTTCGTTTGCCAGGGGGTATCTGCCGTCGGTCAAAAAGAATGCGATGCAGCTTGTGATTCCGTTTCGGGCAGGGGAAGAGCTGATGGAGGAGAAGCTTTTGGTTGGCGTGGCGTTTGAGCGGGAGGAGAACAGCCCTTTTTTGTTTCGGAATTATCAGAAGCAGGTGAAGAAGTCCAAGGGCGGTGTTTATCTTTATAAGTGTAAAATCAGGCTGAGGGGGGACAGGGTGAACGGGCAGTATCCGCTTTTGCTTTATGTGCTGGCGAAGACGAAAGAGGGGATGGTGCGGGAGGAATTTACGGTTTATGTGGAGATTTCAGACGGCCGGGCGGCTTTTGAGACGGAGGACGGGGAGACGTCGGGCGGGGATGGTTTAATAGAGGAGAAAAAAGAGGAGGGGTTGGATGAGGATGCGAAAGAGGAGATTGTGCGGCAGCCCAGAATTTTGATGGAGCAAAATGATTTGCAGGGGAAGGAAGTTTTGGCGGGAGACAGTAAGGCGTGGGGGCTTGTGGCCAGAAACTGCAGTGACAGTCAGGAAATTCAGAATATGAAAGTTACGGTTTCGACGGAAAATAAGGAGATTTCGTTTGAAAAAAATGCGTGGTATTTTGCGCGGGTAAACGCCCGGGGGACGATGGATTTGTCGCAGAATATTTCTGTGGGGAAAAAGGCTTTGGCGGAAGCTGTGCCGGTTTTGTTTCAGTTTGAGTATGAAGATAAGAAAGGGACGGCATACGCGGCGACGGAGACGGTATATTTGTCGGTTTGTCAGACGCAGCGGGCAGAACTTGTAAATTTTGTGATGCCGGAGAGCTTTTATGAGTCCGATACGAATGCGGTGGCGTTTCAGGTGCAAAATACCGGGCTTGCCGTGATTTATAATGCAAAAGTCCGGCTGGAGGGGCAGGGTCTGTTTGCCGGAGAGGCATTTCTTGGAAATATGGAGGCGGGGACGTCTTTGGATGGGGAAATGCAGATTTTTGCGGGAACTAAGGATATGGACGCCAACGGTGAAATTGTGGATGAAAATGAGGAAAAATATGGGGACGTTTCGGGGCGCGTTATTTTTTCTTATGAAAATGAAGAGGGGGAAGTCACGGAACAGGTTCAGGAGTTTTCTACGGTGATTTTGAAGCCGGAGACGGTGGAGCTTAAGATTGAAGAGGAAGAGCCGGAAACGAATCAGTGGTGGTTTACGATTGTGATTTTGGTTGGGTTTGTTTTGCTTTTGGTGATTGTGATTTTGTATCTTCGGATGAAGCATTATCAGAGAATGGGACGTGAACGGTATGAAAAGGCGTAATATTTATAAAGATATTGTATGGCTTGCGGTGATTTGCGCGGTTGTTTTTTCGGCGGTCCGCTGGAGCGGGGCGTATGCAATGGAACAAAAAGCGTATGGGGTTCAGATTCAGGCGCAAAAAGATTTGACGGGCGAGATGGTATCAGAGCTTCGGAAGCTTCCCGGGATTTGCCGTTTTTTGCCGGCGGATACGGCGGCGGTGACGATACAGATTGGAACGTATGTGATGGAGACGGAGGTGATGGGGGTTGATTTGACAGAGTATCCCCTGCAATGGGAAGCATTGGCGGGGGCGTCGGATAAGCCGAAAGCGTCCGGAAAATGGCGGGTTTCTATGGGCAATACGCCGCTGCTGTTTTTTGGAAAGGAAACATTTTCTTCTTTTGTGGATTCGAACGGTCGTGCGCCGTTAAAAAGCCAGGTGGAAAAGTGGAAAAAGGAATATCAGAAGCTTGAGGTGACGGTGACGGATGAAAACGGGACAAAGAGAACGGCAAAAATCTGCGGCATTTTGCTGCGTCCGGACAATCAGATCTGCATGGAGAAAAGACAGATGCAGGAAGTGTTTGGAGGATGTTTTCGTACCGCCGGGGGCTTTCTTGAAATTTACGGATATAAAAATATGGAAAAAGCCCGCGGTCTGTTGGAAGACGCGGGCTTTGCGGTTTTGGATTTTTGACAGAAAAAACAAAGGCGCTGGCTTTAGAGGAGCAAAATGCCGTTGCTCTGGCATTCGTTTGCAATTTCTGCGGGCCAGAGAGAAGACTGCACTTCTCCGATGTGCGCTTTTCTTAAGAAAAACATACAGATGCGGGACTGTCCGATGCCGCCGCCGATTGTAAACGGCAGTTCTTCTTCGATGACTGCTTTTTGGAACGGCAGGTCTGCGCGCTCCATGCAGCCCGCTTTTTGCAGCTGTGATAAAAGCGCGTCTTTGTCCACGCGGATTCCCATGGAGGATAACTCTAAGGCAATGTCAAGAACAGGGTAATATACGACGATGTCGGCGTTTAACGCCCAGTCGTCATAGTCCGGCGCACGGCCGTCGTGCGGCTTGCCGTTTTCCAAAACGTCGCCGATCTGCATAATGCATACGGCGCCCTTTTCTCTGGCGATTTTGTATTCGCGTTCTTTTGGAGAAGCTTCGGGGAACATCTTCTCCAGTTCTTTTGTCGTGATAAAGAAAATATCGTGCGGCAGAATCTCTTCTATGTAATCATACTGAATCGACATATATTTTTCTGTTTTTCTCAGGCACTTATAGATGATTCGTACGGTATCCTGCAAAAAGTCAAGGGTACGGTCGTTTTTTTCGATGATTTTTTCCCAGTCCCACTGATCGACGAAGATGGAGTGGATGTTGTCGGTATCTTCGTCCCGCCGTATGGCGTTCATATCCGTATAAATGCCTTCTCCCTCGGAAAAGCCGTATTTTTTCAGGGCGTAGCGTTTCCATTTAGCAAGGGAGTGTACGACTTCCGCTTCTTTATCTCCCTGCTCTTTGATGCCGAATGATACGGGGCGTTCCACGCCGTTTAAATTGTCGTTTAATCCCGTATCCGGGTCGACAAATAAAGGCGCGGATACGCGGGCCAGATTTAACCTCTGGGCTAACAGGTTCTGAAAAAAGTCTTTGACTGTTTTGATGGCAATCTGCGTGTCGTGCAGGTTCAGTGAAGAGTGATAATCTTTTGGAATAATTAAATTTTTCATAATATTTGTACTCCTTTTGTTTGATCTCTTCTGTTTTATTTTGCATATTTTAGAAAAGAAGTCAAGAAAAATTCTTGCGGTCCGGGAGAAGATATTTAACCGAAGTCTTTTTAGACATAATGTACAAAATGTAAAAATTTGTAAAAAACAATTCACATCTATGTTGATGAGTGTGGATAGTTATCCACATTTTAAAACAGGGAAAAACAGAAGAATTTCGAGTTATACACTAAGTTATCCACATTATCCACAAAAATAGACAGAAAATGGATACTTATAAACGGGATTTCTAAGAACGTGCGTTTTGTGACTTTGCAATAAACTTAACATTTATTTAAAAAAATTGCAAAAAATTTTTACAATTTTATACCAAAAAAATAAAAAATGTGTTACAGATAGATGTAAGCCGAACTTGTGAAATCATACAAACAATGGTATACTTCTTGAATGAACAGACAGGAGGTATCTATGAAAGCGGAATTTGAGATAACTTTGAGCAGTAAAGATATGTATCGTTTCAGTATGTATCACGCCTATACGGGAAGCCAGGGAATACTTTCTATTTTAATTGCCATAATTTGTTTTGTCGCCGCATTTTATTCTGTTGGCACGATGGAAATTATGTATACCGTTCTTTATGCGGCGTTTGGCGTGTTATTTCTTGTTTATATACCGTTTCAATTATATATCCGTTCTAAGCAGCAGATCATGAAATCGGAGGTTTTACGGAATGCGCTGCATTATGTAGTGGATGAGAGCGGAATTCACGCTTCCCAGAACGACGCGTCAGCGGATCTGCCGTGGGATGCGGTGTATAAAATGGTATCAACCAAAAACAATGTTTTCGTGTACAGCAGCCGGGTAAACGCTTATATTATACCAAAGAGCCAGCTCGGAACAGGATACGAAACGCTGCGGCAGCTGGCCAAAGAGCATCTGCCCAAATACAGATTTAAAATGAAATAAGAGGATGACTATGCAGACAATATATGAGGCATATTCTCCGGAAGAGACGTTTGAGTTTGGAAAACGTCTTGGAGAAGCGGCAAAGCCCGGGGACGTGTATGCGTTGGCCGGAGATTTGGGCGTTGGCAAAACCGTTTTGGCAAAAGGAATAGCGGAGGGGCTTGGCATTACAGATCCCATTGTCAGTCCTACTTTTACGATTGTGCAGATTTACGAAAGCGGCAGGATGCCGTTTTATCATTTTGACGTATACCGGATTTGTGATCCGGAAGAAATGGAAGAAATCGGATACGAAGATTATTTTTATGGAAACGGCCTGACTATGATTGAATGGGCGGATCTTGTCGAAGATTTGCTGCCCGTGACGCGTAAAAATATCAGAATAGAAAAAGATCTGGAAAAAGGATTGGACTATCGCAGAATTACTGTTTCAGAGGTGGGAATATGAAAATATTAGCAATTGACAGCTCCGGCCTGGTGGCAAGCGTGGCCGTTGTAGCGGATGAAAATCTGGTGGGAGAATTTACCGTAAACTACAAAAAGACACATTCTCAGACATTGCTTCCCATGATGGATATGCTGGCCAAAATGATTGATTTGGATTTGGAGACGCTGGATGCGGTTGCGGTAACGAAAGGGCCGGGATCTTTCACAGGGCTGCGCATCGGTTCCGCAACGGTAAAAGGACTGGCGCTTGCACTGGAAAAGCCCGTGATCCCCATACCTACGGTAGATGCCCTGGCATACAATCTGTGCGGTCACAAAGACATCGTATGTCCGCTGATGGATGCCAGAAGAAATCAGACCTATACAGGGTTGTATCAATTTGATGGAAATTCGATGCAGATAATAAAAGAACAGTGCGCACTTGATATAAGCGAAATAACAGCCGAAATAAATAACATAGGAAAGGCTGTGACGTTTTTGGGCGATGGAGCGCCTGTATTCGAACGGTTTATTGCAGAACAGTTAAACGTTCCGTATACGTTTGCGCCGCCGCATTTGAATAAGCAGAGGGCAGGAACAGTGGCCGCGCTGGCCAGGTCTTATTTTACAGAAGGAAAAATGACAGACGCCGCAGCATATAAGCCGGAGTATTTGAGGCTTTCACAGGCGGAGCGTGAACGGATGGAGAGAGAACATGCCGCAGATTAGAAAAATGAAAGAATCGGATTTGGATCAGGTGGCGGATATTGCGCAAAGAGCGTTTGCAAGGCCCTGGAGCAGACAGGGTTTTCAGGAGGCCCTGCCGGCGGAGAACGCAATTTTTCTGGTTGCTGAGGAGAACGGCGTGGTAGAAGGGTATTGCGGAATGTTTGTGGCGGTAGATGAGGGCGAGATTATCAATATTGCCGTAAAGCCGGAGTTTCAAAAGCAGGGAATTGCGGACCGGCTGATGCGGGCAATGTTGTCGGAAGGAAGAAAACGGGCTGTATACCGCATGTTTTTGGAAGTGCGGGTTTCCAATGAGGCGGCAATACGTCTCTATGAAAAAAACGGATTTACCCGACAGGGAATACGAAAAGATTTCTATAAAGAAATTCATGAAGATGCATATGTGATGAATCGGATTGAGGAAAATGTCAGGTTGATTTAGACAGATTTAGGAGAAGCTATGTTAGATGTATGTTTACTGGGAACCGGTGGAATGATGCCTTTGCCGCATCGATGGCTGACGTCCTTGATGACAAGGTACAACGGCAGTAATTTATTGATTGACTGCGGGGAAGGGACGCAGATTGCCATAAAGGAAAAGGGATGGAGCTTTAAATCCATAGATGTCATATGTTTTACGCATTACCATGCCGACCATATCAGCGGTTTGCCGGGGCTGTTGCTTACAATGGGCAATGCGGAACGTACGGAACCGCTTACGATGATAGGGCCTAAGGGACTGGAGCGTGTTGTAGGCGCGCTTCGTACGATAGCGCCGGAGCTGCCGTTTGAGATTTGTTATATAGAATTGAATGATCCGGTACATGATCTGCAAGCCAATGGTTATCACATTCATGCGTTTCGCGTCAACCATAATGTCGTGTGTTACGGATATAGTCTTCATATTCCAAGAATCGGCAGATTTTATGTGGAGAATGCGTTGGCGCATGAGATACCAAAGCGGTGCTGGAACCGTCTGCAGCATGGCCAGACCGTAGAGGACGACGGAAAGACGTATACGCCGGATATGGTGCTTGGGCCGGCCCGCAAAGGAATCAAGGTCACTTATTGTACGGATACCAGACCAACGGATAAAATTGAGGAAGCGGCTGCAGCGTCTGATTTATTTATCTGCGAGGGAATGTATGCGGAAGAGGAAAAGCTGGCAAAAGCAAAACAATATAAACATATGACATTTTATGAGGCGGCGGAAATTGCAAAAAAAGCATCGGTAGAAGAACTCTGGCTGACGCACTTCAGCCCGTCATTGGTGCGGGCGGAGTCTTATCTGCCGAAAGTCAGGCAGATATTTGAGGCGGCCAGCCTTGGTTTTGACGGACGGAGCGTGGAATTGGATTTCAGGGAGGGATAACGGATGAAGAAGGTTGGAATTGCTGTAATAGGCGCTATTTGCATTGGACTTGTAGTGGGATATTATTATTATCTGTCCAATAAAGGGACAACGGAAGAGTCGGATGTGACGGAAGTGCAGAAAGTTATTTTAAAAGATCTGACGGGAAAAGCATATCCTTCTACGCCGCGGGAAGTTGTTAAATTTTATAACCGCATTATAAAATGTTATTATAATGAAGAATATACCGAAGAAGAATTTTACCAGCTGGCGGATCAGGCGCGTTTGCTAATGGATGAGGAGCTTGCGGATAATAATCCTGCGGAACAGTATTATATGCAGGTAAAGACGGAAGTGGAAAGCTACCGCGACCAAAAAAGGACCATCAACAATGCTTCCGTTTGTGACAGCAATGAGGTAAAGTTTGCAGAAATTGGCGGCGCAGAGTGCGCTTATGTATCTTCTTCTTATTTTGTGCGTGAGAAGAGCGGTTTTGTGAAAAGCATGCAAAACTATATCCTGCGGAAAGACGATGAGGGGGATTGGAAAATCCTGGCGTTTGAGCTGGAAGAAGGAGATGCGAAAGAAGATGAATAGTCAAAAAGAAGTCCGCATACTGGCCATAGAAACTTCCTGTGACGAAACTGCGGCAGCAGTCGTAGTCAATGGGCGGGATGTAAGATCTAACGTAATTTCTTCGCAGATTCAGCTGCATACGTTATATGGAGGCGTTGTGCCTGAAATTGCATCCAGAAAACACATTGAAAAAATCAATCAGGTCATTGCCCGGGCTTTGGAAGAAGCGGGGATGACGTTAGACGATATGGATGCCATAGGCGTAACTTACGGACCCGGCCTGGTGGGCGCGTTGCTGGTGGGCGTGGCGGAAGCCAAGGCAATCAGCTATGCCAGGAATATTCCGCTGATTGGAGTGC
The DNA here is from genome assembly GCA_910586725.1 of uncultured Lachnospiraceae bacterium. Classification (GTDB taxonomy): domain Bacteria; phylum Bacillota; class Clostridia; order Lachnospirales; family Lachnospiraceae; genus Roseburia_B. The sequence continues at coordinate 1,853 of CAJUJL010000038.1, read as the reverse complement.
ATCATATAGAAGGGCATATCAGCGCGAACTATATTGAACACAGGGAATTGGAGCCCCCGTTTTTATGTCTGATTGTATCGGGGGGACATACCCATCTTGTGCATGTGCTCGATTACCGGCAGTATAAGATTTTGGGAAGGACGCTGGACGACGCGGCGGGAGAAGCGTTTGATAAAGTTGCCCGGGCCATTGGACTGGGTTATCCCGGAGGGCCTAAAATTGAAAAGGTTTCCAAAGAAGGAAACCCTGCGGCCATTGCGTTTCCCAGGGCGCATGTTGCAAAAGAAGCGTATCATTTCAGCTTCAGCGGCATGAAATCGGCCGTATTAAATTATCTAAACGGCTGTCAGATGAAGGGAATTCCGGTAGTTCAGGCAGATGTTGCAGCCTCCTTTCAACAGGCTGTCATTGATGTTTTAACGGAGAATGCCAAAAAGGCATTGGAAGAGACAAAGGAAACGAAATTTGCCATTGCCGGTGGAGTGGCTTCAAATGGAACGTTCAGAAAGGCCCTTGAGGAAATGTGCGCAGACCATGGCGCAGAATTTTATTGTCCTTCACCGATACTTTGCACGGACAATGCTGCGATGATAGGCGCTGCGGCATATTATGAATACCTGGCCGGAACGCGTTCTGGACTTGATTTAAATGCAGTTCCGAATCTTAAATTAGGAGAAAGGTAATGCAAAACGAAAAAATCACGGCAATTGTATTGGCCGGTGGAAGCGGCAAAAGACTGGGAGGATCCTGTAAAAAGCAATATAGATCCCTGAATGACAGACCGGTTCTTTATTATTCACTGAAAGCGTTTCAGGAGAGCCCTGTCGATGAAATTGTTTTAGTTACAAATGAATCCGAATACTGTAAAAAAGAAATAATAGAAAAATATAACCTGAGTAAAGTGATCAAAACAGCTTCGGGCGGGAAGGAGCGTTACGATTCCGTTTATGCCGGGCTTTTGGCAGCGGAAGACTGCGGTTATGTATTGATACACGACGGCGCCAGGCCTTTTATCACGCAGGATATGATTCGGGAATCTATAGACGCCGTAAAAAAGTATGGCGCCTGCGCAATCGGAGTGCCGGCAAAAGACACGATTAAAATCGCGGACGAAGAAGGATTTGCAGGACAAACCCCAAAAAGAGAACGGGTTTGGCAGATACAGACGCCGCAGTCCTTTTCTTACAAATTGATTTTAGAGGCATATCAACAGATCATGCGGGAGAAACCGAAAGGCATTACGGATGACGCAATGGTAGTGGAATACGGTAATTATGCCAGAGTCAGACTGGTTATGGGAAGCTACCAGAACATCAAAATTACCACCCCCGAAGATCTGGTGATTGCAGAGGCTTTTTTGAATTCTGCAAAATTATAAAAAAATCATAAAAAAATTGTTGACAAACTTATAGGAATGATGATAGAATTACTTCTGCGCTGATTTATAGAGCGAATGTAAATATCTGGAGAAGTATCGAAGTGGTCATAACGAGGCGGTCTTGAAAACCGTTTGTCCGCAAGGGCACATGGGTTCGAATCCCATCTTCTCCGCTTGCCGCATAGCGGCTTATCAATTATATAGCAATTTTAATTCGGAGAAGTACCCAAGCTGGCCGAAGGGACACCCCTGGAAAGGGTGCAGGTCGTTAATAGCGGCGCGAGGGTTCAAATCCCTCCTTCTCCGCTCGCTAAAATGTAATATTAAAAAAATGTCAAAAATAGTAAAAAAAGTTCTTGACAATTTCGAAAACAGATGATATTATGTTTAAGCTGACTGCTGAACCAAACAGCAGAAACGGAACCATGACAACTGAACAGTGAAACAGCTCTGAAAGAAGAAATTCAAAGAGAGA
>CAJUJL010000037.1 GCA_910586725.1 uncultured Lachnospiraceae bacterium | reverse complement strand
GGTTTTCCGTGGAGCGAATGTCAAGTTAGGAAACTGGCGACAAGTCACTGTTCACAATAGAATCTACAAAAAGAAGTAGATGTGGGTAAGTCATTATGACACACCCGGCAAAGTGTACAGTCACCGCTTGTCGTACTGAAGTAAAGTGCGAAAAGGAGGCGACTTTTTTTATGGCAAGTCAGGTAATGAGAATTACATTAAAGGCGTATGATCATGAGCTTGTTGATGCATCTGCAAAGAAAATCATTGAAACTGTAAAGAAAAACGGATCACAGGTGAGCGGACCGGTGCCACTTCCGACAAAGAAGGAAGTAGTTACAATTTTGCGTGCCGTACACAAATATAAGGATTCCAGAGAGCAGTTTGAGCAGAGGACACATAAGAGGCTGATTGATATTATCACGCCGACCCAGAAAACGGTTGACGCATTGTCCCGTCTGGAAATGCCGGCTGGCGTCTATATTGACATCAAAATGAAAAATAAATAATTTTTCAGACGGCTTAATTAAAAAAGATCAGCAACACAATGAAAGAATGAATCCTCGAAGGTTTAATATAGAAGTTATGCTTGGCATCCACTTATATTGACTGTTCTAGGATGAACGCATCCAATGCGTTCCGCTGTAGGAAAACAGGAGGTAAAGGAATGAAGAAAGCTATTTTAAGCACAAAAGTCGGAATGACTCAAATCTTCAGCGAAGACGGCGCTTTGGTGCCTGTTACGGTATTGCAGGCCGGCCCGTGTGTTGTAACGCAGATTAAAACGGTTGAAAACGATGGTTACAGCGCGGTACAGGTAGGGTATGTTGACAGGAAAGATAAAATCATCAACAAAGACGCAAACGGAAAAAGAGAAATCAGATACAGACACGGCGCAAACAAAGCTGAAAAAGGACATTTCGAAAAAGCGGGCGTTACCAGTAAGAAGTATGTCAGGGAGTTTAAATTAGAGAATGCCGAAGATTATAAACTGGCAGATGAAATTAAAGTTGATATTTTTGCTGCAGGCGATAAAATAGACGTTACTGCTATCACAAAAGGAAAAGGATTCCAGGGCGCGATTAAGAGGCATGGCCAGCACAGAGGGCCTATGACGCATGGTTCCAAATTCCACCGTCATCAGGGTTCCAACGGAGCATGTTCTTCCCCAAGCCGCGTATTCAAAGGAAAAGGAATGCCGGGTCAGATGGGACATGTGAAAGCTACGGTGCAGAATCTCGAAGTTGTCCGCGTGGATGCAGAGAATAATCTGCTTCTGGTAAAAGGCGCGGTTCCGGGGCCGAAAAAATCATTAGTAACTATCAGGGAATCAGTGAAAGCAGCTAAATAATAGCGCTTACAGGAAAGGAGGAGTACACAGATGGCAACAGTATCTGTTTTAAATATGGAAGGCAAAGAAGTTGGAACCATGGAGCTGAACGACGCTGTCTTTGGCGTTGAAGTCAATGAGCATTTAGTGCACATGGCTGTGGTCCAGCAGCTTGCAAACAACCGTCAGGGAACGCAGAGTGCGAAAACGCGTTCGGAAGTTCGCGGCGGCGGAAGAAAACCATGGAGACAGAAAGGGACCGGACATGCAAGGCAGGGTTCGATCAGAGCTCCACAGTGGAAAGGCGGCGGCGTTGTATTTGCTCCGAAGCCAAGGGATTATTCCTTTAAAATGAATAAAAAAGAGAAGCGGGCAGCTTTAAAATCCGCTTTGTCCAGCCGGGTGCAGGAAGAGAAATTTATTGTTTTGGATGAGCTTAAGCTGGATGAGATCAAAACAAAGAAATTTGCAGAGATCATGAAAAACCTGAACGTTGACAAAGCTTTGGTAGTGCTGAACGACAACGATTTGAACGTAATAAAGTCTTCGGCCAACATTCCAACGGTTAAGACGGCGCTCACCAACACAATCAATGTATATGATATATTAAAATATAATACAGTAGTGATTACAAAAGCTGCTGTTGAAAACATCGAGGAGGTGTATGCATAATGGCAAATATTCAATATTATGACGTAATCCTCAAACCGGTTATCACGGAAAAGAGCATGAACATGATGGCTGACAAGAAATATACGTTTTTTGTTCATCCGGAAGCAAATAAAACAATGATTAAAGAAGCAGTGGAAAGAATGTTTGAAGGAACAAAAGTCGCACAGGTTAACACAATGAATATTCCGGGGAAAATGAAACGTCGCGGTATGGTAATGGGCAGAACCGCCGCTACGAAAAAAGCAATCGTCAAGCTGACAGAAGACAGCGCTGATATTGAGATTTTCAGTGGATTATAATAAAGCATTGAAATACCTTCGGGTATACCTTTGTGGCGTGAAAATCATGCCATATCAGAGAAAGGAGAATTACAATGGGAATAAAGACATATAACCCATATACACCTTCCAGAAGAAACATGACCGGATCGGATTTTTCTGAAATTACCAAGAGCAAACCGGAGAAGTCCTTATGTGTTTCTTTAAAGAAGCATGCCGGCCGTAATAATCAGGGTAAGATAACGGTAAGACATCACGGCGGCGGAAACAGAAGAAAATATAGAATCATTGACTTTAAAAGAAGAAAAGACGGAATACCGGCCACTGTAATCGGAATCGAATACGATCCGAACAGAACCGCAAATATTGCATTAATCTGCTATGCGGACGGACAGAAGGCATATATTCTTGCTCCGGCTGGTTTGACGGACGGAATGAAGGTTATGAATGGAGCGGAAGCCGAAGTAAGAGTCGGAAATTGTCTGCCGCTTGAAAACATTCCGGTTGGTACGCAGGTGCATAACATTGAATTATATCCCGGAAAAGGCGGCCAGCTGGTTCGTTCTGCCGGCAATGCGGCACAGCTGATGGCAAAAGAAGGCAAATATGCAACTTTGAGACTTCCGTCAGGAGAAATGCGCATGGTTCCTTTGACCTGCCGCGCTACCATTGGCGTAATAGGCAATGGCGACCATAACCTGATTAACATCGGAAAAGCAGGACGTAAAAGACATATGGGAATTCGCCCGACTGTCCGTGGTTCTGTTATGAACCCGAATGACCATCCGCACGGAGGTGGTGAAGGAAGGGCTCCGATCGGACGTTCAGGCCCATGCACACCCTGGGGCAAACCTGCGCTTGGCTTAAAGACCAGGAAGAAGAACAAACAATCTAACAAGCTTATCGTAAGAAGAAGAGACGGTAAAGCGATGAAATAAGAAGGCGCCCGCAGGGCACATATATGCCACTCTGCGCGGGCATAAATAAGGAGGTTTTTTTATGGCTCGTTCATTAAAGAAAGGACCATTTGCAGATGAAAGCTTATTAAAGAAAATTAATGCATTGAACGCTTCCGGAGACAAATCTGTTATAAAGACATGGTCTCGCCGCTCAACTATTTTTCCATCTTTTGTTGGGCATACAATAGCGGTTCATGATGGAAGAAAGCATGTGCCTGTATATGTTACGGAAGATATGGTTGGTCACAAACTTGGTGAGTTCGTAGCAACCAGAACTTACAGGGGACATGGAAAAGACGAAAAGAAATCGGGCGTTAGATAATTTGAAAGGAGGTTTTATCCATGGCAAGAGGACATAGATCCCAGATAAAGAGAGAAAGAAATGCAAAGAAAGATACAAGGCCTTCCGCAAAATTATCTTATGCCAGAGTATCCGTTCAGAAGGCTTGCTTTGTGTTAGATGCGATTCGCGGTAAGGATGCTGCGACAGCGCTTGCTATTTTAACTTATAATCCAAGATATGCTTCAAGCGTAATATTGAAGTTATTAAAGTCTGCAATTGCGAATGCGGAAAATAATAATGGAATGAAAGCGGAAAACCTTTATATTGCAGAGTGCTATGCAAACAAAGGGCCGACAATGAAGAGAATCAGACCAAGGGCACAGGGCAGGGCTTACAGAATTGAAAAAAGAATGAGCCATATTACAATTGTGCTGGATGAGAAATAAGGAGTACCCGCAGGGCATAACACATGCCGTATTGCGTGGGCAAGAATAAGGAGGGCGAACATGGGACAGAAAGTAAATCCTCATGGCTTAAGAGTTGGTATCATTAAAGATTGGGACTCTAAATGGTATGCGGAGGCAGATTTTGCAGATCTCTTAATTGAGGACTACAATATCAGAACGTTTCTTAAGAAAAAATTGTACGCAGCAGGTGTTTCCAGAATTGAAATTGAACGTGCGTCTGACCGCGTGAAGGTTATTATTTATACGGCGAAACCGGGCGTTGTAATTGGAAAAGGCGGAGCGGAAATTGAAAAGATCAAGGCAGAAGTGCAGAAGCTCACAGATAAAAAACTGGTTGTAGATATCAAGGAAGTAAAACGGCCGGACAAAGACGCGCAGTTAGTGGCGGAAAATATCGCGCTTCAGTTAGAAAACCGTGTTTCTTTCAGAAGAGCAATGAAATCCTGTATGGGACGCTGCATGAAAGCGGGCGCGAAGGGAATCAAAACATCCTGCTCCGGACGTCTTGGCGGAGCCGATATGGCGCGTACGGAATTTTACAGTGAAGGAACGATCCCGCTTCAGACATTGCGGGCGGATATAGATTATGGATTTGCAGAAGCAGATACGACATATGGAAAAGTTGGTGTTAAAGTCTGGGTCTACAAAGGAGAAGTACTTCCGAAAAAAGGAAATAAGGAAGGAGGAGCTCGGTAATTATGTTAATGCCAAAAAGAGTAAAACATCGTAAGCAATTCCGCGGAAGCATGCGTGGAAAAGCATCCAGAGGAAATAAAATTGTCAATGGTGAATACGGTATTGTCGCTACGGAGCCATGTTGGATTAAATCCAATCAAATCGAAGCTGCCCGTATTGCTATGACCAGATATGTAAAACGTGGCGGTAAAGTCTGGATTAAAATCTTTCCGGACAAACCAGTAACTACAAAACCGGCTGAGACTCGTATGGGTTCCGGAAAAGGAACTTTGGAATACTGGGTAGCCGTAGTAAAGCCAGGGCGCGTAATGTTTGAGATTTCCGGTGTTCCGGAAGAAGTTGCAAGAGAAGCTCTGCGTCTTGCTACACATAAGTTACCCTGTAAATGCAAAATAGTTTCACGTGCAGACTTAGAAGGCGGTGAATCAAATGAAAACTAAAAAATATTTAGAAGAATTAAAATCACAGTCTGTGGCAGATTTAAATGCACAGTTGGTTGAAGCAAAAAAAGAGCTTTTCAATTTGAGATTCCAGAATGCAACCAATCAGTTGACAAACACAAGCAGAATCAAAGAAGTGAGAAAAAATATTGCCAGGATTCAAACCATTATCACTGAGAAGGCAAGCATGGCAGAGTAAGACGGGAAGGAGAATTAGGCTGTGGAAGAAAGAAATCTTAGAAAAACGCGTATAGGAGTCGTTGTAAGTGACAAAATGGATAAAACGATTGTTGTTGCTGTCAGGGATAATGTAAGGCATCCACTTTATAATAAGATTGTGAAGAAGACCTATAAATTAAAAGCCCATGATGAAAACAATGACTGCGGAATTGGCGATACGGTCAAAGTAATGGAAACAAGGCCTTTATCCAAGGATAAGAGATGGAGACTTGTAGAAATCATAGAGAGAGCGAAATAATAGAAGGAGCGCGCCCGCAGGGCATAATACAGGCCGTGCGCGGGCAAACAGAAGGAAACGCCCGCAGGGCATAACAATGCCACGCTGCGCGGGCAGAAAGAAGGAGGCTGCACAAGCATGATACAACAGGAGAGCAGACTGAGAGTAGCCGATAATACGGGAGCAAAAGAAATTTTGTGTATTCGTGTTATGGGCGGTTCCACCAGAAGGTATGCGAATATTGGTGATGTGATTACTGCTACGGTTAAAGATGCAACACCAGGCGGCGTTGTCAAAAAAGGTGATGTAGTAAAAGCTGTAGTTGTTCGTACGAAAAAAGGCGCCCGTCGTAAAGATGGTTCTTATATTAAATTTGATGAAAATGCTGCTGTAATTATCAAAGAAGATAAAACTCCAAGAGGAACCCGTATTTTCGGACCGGTAGCCAGAGAGCTTCGTGAGAAACAGTTTATGAAAATTGTTTCACTGGCTCCGGAGGTATTATAGGAGGCACCCGCGGAGCATGTGCAGATTTTGCTTACGCGGGCAATAATAAGGAGGTGCTTTATGGCTACAAGCAAAATTAAAAAAGGCGATCTGGTAAAAGTTATCGCCGGCAGAGATAAAGACAAAGAAGGAAAAGTAATTTCTGTAAACAGAAAGACAAATAAGCTTCTTGTAGAAGGAATCAATATGATTACCAAACATGCAAAACCCAGTATGGCAAATCAGCAGGGAGGGATCGTTCACCAGGAAGGGCCCATTGACGCATCAAACGTAATGTATCTTCATAAAGGGAAACCGACCCGCATTGGCTTTAAAATGGATGGGGACAGAAAAGTTCGTTTTGCCAAATCAACTGGTGATATCATTGATTAATCGGAGAGGAGGACAAAACAAGTGAATAGATTGAGAGAGCAGTATCAGAACGAAATCGTAGACGCTTTGATGAAAAAGTTCGGATATAAAAATAGAATGCAGGCGCCAAAGCTTGATAAGATCGTTGTCAATATGGGCGTTGGAGAGGCAAAAGAGAATGCTAAGATACTGGAGGCTGCTGTCAAAGATATGGAAATTATCACTGGACAGAAAGCGATTGTTACAAAAGCAAAGCACTCAATTGCAAACTTTAAAATCAGGGAAGGTATGCCGATTGGCTGCAAAGTGACTTTAAGAGGTGAAAAAATGTATGAATTTTTTGACCGCCTTGTGAACCTTGCACTGCCTCGTGTACGTGACTTTCGTGGAATCAATCCGAATGCATTTGACGGAAGAGGAAATTATGCCCTTGGCATCAAAGAACAGTTGATTTTTCCGGAAATTGAATACGATAAGATTGATAAAATAAGAGGTATGGACGTTATTGTCGTAACTACTGCAAAAACCGATGAAGAGGGACGTGAATTATTAGCTCAGTTCGGTATGCCGTTTGCAAAGCAATAGGAGGGAAGTTAAATGGCGAAAACATCTATGAAAGTTAAACAGCAGCGGAAACAGAAATTCTCTACCAGAGAATACAACCGTTGCAGAATCTGCGGTCGTCCGCATGCATATTTAAGAAAATACGGTATCTGCAGAATATGTTTCCGGGAGTTGGCATACAAAGGACAGATTCCGGGTGTAAAAAAAGCAAGCTGGTAAAGGCGCGCCCCAAAGGCAAACGTATACCACGCATGCGCGGACTAAATTAAGGAGGAATTTCATCATGACAATGAGCGATCCAATTGCAGATATGCTTACAAGAATCCGTAATGCAAATACTGCGAAACATGATACGGTAGATATTCCTGCATCTAAGATGAAAGTTGCAATTGCTGGAATCTTAGCGGATGAAGGATATATCGTAAAATATGATATTATTGAAGAGAATAATTTTAAAACAATCCGTGTTACATTGAAATACGGTGCAGATAAAAACGAGAAAATTATTTCCGGAATTAAAAGAATCTCGAAGCCGGGTCTTCGGGTATATGCCGGAAAAGATAAGATTCCTTATGTGCTTGGAGGATTAGGTATTGCGATACTTTCCACCAACCAGGGAATCATTACGGACAGACAGGCCAGAAAGCTTGAAGTAGGCGGAGAAGTATTGGCGTTTGTATGGTAAACGCTGAATGAACGCAGAAAACAGAGCGCAATGAGAGGCTGATAAGAGGTTGCTCCGTGAAATTATGGCAATGGAACCGCGCAGGTTCAGTTGGCGGCGGATTCGGGCCGTTTGGCAGGAATCCGCTATAGAAAGCGGAACTTCCTTTAGAAAAAATAAACTAAAAAATTAACAGGAGGTACGGGCATGTCACGTATAGGAAGAATGCCAATCGCAGTTCCGGCAGGCGTTACTGTGGATATTGCAGAAAATAATCATGTGACTGTAAAAGGTCCAAAAGGGACTCTGGAAAGAACGCTTCCCGCAGAGATGGAAATCAAGCTGGAAGGAGCCGAAGTTATTGTAACAAGACCGAATGATTTAAAGAAAATGAAGTCACTGCACGGTTTAACGAGAACGTTGATTAACAACATGGTAGTTGGCGTAACAGAAGGCTATACAAAGGTATTGGAGATCAATGGCGTTGGTTACAGAGCTGCCAAGGCAGGCAAGAAACTGACTTTGAATCTGGGATATTCCCATCCGGTGGAAATGACGGATCCGGAAGGTCTGGAGTCTGCCGTTGATGGAAATAAAATTACAATTCAGGGTATCGATAAAGAAAAAGTAGGACAGTATGCTGCTGAAATCAGGGATAAAAGAAGACCTGAGCCTTATAAAGGAAAGGGTATCAAGTATGCTGATGAAGTTATCCGTCGTAAAGTTGGTAAGACTGGTAAAAAATAAGTAAAGGAGTGGACAGAGAATGGTTAGTAAAAAATCAAGAGCAGAAGTTCGTGCAAAAAAGCATAGAAGGCTTCGTCATCATCTTGCCGGAACCCCTGACAGACCGCGTCTGGCAGTTTTCAGAAGCAACAATCATATGTACGCTCAGGTGATTGATGATACGGTTGGCAATACGCTTGTGTCTGCTTCTACTTTAGAAAAAGAAGTAAAGTCAGAACTTGAGAAAACCAATAACGTAGAAGCAGCAGCACACCTTGGTACGGTAATCGCCAAAAGAGCATTAGACAAAGGCATCAGCAAAGTAGTCTATGACAGAGGCGGATTTATTTATCAGGGTAAAGTCAAAGCTTTAGCCGACGCAGCGCGTGAAGCTGGGTTAGAGTTTTAGAAGGAGGACGCGAATACATGAAACGTACAATTATTGATGCTAGTCAATTTGAATTAAATGAAAAAGTGGTATCAATCAAGCGTGTAACAAAAGTTGTGAAAGGTGGACGTAACTTCCGATTTACGGCTTTGGTTGTTGTTGGTGACGGCAATGGTCATGTTGGTGCAGGTTTAGGAAAAGCGACTGAAATTCCTGAGGCAATTCGTAAAGGAAAAGAAGACGCGATGAAGAAGTTAATCGAAGTTAAGTTAGATGACAACAAGAGTATCACACATGATACTATGGGAAAACATACTGGCGCATCCGTATTATTAAAGAGAGCTCCCGAAGGTACCGGAGTAATTGCCGGAGGTCCTGCACGTAGCGTATGTGAACTTGCGGGCATAAGCAATATTCGTACAAAATCATTAGGCTCTAACAATAAGCAGAATGTTGTACTTGCTACAATCAATGCTTTAAGCCAGTTAAAATCTCCAGAAGAGGTAGCGAGACTTCGCGGAAAATCCGTAGAAGAAATCTTGGGTTAAGAAGGCGCCAGCAGGGCATATGTCTGCCTGTTGCATGGGCATTATCAAGGAGGAATTTAAAATGGCAGAGAAGTTGAAAATTACACTGGTAAAATCTACGATCGGTGCAGTTCCCAAGAATAAAAAAACAGTTGTTGCGTTGGGTTTAAATAAAATCGGAAAAACTGTTGAAATGCCGGATAATCCGGCAATTCGGGGGATGATCCGTCAGGTAAATCACTTAATAAAAGTAGAAGAAATTTAGTTGCAGAGATAAGGAGGTGTCAGAATGGATTTATCAAACTTAAAACCTGCAAAAGGTTCTGTGCATGATAATTTCAGAAGAGGACGCGGGCATGGTTCAGGGAATGGCAAAACTGCCGGTAAAGGACATAAGGGTCAGAAAGCTCGTTCAGGAGCGCCAAGGCCTGGTTTTGAAGGCGGACAGATGCCATTATACAGAAGGATTCCAAAGAGAGGGTTCACTTGCAGAAATTCCAAAGACATTGTAGGAATCAATATGTCGGCCCTTGAAGTATTTGACAATGATGCTGTAGTTACAGTTGAAAATTTAATCGAAGCGGGAATCGTGAAAAATCCCAGAGATGGTATTAAGATTCTTGGCGGAGGAGAACTTACCAAGAAGCTTACCGTTCAGGTGAATGCATTCAGCGCAAGTGCAAAAGAAAAGATTGAGTCTCTTGGTGGAAAAGCAGAGGTGATCTAATGTTAAAGACACTCCGTAATGCATTTAAGATTAAAGATATACGGAATAGAATTTTTTTCACGTTCTTTATGTTGATTATTATCAGAATCGGAAGTCAGCTTCCGGTTCCTGGCGTCAATCGGGACGTATTTGTAGACTGGTTTGCCGGTCAAAGCAGTGATGCATTCAGTTTCTTTGATGCAATTACCGGTGGTTCCTTTGAGCAGATGTCAATATTCGCATTAAATATTACGCCTTATATTACGAGTTCCATTATTATGCAGCTTTTGACGATTGCAATTCCCAAGTTGGAAGAAATGCAAAAAGACGGCGAAGAAGGCAGAAAAAAAATTGCCGAAATTACGCGTTATGTAACAGTCGGACTTGCATTGATTGAATCTGTGGCAATGGCAATTGGATTTGGCAGGATGAATCAATTAGAAGAATACAATGCGTTGAATGTAATTTCTGTTGTCGCAACATTAACCGCTGGTTCTGCAGTGCTCATGTGGCTTGGAGAGAGGATTACGGAAAAAGGAATCGGAAATGGTATTTCTATTGTACTTGTAATCAATATTATTTCCCGTTTACCGGAAGACTTCAATACTTTATATCAGCAGTTCATTTCAGGCCAGAGCGTTACGGCCAGAGCCGTACTGTCAGCGATTGTTATTTTGGCAATTGTTATAGTTATGGTGGTTTTCGTTATTGTTTTGCAGGATGCGGAAAGAAAAATTCCGGTTCAATATTCTAAGAGAATACAGGGAAGAAAGCAGGTTGGCGGTCAGTCATCCCATATTCCGTTGAAAGTAAATACGGGCGGAGTAATCCCGGTTATTTTTGCACAGTCTTTGATGCAGACGCCGGTTATTATTGCCTCTATCTTTGGAAAAAACAACGGAACAGGGTTCTGGGGTAAGATTTTAAACGGATTATCTCAGTCAAACTGGTGTGATCCCAGCCAGCCGGTTTACTCGATCGGACTTGTAGTGTATATTGGGCTGATTATTGCTTTTGCATATTTCTATACATCGATTACGTTCAATCCGCTTGAGATTGCAAATAATATGAAACAGCAGGGCGGCTTTATTCCAGGCATCAGGCCAGGAAAGCCAACAAGTGAGTATTTAACCAAGATATTGACATATATTGTTTTTATAGGGGCAGTTGGATTGTCAATTGTTGCGTTTATGCCAATTTTCTTCAGCGGCGTATTTAACGCCAACGTATCTTTTGGCGGAACATCTATTATCATTATCGTAGGTGTTGTTATTGAGACAATTAAACAGATTGAATCACAGATGTTAGTACGTTACTACAAAGGTTTTTTAAATGACTAATTATACATTTGGAGATACTGGCGCATGCCGTATCTCCAAACGTGTCATTTAGGAATCAGAGGGAGGATCATATCCGATGAGAATTATTATGTTAGGGGCGCCTGGAGCCGGGAAAGGCACACAGGCGAAGCAGATTGCGGATAAATACCAGATACCGCATATTTCCACCGGGGACATTTTTCGTATGAATATCAAAGAAGGCACAGAGCTTGGAAAGAAAGCAAAGACATTTATGGATCAGGGAGCTTTGGTGCCGGATGAGCTGACAGTGGCGCTTGTAGTGGACAGGATTCAAAAAGAAGACTGTAAAAACGGCTTTGTGCTGGATGGTTTTCCAAGAACGATTCCGCAGGCAGAAGCCCTTGATAAAAAGCTGGCGGAGATGGAAGAGAAAATGGATTATGCCATCGACGTAGACGTTCCGGATGAGAATATAGTAAACCGGATGGGCGGCAGAAGAGCTTGCGTAAACTGCGGTTCCACATATCATATTGTCAGCATTCCTACAAAGGTGGAGGGGATCTGCGATAAATGTGGAAATGAAGTCGTTTTAAGAGACGATGACAAACCGGAAACCGTACAAAAGCGCCTGAAGGTATACCATGAGCAGACACAGCCGCTGATCGATTACTACAACAGCCAGGGAATTTTAAAGTCTGTAAACGGTGTGCGGCCAATGGAAGACGTTTTTGCGGAAATCGTACGGATTTTAGGAGCATAATATATGCCGGTGACAATAAAATCAGCCCGGGAAATTGAACTTATGAGAGCAGCCGGGAAAATCCTTGGAAAAGTACATCAGGATTTGGGGAAAGAATTAAAGCCGGGAATGACTACATTAGAGATTGACCATATAGGCGAAGAAATGATTCGAAGTTATGGCTGCATTCCGTCTTTTAAAAATTATCATGGGTTTCCGGCATCCGTTTGTGTTTCTGTTAATGATGAAGTGGTGCACGGCATTCCGTCCAAAAAGCGTACGATACAGGAAGGCGATCTGGTAAGCCTTGACATAGGCGTGGTTTACAAGGGCTATCATTCAGATGCCGCCAGAACGCATGGAATCGGAGAAATTTCCCAGAATGCATCGGAGCTGATGCTTCGTACCAGAGAATGTTTTTTTGCGGGAATCCGCTATGCATCCGCCGGCAATTATCTGCATCAGATTTCCGGCGCAATTCATAATTGTGCAGATAAATACGGATACGGCGTGGTGCGGGATCTGGTGGGTCATGGGATTGGCTCGCATCTGCATGAAGAGCCGGAAGTGCCGAATTATCGTAAATTTCACAGAGGCATACGGCTTCGGTCAGGCATGACATTGGCGGTGGAACCGATGATTAACGAGGGAACCGGAAACGTAGAGTGGATGGATAACGAGTGGACGGTCGTTACAAGGGATCATAAATTATCCGCGCATTATGAAAACACGATTCTGATTACAAAGGGAAAACCTGAAATTTTATCTATTACGGAAGATGAAATCGCAGAAGGAATCTGGATGCCAGGAGGAAATGAATGAGAATAGAATTTGCAAAATCTTTATCCGGACATGACAAGAATCATATTTATCTGATCTGGAAAAAGGAAGGAAGATTTGCATATCTGGTAAATGGAAGTACGCATACCATGAATAATCCCAAGAAAAAAAATGAAAAGCATTATCAGATCGTGAAATATATTCCGGAAAGTATTTCAGAGCAGTTTCAGGAAAACGAATCATGGTCAGACAATATGATTTGTCGGGCAGTCAGAATGTATGAACGTTCAATCAATAAGTAGCAGGAGGCGAGAGGAATGTCAAAAACAGATGTTATTGAAGTAGAAGGAAAAGTTATTGAGAAACTTCCGAATGCGATGTTTCAGGTAGAACTGGAAAACGGCCACAGGATCCTGGCCCATATCAGCGGTAAACTGAGAATGAATTTTATTCGGATTTTACCGGGAGATAAAGTTACAATTGAAATGTCTCCGTATGATTTGACAAAAGGAAGAATCATCTGGAGAGATAAATAAAAGATTGACTCTTTAAAAACAGTATGGTACAATACTATACGTACGTTTTTGGGGATTTGCGGATATTGACTGAATATCTGCAGCAGAGAGTACTTTTAGGAAAGGAGGATTTGCTGTGAAAGTAAGATCATCAGTTAAACCAATGTGTGAAAAATGCAAGGTAATTAAAAGAAAAGGAAGCATCCGTATTATTTGTGAAAATCCAAAACACAAACAGAGACAGGGCTAATTGAGTTCCTGTAAGAGAATTATGTGCGGCTGCAGCGGAACATTTTAAATGAATGATTTTCGCTGTTCATAATAACGCAGTACGTGAGTACTGCTTTTGTCTGTATCCGGATTTAACATACCGGAATTCGGACAGACGTCTTTTGATTTTAAGTTATGGAGAGGCAATAAGTGTATGCACGACATTTCAGGCCGGGGAACCGGAGCTGCATATGTTTTGTTGCCGTAAGCAGTACGCCTGGGAGAGAAACGGCTCAGGTTGGTAAATAATTTTTATGGAGCGCTCGCAGGGCATAATATATGCCGCGCTGCGTGGGCAATAATTATGGAGGTGCAACGACGAATGGCTCGTATCGCAGGTGTAGATTTACCAAGAGAAAAGCGTGTGGAAATCGGTTTGACTTACATTTACGGAGTTGGCAGATCAAGCTCTAACCGTATCCTCGCAGAAGCAAAAGTTAATCCGGATACACGCTGCCGGGATTTGACAGATGAGGAAGTAAAGAGAATCAGTGAAGTGATTGACGCTACTCAGACGGTAGAAGGAGATTTAAGAAGAGAAATCGCTCTTAATATTAAGAGGCTTCAGGAAATCGGATGTTATCGTGGAATCCGTCACAGGAAAGGTCTTCCGGTTCGCGGTCAGAATACAAAGACAAATGCAAGAACAAGAAAAGGCCCGAAGAGAACGGTAGCAAACAAAAAGAAATAAACATGTTTCATAGAAACAGGCGGCTGAATGCAGCCTAAGTTCCGGAAGAATTTCTGGCCGGAGCAACGATACAGGAAACCCAATTATTTATAAATAATAAGAAAGTAGGTTAGTTTTTATGGCGAAAGTTACAAAAAAAGTGACAAAAAAACGTGTCAAGAAAAACGTTGAACGCGGACAGGCACATATTCAGTCATCTTTTAACAATACAATCGTAACGATAACAGATGCTGAAGGAAATGCTTTATCATGGGCAAGCGCCGGTGGTCTTGGTTTCAGAGGTTCAAGGAAATCTACTCCATATGCTGCACAGATGGCGGCTGAAACAGCGACAAAAGCAGCGTTAATTCATGGCTTAAAATCAGTAGATGTTATGGTAAAAGGACCGGGATCGGGAAGAGAAGCGGCTATTCGCGCGCTTTCTGCATGTGGTCTGGAAGTGACAAGTATCAGAGACGTAACACCAGTTCCTCATAATGGATGTCGTCCACCAAAACGCAGGAGAGTTTAATCAATCTAATAGGAGGGATAGTCAAAGATGGCAGTGAACAGAGTTCCTATTCTTAAAAGATGCAGATCGCTTGGATTGGATCCGGTTTATTTAGGAATAGATAAAAAGTCGAACAGAGAATTAAAAAGGGCAAACAGGAAAATTTCCGAATACGGCCTTCAGTTAAGAGAAAAACAAAAAGCAAAATTCATTTATGGCGTGCTGGAGAAACCTTTCCATACGTATTATGAGAAAGCGGACAGAATGAAGGGCATGACCGGTGAAAACCTTATGACCATGCTGGAGAGCAGACTGGATAATGTAGTTTTCCGTATGGGATTTGCAAGAACCAGAAGAGAGTCCAGACAGGTAGTAGGCCATAAATTTGTAACGGTAAACGGAAGATGCGTTAATATTCCGTCTTACAGAGTAAAAGCCGGTGATGAAATCGAAATCAGAGAAAAGAGCAAAGGAATCCAGAGATTCAAGGATATAACGGAAGTGACAGGTGGAAGATTGGTTCCGGAATGGCTTGACGTAGATGCAGAGAATTTAAAAGGAACCGTAAAAGAATTACCTTCCAGAGACCAAATAGATGTACCTGTTGACGAAATGCTTATCGTCGAGTTATACAGTAAGTAATTTAAGGCTGACAAGTTGAGATAGGTATATACCCGAATAAGGAGGGCTTTTTAGTGTTTGATTTTGAAAAACCGAAAATTGAAATCGCTGAAATTTCAGAAGACAAAAAGTATGGAAGATTTGTTGTAGAACCATTGGAAAGAGGGTACGGTACGACATTGGGCAATTCTTTAAGAAGAATTATGCTTTCTTCCTTACCAGGTGCAGCGGTAAGCCAGGTAAAGATTGACGGTGTTTTACACGAGTTCAGTTCTGTTCCCGGCGTAAAAGAAGATGTTACTGAAATTATCATGAACATCAAGAATCTTGCACTTAAGAATACATGTCCGACAGATGAGCCAAAAGTTGCTTACATTGAATTTGAGGGAGAAGGCGTTGTTACAGCTTCTGATATTCAGGCAGATCCCGATATTCAGATTTTGAATCCGGAATTGGTGATTGCGAATTTAAATGGAGGAGCTGACTGCAAGCTTTATATGGAACTGACGATCACAAAAGGAAGGGGATATGTCAGTTCAGAAAAGAATAAATCTGAAGATGTGCCGATTGGCGTAATCGCGATTGATTCTATTTATACGCCTGTTGAGCGTGTAAATCTGACAGTTGAGAATACACGTGTAGGGCAGATCACCGATTATGATAAACTCACATTAGATGTATTTACCAATGGTACATTGGAACCGGACGAAGCGGTGAGTTTGGCTGCAAAGGTTCTAAGTGAGCACTTAAGTCTTTTCATCAACCTTTCAGAGACAGCAATGTCCGCTGAAGTTATGGTGGAAAAGGAAGATGATGCAAAAGGCAAAGTTCTGGAAATGAACATTGACGAGTTGGAGCTGTCCGTGCGGTCTTACAATTGTTTGAAGCGCGCAGGCATCAATACGGTGGAAGAACTGACAAACCGGACGCCTGAGGATATGATGAAGGTTCGTAACCTTGGGCGCAAGTCGTTAGAAGAAGTGCTGGCAAAATTAAAAGAATTAGGTCTTCAGTTGAACCAGAGCGAAGATTTATAAAATATGAATGGCTGATTCCGTAAGTCCAAAGAGCGGGAAGAGGTCATCTCCATGGATATGGTGGAGGCAACTAAAAAGAACAGCATTCGATGAGTAAGACCGAAGAGCGTGTCGGATGTTCCACAAAACGGAGGATTTAAAAATGGCAAAGTATAGAAAGTTAAGCAGAACTTCATCACAGAGAAAGGCTCTTTTAAGGGGCCAGGTAACGGCGCTGATTCAAAACGGCAAAATCGTTACTACGGAAGCGAAAGCAAAGGAAGTTCGTAAAATTGCAGAAGGAATTATTGCAAAAGCAATCAAAGAGAAAGACAATTACGAAGAAAAAACGGTAAAAGCAAAAGTTGCACGGAAAGACAAAGACGGCAAAAGGGTAAAAGAAGTTGTAGATGGCAAGAAGGTTACAATTTACGACGAAGTGGACAGAACGATCAAAGTAGATATGCCATCCCGTCTTCATGCAAGAAGAGAGATTTTGAAAGTGCTTTATTCTGTAACGGAAGTGCCGAAAGACGGACGGGGCAGGAAGAAGAATACAAAAAAAGTAGATCTTGTTGCAAAATTATTTGACGAAATTGGTCCTAAGTATGCGGGCCGCAACGGTGGATATACAAGAATCGTAAAGATTGGCCAGCGTAAAGGCGACGGCGCTTTAGAAGTTCTTTTAGAGCTTGTGTAATGATGATAAAAACTCCGGTTATGCAACCGGAGTTTTTTGTCAAATATGTGTATTTATAAGGAGGAGCAAATGCTGCCTGAATTGTTTTCAATTGGACCCATTACGGTTTACAGTTATGGATTGATGACGGCTATTGGAATTATAGCGGCCATTTGGATCGGAGAGATTCAGATGAAAAAAACGGGAATTGCGGAAGAAGGATTTCTTTTTGGGATGGGAATTGCCTGTGTAATCGGAGGATATGCATCTTCAAAAATTCTGTTCTGGATCACTATTTTGCCGGAGCTTGTAGAAAATCCTTCCAGGATTTTGGATTTTGCAAGTGGTTATGTAGTGTATGGCGGATTAATAGGAGGCGTTTTAACGGCATATGTTTATTGCAGAATCAAGAAGGTAGATTTTTGGAAATCATTTGACCTGGTTGCACCGCTGGTTGCTCTGGCACAGTGTATCGGAAGGATCGGATGTTTTTTGGCGGGCTGTTGTTACGGTCAGCCAACGGAAAGCGCGTGCGGGATTGTATTTGAGAAATCTTTGTATGCGCCGACAGGCATAAAGCTGTTTCCGGCTCAGCTTGTTTCTTCCGGATTAAACCTGATTAATTTTATTGTGCTGTATGTTCTTTGGAAGAAGGCAAAGCTGAAAAAGGGATGCGTAGGCGCAATTTATATTATAAACTACAGTGTGGGGCGCTTTTTTTTGGAATATTTCAGAGGAGATCTGGAACGTGGAAACGTAGGCTCGTTTTCGACATCGCAGTTTATATCTTTTTTTACGCTTGCGATTGGCGTAGCCATCTTGGTTATACAATCAAAATCCCGGAGGATGGACGGATAATTTATTCATCCTCCGGTTGATAAAGAGGAAGCGTAAAGATGAACTCTGTTCCAACGCCTTCCGTACTGATTACATTGATATTTTCTTTGTGTGACTGGATGATTTCTTTTACAATGGCAAGGCCAAGGCCTGTGCCTTTTTTATCTTTGCCGCGGGATGAATCTGTTTTATAAAAACGCTCCCAGATTTTTCCCAGGCTTTCTTTGGGGATTCCAATTCCTCTGTCTTTGATTGTAACAAATATTTTCTCGTTTTTCATCATGGTTTCGATAGTAATAACGGAATCGGAGGGAGAAAATTTTATTGCGTTGTCGATCAGATTGTATATAACACGCTGGATTTTGCCCATATCGGCGCGTGTAAAAAGCGTTTGTCCCGTAAGAATAAGTTCAAATGAAATCCGTTTGTCTTTGCAGATGCCTTCAAATGTCTGAACCGTCATTTTGATGGTATTGTTGATGTCAAACGTAGAAATGTCCAAAAAAGTGCCGCGGGAATCGTATTTATTAAGCTCCAAAAGACCCATCGTCAGTTTGTTGAGCCGTTCCGTTTCAAAGAGAATGATGTTTAAATATTTTTCCTGGTTTTCCGTTGGAATTGTGCCGTCTAACATTGCTTCCACGTAACCTTTTATGGAGGTTAAAGGGGAGCGGAAATCATGGGAGACGTTTGAAACAAATTTGCGCTGGTCTTCTTCCAATGTATTTAACTCGTCTGCCATATAAGTTAAAGACGCCGCAAGATAACCGATTTCATCGTTGGTATGAATGTCCACCGGATGTTCAAATTTGCCGGCGGCGTATTCGCTGGCTGTTCTGGCGATTTTTTTGATTGGAAGTATAATCATGTAAGTAAATATGGCCAGAAGGACGAATGCGCATAAAAACAAGATAATAAAAGTGAAATAAGTTATTTTTAAGAGACCGTTATGGTAAGAAACCAGGGTATGCATCGGTTTGTGTATTATGATATAGCCTCTGATTTTATAATTGACGGAAATTGGCGCATATACGCTGATTTGTTCCGTATCAAAATAGTTATAAAAGAAACCGGTGCGATAATATTGATGGTTAAAATCACTGATATTAAAATCGGGAATAGACTCAATCGGGAATAAGTCTGATTTCTTTCTGGAATTGACCAAAATATCGCCGTCTCTGCCAACAACCCATATCTGTGCGGACAGATAGGTGTCGAGAGCCTCTAAGCGCTGTTCAAAATCTGTCAGGGAAATGGCATTGCTGTAATAGCTGAACGCATAATCGGATGCGATCAGATTAGCTTCTTTGTATAAATTGGAGGCTTCTTTGGATTGGACATAGTCAAACAGAAGATGCGAAGTAATGGTGGAAACAATAATAAATCCAAGGATGCCAAATAGCAGGTAGCCTATAAACAGTTTTGGGTAAATTGTTTTTTTCATGTATGCGGCCCACTGACTTCAAATTTATAACCAATGCCCCAGACCGTTGACAACCGCCAGGATCGGTTGTCTTTGATTTTTTCACGGAGACGTTTTACGTGGACATCTACGGTGCGGGTATCTCCGATATATTCATAACCCCAGATATGATCTAAAAGCTGTTCTCTGGTGAACACCTGATTGGGTGAGGACGCCAGAAAATAGAGGAGTTCCAGTTCTTTTGGCGGCATATCCACAGGCTGGCCGTTATAGAGTACGGAATAATTGGAGAGGTTTACTACCAGGCCCGGATATTCCACACATTTTAAGTCGGAGGAGGAAGCGTGGTTTTTGATAATCGGCTGATACCGCCTTAATACGGCTTTGACGCGCGCTACGAGTTCTTTGGAATCAAAGGGTTTCATGATGTAGTCGTCGGCGCCAAGCTCAAGGCCCAATACTTTATCAAAAATTTCCCCTTTTGCAGACAGCATAATAATCGGAGTGTCTGATTTTGCGCGAACTTCCCGGCAGACCTGGTAGCCGTCGATTCCGGGAAGCATCAAGTCAAGCAGAATCAGATTCGGAGCGTACTGTTCAAAAGCAATAAGGGCTTCTTCCCCGTCGTTTACGGTTTTTGTATCAAAACATTCTTTTGTCAGATAAAGTGAAATAAGTTCCGCAATATTTACATCATCATCTACAATTAGGATTTTTTGCTTTGCTGCCATAAGGACCTCCTTGAATTATAAGTGTTAATCTGTTTTAAATTCTGCTATGGTAACGCCGGCGTCCCCTTCTCCTAGGGCGCCAGGACGGAAAGACTTCACATATTTCTGCCGTTTTAAATGTTTTTGTACGGCGTTTCGCAGCGCTCCCGTACCTTTTCCGTGTACAATGCGAACGGAAGGAAGATGGGCGATATAAGCATCGTCCAGGTATTTGTCCAAAAGAGCAATCGCTTCGTCCGTTGTTTTGCCGATTAAATTGATTTCGGAGGAAACGGAAGCAGATTTACTCATTTTAATTTTTCCGGCTCCGGTTTTGTTGAATTTTCTGCTGTTGGCGGAAGAGTCGTCTTCCAGCAGGATTAAATCGCTGATATTTACCAGGGAATTTAAAATGCCCATTTGGACATATAAATCGCCTTTGGCATTTGGCAATGTGTGAACGGTGCCTTTTAAATTCATGGAAAGCACTTTTACGGAATCGCCGATGCGCAGTTTTTTCGGAATATTATGGCTGGAAACGGCAGAGCCGGACTTACGATTCAGGTGTTTTTGCGTGTCGGACATTTTATCGCGCAGCCGGGAACGCTCTTTTTCCATTTCGCTTGCCGTGGCGTTTATTTGTCCGAATTTATTAAATCTGCGAATGCTTTCATCTGCAAAGTCCTTTGCCTCTTTTAAAATGGAAAGGGCCTGTTCTTTGGCCTCCGCTATTATTTTATCGCGGTTCTGATCGATTCGCTCCTGCTTCTGTTCCAGTTTTTGTTTCAGCAATGTGATTTCTTTTTTGTATTGGTCGATTTCTGCGCGTTCCCGCTCTATCACCAAACGGCTGTTTTCAAGATCGGAAATCAGTTCTTCGAAACCCGCCTCCGATTCGGTAATCTGTTTTTTGGCGTCTTCGATCAAAGAATCGTCTAGACCGATTTTGCTGGAAATCGCAAATGCATTGCTCTTTCCGGGAATGCCGATTAACAGTCGGTATGTTGGACTCAAGGTTTCTACATTAAATTCACAGCATGCATTTTCCACACCGTCCGTAGAGAGCGCAAATACTTTCAGTTCGCTGTAATGCGTGGTTGCCATTGTGCGTATGCCCTGTTTGTGAAGACTGGATAAAATGGATATGGCCAGTGCGGCGCCTTCCGTCGGATCTGTTCCGGCGCAAAGCTCGTCAAAAAGCACAAGGGATTGTCTGCCGGCATTTTTTAGAATGTTTACAATATTGGTCATGTGGGAGGAGAACGTACTTAGATTTTGTTCTATGCTCTGTTCATCTCCAATGTCTGCAAATACGTCATGAAAAATAGAAAGCACGGACCGGTCATTTGCAGGAATGTGAAGCCCCGCCTGGCCCATCAGCGTAAAAAGGCCTACGGTTTTGAGCGATACCGTTTTGCCTCCGGTATTTGGACCGGTGACAATTAACAGATCAAACGTATCTCCCAGTGAAACATCGATCGGAACTACGGTTTTGGGATTTAATAAGGGGTGGCGACCCTTGCGGATATGGATTCTGCCGTCTGTATGAAAAACAGGGGCGACGCCGTTGTAAAGCTTCGCAAGTTCCGCTTTGGCAAATATAAAATCAAGGGTGGTCAGGGCCTTGTAATTGTCATGAATAAAAGCGGCCTGTTCAAATACGCGGCTGCTTAAATCCGCAAGTATGGATTCGATTTCTTTTGCTTCTTTTAAAAACAGTTCTTTCTGTTCGTTATTCAGATTTACAATGGCAGACGGCTCGATAAACAAGGTGGAGCCGCTTGAGGACTGGTCGTGGACCATGCCTGGAATCTGGTTTTTGGCTTCCGCTTTTACGGGAATGCAATATCTGCCGCCCCGCATGGTGATGACGGAATCCTGTAAATAACCGCTGTTGTGCGCCTGATTCATAATTTTATTGATCTGGCTGCGGATTCGTTCGTTCATATTGCCAATGGCGCGGCGAATGGATTTCAAGGCGCTGCTGGCGTCATCGCTTATTTCATCTTCTGACAGGATGCAGCGTTTGATTTCGTCATTCAAGGGCGTCAGAGGCTCTATTGTGTTGAAAAATTCGTCCAGAGAATCCATTTGCGCATCCTGGCGGTCCGTACGGCTGTAGCTTTTGGCGCGCCGGGAGACTTCTAAAAGGGAACTGATTTGCAACAGTTCGAGCGTATTTAAACAGCCGCCGATTTCAAGGCGTTTGATGAAAGCGGTAACCGGATGGACGCCGGAAAAAGACAGGCTGCCTTTTTGAAAGACGCGCGTTAAAGCGTCTTTGGTCTGTTTTTGCGCCAGATTGACAGCGTCAAGATCTGTCATTGGAAGAAGTCCGCGGCATTGTTCTTTCGCGGAATTACTATATGCAAATTCTGTCAGGGTTTCTATAATTTTATCATATTCCAATGTGTGTAATACTTTTTTATTCATAATAATCCTCAATCTTTTTCTGTATGATTTCTAAATAAGATTATACATGATCTTATGCAGGTTTAAAAGGAGAAAATAAAATCTTGCATACCGATTCTATAATACGTATAATAAAGATCAGGCAGGTGGAATATGGATTATTAGCATGCGGTTCAAGGAGAAGTAACGGTATGGCTGAGTATGATAAGGATGATTATTCGTTTATTAATGAAAAAATCAAAGCAAAACCATTAAATAAGAAAAGATTGTTTCGGCATGGGGTTTATACGGGTGCGCTGGCAGTTTTGTTTGGAATGATCGCTTGTTTTGTATTTACTTTGCTGCGCCCTGTGATGGAAGAATGGCTGTATCCGAAGGAAAATCCGGTGATTTCCATTCCGGAAGATTCACAGCAGATGATGCCGGAAACGGAAGCCCTTTTTGAAACGGAAGAGGTTTCGGAGACGGAAGAAGCCGAACTTCCTGTGCCGGAGACTGAGACGGTGATTGTCAAAGAGCTGGAGCTTTCGGATTATCAGATGCTGCAGAATAAAATTTATGCGATTGGCAAGGAAGCGAATCGTTCCGTAGTTACGGTTACGGGAATTGTCAGCAATACGGACTGGTACAACAACTCCTATGAAAGCAATGGACAGGCATCCGGCATCATTATCGGGGATAACGGGAGCGAGCTTTTAATTTTGACCGAACACAAAGTGGTGCAGACCGCAGGAGAAATCCGGGTTACCTTTATTGATGAGGCCACCGTCACAGCTTCTTTGAAAAAATACGACGGCAATACGGGAATCGCGATACTTGCGATCAATTTACGGCTGATAGAGGAGGCGACAAAAGAAAAGATCGCGTATGCAATCCTTGGCAATTCCCTGTCTGTTTCACAGGGAAATATCGCGATTGCAATCGGAAGCCCGCTGGGGACGAATTATTCGATTGGTACGGGCAATATTACTTCTGTTGGAAATGTGATACAGACGGTAGATAATACATACAGCATCTTTACAACGGATATTGTGGGGAGCAGCAACAGCAGCGGCGTGCTTTTAAATTTAAATGGAGAAGTTATAGGTCTTGTAGTACAGGATTACAGTGGAAATGACGATGATAATACACTGACTGCCATTTCTGTTTCCGAACTAAAGAAAGTCATTGAAATGCTTTCCAACGGAAAGGATATACCCTATCTTGGACTTAAAATTGTAACGGTTACGGACAAGATCGCATATGAATTTAATATTCCCCGCGGAGTTTATATTAAAGAAGTGATGCTGGATTCCCCCGCGTTGGAAGCGGGCCTTCAGAACGGGGACGTCATTGTTGAAATGGATGGGGAAGAGATTAGTACGATCGAAGCATACGAGAAGAATGTTCTGGCGATGGAGCCGGGCGCGATCACGGAGATTGTGGTGAACCGGCAGGGCATGGATGAGTATCTTCGGGTGACATGCAGTGTAACGGCAGGAACGTTGCAGTAAAAGCAGACAGGGAAGGAGAAGCCGCACAGCGGCAAAAACAATATGAAATATATAAAAGCGCTTCGCGAAGGCGAACGGGTAAATGAGATTTTTCTATGTAAACACAAGCAGTCCGCAGTTACAAAAAACGGTAAGCCATATGAAAATGTGATTTTGCAGGATAAAACGGGAATGCTGGATGCAAAAATATGGGAACCGGATTCTTCGGGCATTGATGATTTTGATTCTTTAGATTATATCGCAATTGTGGGGGACGTTACAAGTTTTCAGGGAGCGCTTCAAGTGAATATAAAACGCGTTCGAAAAGCAAAAGAAGATGAATATGATCCCAAAGATTATCTTCCGGTCAGCTCCAGAGAGATCGACGAGATGTATGAGGAACTGAAATCATACATTGGTTCTATTGAAAATCCATATCTGCATCAGCTTTTGAACAGTTTTTTTCTGGAGGATCCGGAGTTCGTAAAGCGGTTTAAAGCGCATTCGGCTGCCAAAAGCATACATCATGGATTTATGGGAGGATTGCTGGAGCATACGTTGTCCGTTGCCGGGCTTTGCGATGCGTTTTGCAGACAGTATTCGATTTTAAACCGGGATCTTTTGCTGACGGCGGCGATGTTTCATGACATTGGAAAGTTAGAAGAGCTTTCGGGATTTCCGGCAAATGATTATACGGACGAAGGACAATTGCTGGGGCACATTATGATTGGCACGGAATGGGTTGGCGAGCACATACGCGAGATTCCGAATTTTCCGCGTAAGCTTAGCAATGAATTAAAGCATTGTATTTTATCCCATCATGGAGAGCTGGAATTCGGTTCGCCCAAAAAGCCCGCTCTTGTCGAAGCGATGGCATTGTGTTTTGCGGACAATATCGATGCAAAAATGGAGACGATGAAAGAAATTTTCGAAAACGAACCGGAAGGCAGTACCAAATGGCTGGGATATAACCGGTTGTTGGAAACGAATATCCGAAGGACAAGTAAGTAGGAATGTTATGAAGAAAAATGATTTGATTGAATTGATGATAGAGGATATTGGCACGGACGGAGCAGGAATCGGCAGATGCGACGGGATGATATTTTTTGTCAAGGATACCGCAATTGGCGATAAAATTGTTGCAAAGATTGTGAAAATAAAGAAAAATTACGGTTATGCAAGATTAATGGAAATCAAGGAGGCTTCCCCGAATCGGGTGGAGCCCCGTTGTCTGTATGCGCGTGCGTGCGGAGGGTGCCAGATTCAGCATATGGATTATCCGAGCCAGCTTGTATTTAAGCAAAAGAAGATCCGGGAAAACCTGATTCGCCTGGGCGGCTTTGAGGAAGCGTTTATTGATGCGGTTATGGAGCCGATTGTAGGCATGGAGGAACCGTTTGCGTATCGAAATAAAGCGCAGTTTCCAATTGGGCAAAATGCAGCAGGAGATATTGTGGCAGGATTTTATGCGGGCCGAACGCATGATATTGTCTCAAATACAAATTGTGCCCTGGGCGTTTCGGTCAATCAAAGGATTTTGGAAACAGTGATTGGCTATATGAAGGATTACGGCGTTTTGGCATACGATGAACGTACAGGCGAAGGCCAGGTGCGCCATGTTCTGATTCGATATGGTTTTGACACGAAGGAGAGCATGGTATGCATTGTTATCAACTGTAAACGTCTGCCGAGAGAAGAAGTTCTTGCGGAGCGTTTAAGTCAGATTGCGGGAATGACGAGCATTTCATTAAATATAAATCAGAAGAATACAAATGTTATTTTGGGCGGCGATACCAGAGTGATCAAGGGCAGACCAACAATAAACGATGCGCTGTATTTAAGAGATGTGAAGGACTTTAAAAGAATCGGTGAAAAGACGGTTTATCAGATTTCACCGGAATGTTTTTACCAGGTAAATCCTGTGCAGACGGAAAAGCTGTATTCACTCGTACTGGATTATGCCGGACTGAACGGAAATGAAATTGTGTGGGATCTTTATTGCGGAATCGGCACGATTTCTTTATTTTTGGCCAGGAGCGCTAAGTGGGTGTATGGCGTGGAGGTTGTGCCGCAGGCAATTGCGGATGCGAATGAAAATGCCCGATTGAATGGCATTTCCAATGTTTCGTTTATGGTGGGAAAAGCAGAAGAGACGCTGGCAGAGCGGAAAGACAGCATGATGCGTCCGGATGTGATTGTGGTGGATCCGCCCAGAAAGGGATGCGACAGAAAATGCCTGGAAACAATGCTCTGGTCAAAGCCGGAGAGGATTGTGTATGTGAGCTGTGATTCGGCGACGCTGGCGAGAGATTTGCGCGTGCTTTGTGACGGAGGGTATGAGATTGTAAGAGTGCGCGGGGTGGATCAGTTTGGGCAGACGGTGCATACAGAAAGTATCGTGTTGCTTTCCAAACTTAAATCAAATAAGTTGAAGCATATCAATGTGGAATTAGAGATGGATGAACTTGATTTGACGGCGGCGGAGAGTAAAGCCACTTATGAGGAAATCAAGGATTATGTTCTGAAACAAAGCGGATTGAAAGTCAGCAACTTGTATATTGCACAGGTAAAACAGAAATGCGGTATTATTGAGAGAGCAAATTATAACCTGCCGAAATCGGAAAACTCCAGACAGCCGAAGTGTCCGCTAGAGAAAGAAGCTGCTATAAGGGAAGCGTTGGAACATTTTCGTATGATTTGATAGTATTTTAGAAATAGTGAAACATTTTTTGAATGACACATTGTGCTAACATTATTTTTAGCTAAAGAAGAAAGGAACGGATTTATGTGGTTAGATAAAGAATCTCAAATTGATTTATTAGCATATAGTCCTTTTGCAGAATTAATTACAAATATAACAGCAAATGAACGATTAAACCCATTAACTATTGGTTTGTTTGGTCGATGGGGTGCCGGGAAGTCTACATTATTAAAATTAGTTGAAAAAAATATCGAAGAAAGAGACGAAACAAAGAAAAAATTTGTCTGCATATCATTAAATTCTTGGGTGTTTGAAGGGTATGATGATGCTAAAAGTGCGATTATGGAAAGATTGCTTCGAACTCTTATGGATAATCAGTCTGCTTTTGAAGGACTTAAGGATGAAATAAGGAGTTTGATTGGAAGAATTAGCTTGTGTGAAAAAAAATTATG
Source organism: uncultured Lachnospiraceae bacterium (assembly GCA_910586725.1). Classification (GTDB taxonomy): domain Bacteria; phylum Bacillota; class Clostridia; order Lachnospirales; family Lachnospiraceae; genus Roseburia_B. The sequence goes on along the minus strand of CAJUJL010000037.1, from coordinate 617 downwards.
AAGTAGATGTTTTGAAAAGGCAAGTTACACATAATTACTTAACCTTAATAAAGGAAAATTATTAAACTTTATAAAGAGATAATTTTTTATGACAAAATAGTCCTTATTTGAGTATAAAAGGCTTATTTTTTTATTTGTAATTCAGAGTGATTAATGGACTACTAAATTTGTTAAGAAAGAGTACAATACTTGATGTGGACTGATACATAGTAGTAGATACGATATAGAAGATGAATTAGATAATAAAAGTGCAACGGGCGTTGCACAATTTAGAAGTGAGGTGTATGTGTGAATAACCGAGAAAATATGGAACAGAAATCGAACATCATCATTTATACAACACAAGATGGTTTGACAAAAATCGAAACGACTTTTGACGAAGATACTGTATGGTTATCCATTGACCAGATGGCTGAATTATTCCAAAGGAATAAATCAACGATTTCAAGACATATAAAAAACATTTTTTCTGAAGGAGAACTAATGAGAGAATCAGTTGTTGCAAATTTTGCAACAACTGCATCGGACGGAAAAACCTATCAAGTTGACTACTATAATTTGGATGTCATTATTTCTGTGGGCTATCGTGTGAAATCCAAACGCGGCACGCAGTTCAG
>CAJUJL010000036.1 GCA_910586725.1 uncultured Lachnospiraceae bacterium | reverse complement strand
AACGGGATTTGAAAGCCGCAGAAAATAAGGGCTGGAGAATCCGAGAGGCTATACAGGTAAAAAGGAGGAGCAGTTATAATGAAAGAGAACGTTAAAGTAAAAGAGAAATTTAACTGGCCGGTTACCATTCTTTTAATTGCCGGACTGATTACGATCATATTTCCTCTGTATATGACGATTGTCATTGCGTTTAAGCAGCCGTCGGAAATGACAAACAGCGTTGCCGGAATTCTTTCTTTGCCAAAACACTGGAGCCTTGAAAACTTCAAAGAGGCGATGCGTGTGACAGACTTCTGGCGTTCGTTATTTAACAGCTTAATGATTACGGCAGTTACCGTTGTGCTTTCCGTTGTTCTGCATTCCATGATTGGCTATGCGGTGGGACGTAACAAAGCGAGAAACAAGAAGTATAACCTTGTCTATATGTATGTGGTCAGCGGTATGTTCGTGCCGTTTGCAATTTTAATGATGCCTCTTGTAAAACAGACGTCAAAGCTTGGCATTGCAAATGTGGTCGGCGTAATCCTCTGCTATGTGGTATTTTATATGCCAATGAACCTGATGTTGTATTCCGGCTATCTGGTTAATATTCCGGTAGCGTTGGAAGAAGCGGCAAGAATCGACGGAGCGACGACGTTTCGGACGTTCTGGAAAGTTATTTTTCCGATTATGAAGCCGATGCATGCGACAGTTGCCGTTATCACGGCGCTCAGCGTCTGGAATGATGTGATGACGCCGCTTGTAATCATGTCAGGAAGCGGAATGAATACGCTGCCTCTGGCGCAGATGACATTCCAGACACAGTTTGGAACCAATTATAATCTTGCATTTGCATCTTACCTGCTTGCATTGCTTCCGATTTTAATTTTCTACATCGTCTGCCAGAAGCAGATCTTAAACGGTGTCGTAAACGGCGCGGTGAAATAGTTGTTTTGATGCAAAGTAATACCCTGTGGGTATCCTTTTATACACAAAAAGTATGTGTATCTATCATGTAAAAACCAGGAGGGACAGAATGAGCATTATTTATAAGGAGAAAGACAAAATTTTTACATTGCATACAAACGATGCAACATACCAGATGAAAGTGGATGCGTACGGATTTTTACTGCATTTGTATTATGGAAAAAAGACCGGCGGGAACATGGATTATCTGCTGCAGTTTGCAGACCGGGGATTTTCCGGGAATCCCAATGACGTAGGGAATGACCGTACATATTCTATGGACGTTCTCCCCCAGGAGCTGCCGTGCCAGGGAACGGGAGATTACAGAAGCCCCGCGGTGATTATTCGGAATGCGGACGGCTCTTATGGATGCGATTTTCGCTACAGGGGCCATCGCATTACAAAAGGAAAATACGGACTGCCGAAGCTTCCGGCAGTCTATGCCGGCAATGAGGAGGCCGACACACTGGAAATCGATCTGGAGGATCCGGTGACAAATATGAGGATTACGCTGTTTTATGGCGTGCTTGCGGATTTGAATATCATTACGCGAAGCGCGCGCATACAAAACTGCGGTATGAAGAAAATTTATCTGAAAAAAGCGCAGGCGGCCTGTCTGGATTTTGTAAGCGGAGAATATGATTTTATCTGTTTTTACGGCCGTCATGCCATGGAACGCAACGTCCAGAGGCTTCCGGTTGCCCACGGGGCGCAGGTGATTGAAAGCCGCAGAGGAACTTCAAGCCATCAGTACAATCCGATGATGATACTGGCGGCGCATGAGACGACGGAAGACGCGGGAAGCTGTTACGCCATGTCGTTTGTGTACAGCGGAAGCTTCAAGGGCGAAGTGGAAAAAGACCAGTATAACCAGACCCGTATGCAGCTTGGATTGTCGGATGAGATGTTTTCGTATCCGCTTGAGGCGGGAGAAGAGTTTTTTGTTCCGGAAGTAGTTTTAAGCTACAGCAAAGAGGGACTGGCAAAGCTCTCGCAGAACCTGCATACTTGTTTTCGAAAGAATCTCTGCCGGGGGAAATATAAGACGAGTCCGCGGCCGATTCTTTTAAACAGCTGGGAAGCATCGTATTTTAACTTTAACGGCGATTCCATTTACCGGCTTGCCGCGGATGCAGCCGAGCTTGGAATCGAAATGCTTGTGTTAGACGACGGCTGGTTTGGAAAACGGGACGATGACAACAGCGGACTGGGCGACTGGTATGTAAATGAGGAGAAGTTAGGAGAACCGCTTGGTTCTCTGATTGATAAAATTAACGGTCTTGGTTTAAAATTTGGGATCTGGATTGAGCCGGAATCCGTCAATGAAGACAGCGATTTGTTCCGCGCGCATCCGGACTGGGCGCTTGCCATTCCTGGGCGAAGCCCAGTAAGGGGAAGAAATCAGCTTGTGCTGGATTTTTCCAGAAAAGAAGTTGTAGATTACGTTTTTACCAGACTGTGTGAAGTGTTGGACCAGGGCAATATTGAATATATTAAATTTGACATGAACCGAAGCCTTTCCGATTGTTTTTCCCAGGGAACGAAAGACCAGGGAAGAGTATATTATGACTATGTACTTGGGCTGTATGACTTTTTAGAACGATTGGTGCAGCGGTATCCCAACGTGCTTTTGGAAGGATGCAGCGGCGGCGGCGGCAGGTTTGACGCGGGAATGCTTTATTATTCACCGCAGATTTGGTGCAGCGATAATACAGACGCCCTTGACCGGGTAAACATTCAATATGGAACCTCTTTTGGGTATCCTGTTTCCTCCGTCGGGTCACACGTATCTGCCGTACCCAATCACCAGACGGGACGAATTACCCCCTTTCATACCCGCGGCGTGATTGCGATGGCAGGGACGTTTGGCTACGAGCTGGATCCAAAACAGCTTTCCGAAGAAGAAAAACAGGAATTAAAAGAGCAGATCAAAATATACCGCCGGTATGCGGATTTGATCCAGAACGGATTGTATTATCGATTAAATGACCCGACCGTAGAAGAAGTCGGCGCATGGGAATTTGTTTCGGAAGACAGAAGCGAGGCGCTTTTCAATGCGGTTGTGCTGCATGTACACGGAAATATGACGGTCAATTACGTCAGGTTAAAAGGGTTGAAAGAAGGATGCATGTACAAAGAGGAGTCGAGCGGGAATGTATATGCGGCCGACGCTCTGATGGAAGCGGGCATTCCGCTTCCGGTGAAAATGGGAGATTATCAGGCGTATCAGATGCATTTTATGGAAGTGAAATAGCAAATATTTTAGCCGGGAATCCTTGAATCAGGGATTCCCGGCTTTCGTTGAATTTGGAAGATATTGGTTGATGTCGTAGCGCTGCATAACTTTTTTTCCAAGTAACGTAATTGCCTGTTTGGGGCATTTGTTGACACAGCGGTAACACATGGTACAACGATTTGCAGAAACTGCGACGCCATTTTCCAATTGGATATTATGCATGGGACATATCGTTTTACACAAACCGCATCCGGTGCATTTTTCGGAATTGATTTTTAACGCATCGGTATAGAGCTTTGTTTTTTTTGAAAAATACAGCCTTTGTCCGAACAGTCCGGCCATCTGGTTCCAGATCCAAAGTCCCTCCTGCGGCGGGTTTCCGTTTTGGATTTGTATGACGGCTTTGTGAATTTTTGCTTCCGCGTTTCTGATAAGTAAAAGATTTTTCTTGTGGTTTCTTTTCAGGAGGCTGTCGTCACTGATGCTGTTGGGCATTTTCAGATGCAGGCCGCCGGTGATAACGGCGCCGTATTTTTTTAATAATCGTGCGGGGACGCCGGCGCCATCGCCGCTGAAAAGTCCCATTGTCGCAAGAATAAAAATCTTTTTCCCTTTCCAGAGTTGTTGGTTTGCGACGATGTAATCATGCAAAATTTTGGGGATGCAGCTGAACTGGACGGGGTAGCTTATGACGATCTCGTCGTTCTTTTTTATATGGGCTGCAGTTTCGTCCTGTTCTATGGAATATGCCGGACTGCTGCCTTGATATTCTTCCAAAAATTTATATATGCAGTATTTAGAATTTCCTGTGCCGCTAAAATAGACTCCGATCATTTGATCCCTCCCAAGATGCTGTTGCGGGCAGACGGTCCTCCGGATAAAAACTGTTTCAGGAATCTGCCGGCATTTAGATTTCGGTTGCATATCATATATTATCTTTGAATCTTTCTTTCAAGTCAACCGTTATAAATTCGCATCACTCAAATTCTGCTTCTCTGTCTTCTAAGCATTTTCCATCGTTCTGTAATCGTTGACAGTCGGTTTTTTTCACATTATAATGTCACTTAAATCAAATCTGAAATGAATGTGGAGCGTGAATAAGAGTTGAAAACAAGAGAAGAAGCGATTGCATACGGGCTGACGTTTCCAAACACGTATCAGGAAGCGCCGTTTCATGACGATAACTGGCAGCTTGTGCGGATTAAGGGAAGCAGAAAGGCGTTTCTGTGGGTGTATGAAAGGAACGGCTATATCAATCTAAATGTGAAAACGGATCCCGAATGGAGGGATTTTTTTCGGAATGCCTATGCGTCGGTCATACCGGGATGGCATCACAATAAAGATCACTGGAATACGATTATATTGGACGGAACGGTTCCGGATCCGGAAATCCGCAGGATGATTGCGGAAAGCTATGATCTGTTGACGGACAGCCCGTCCAAAAGGATTTACGAGGCAGTTCAAAAAATTCCAAAGGGAAAGGTTGCAACGTATGGGCAGATTGCAGAGCTTGCCGGGGATAAAAAGATGGCAAGGGCGGTTGGAAACGCGCTGCATAAAAATCCGGATCCGGAACAAATCCCATGCTACAGGGTTGTAAATGCCAAAGGAGAGCTGGCCGGAGAATTTGCGTTCGGAGGAAAAGGAGAGCAGGCAAAGCTTTTAAAAGCAGACGGGATAGAGGTGAAAAACGGCAGGGTGGATTTGGAAAAGTATGGAATGTAGCCTAAAAAATATGTATTTTTCAGGCGTTCAATTCTGCATTCTGCACAATTGACATCGTCAGTTCTATGGAGTAATCTATAGAATACCTTTACCGACGTCTGGAGCGCCGGATGTTTTGAATGACGAAGAGGTTGGAATAGATAGGTTTACAGGAGGAAATTATGGGAAAAGAAGATTACAGCAAAGCATTCAAATTAGGGAAGAAAGATTATCAGTCAAGGATGCTTCGGGGAGTAAAACCGACATTGATGGTATTAGACGACATCATGCCGGAAAAAGGCTCTTATTCTGAATCCTCTCTGGGAACGGTGCAGATTCCGGTGGAACAGATTGCAGGAACAAAAACGGTAGGCCGAAGCAGTTCATTTGCGGGGAATTTTATGCCCATCCTGCGGGAAACAACGGAATTTGCCGCAAAATGGGCGGAGTTAAGCACAAGCCATGTAGAGGAAGGCATACGGGAGCCAATCAAGGCTTATGAATATATGAATAAATTTTATGTGGAAGAGGGAAACAAACGCGTCAGCGTGATGAAATATTTTGGAGCCGTTTCGATTCCCGGCAATGTAATCCGCATTATACCAAAGCGCACACAGGAAAAAGAAAATAAGATTTACTACGAATTCCTTGATTTTTACAAGACGGCTCCGATCAATTACATCTGGTTTTCCCAGGAGGGAAATTTTGCAAAGCTAAACGAAGCGGTCGGAAAAGGACCGGACGAAGTCTGGGACAAAGATGAATTGACAAAATTCAGCTCTATTTATACGAGGTTTGCCACAGAATACCAGGCAAAAGGAGGCGGCAAATTAAAGATTACGCCGGGAGACGCTTTTTTGTCGTTTATCACATTGTATGGATACGATGCCGTAGACCAGAAGACGACCAATGAAATCAAGGATCTGATAGCAAAAAGCTGGGAAGAATTTGAGCTGCTGGAAGAAGAGCAGGAAATCGATTTGAAGATGAAGCCGAGCCAGAAAAAAAAGTCTTTGCTCAATCTGCTGCATGTTTCAACGCCAAAGAAACTCAACATTGCATTTATTTATGAAAAAACGCCGGGAACTTCTGCGTGGACGTATGCGCATGAGCTGGGCAGACTTCATCTGGAAGAGCGGTTTCCGGAAGAAGTGCATACGGTTGCCTATGAAAACGGGACGCAGGAAAATATTGACGGATTAATTGCCGAAGCAATTGCGTCAGGCTGCAAGCTGATTTTTACAACGACGCCTCCGTTTGTGCAGGCCAGCGTGAAAGCCGCCATTGCGAATCCGCAGGTGCAGATTTTAAATTGTTCTTTGAATACGTCCCATCGCTATATTCGTACTTATTATTCCAGAATGTACGAAGCAAAATTTCTGTTGGGCGCGATTGCCGGGGCAATGGCTGAAAATAATCGTCTGACTTATATTGCCGATTATCCGATTTACGGTTCGATTGCCAATATCAACGCATTTGCCCTTGGGGCGAAAATGATTAATCCGCGGGCGAAGGTTTATCTGGAATGGTCGACCAAGAAAGAAATAGACGTCGTGGATAAAATCAGGGAGAGCACCTGTTCCTGTATTTCGGGGCGTGATCTGGTGATTCCGGAGGAAGCGTCCCGGTTTTTCGGAATTTACCATATGGAAGACGGGCGTCCAAGGAACCTGGCCATGCCGATATGGCATTGGGGGAAATTTTATGAACATCTGATCTGGGCGATTCTTGAAGGGACCTGGAAATACGACGACAATCCGGACAAAGTAAAGGCGATCAACTACTGGTGGGGCATGTCCGAAGGAGTGATTGACGTCATTTCCTCCAAATACCTGCCGATTGGGACGAAGCGTCTGGTAGAGCTTTTAAAAAGCACGATTTGTTCGGAGGTATTCAATCCTTTTTCCGGCATTTTGTATTCACAGTCCGGCATTGTGCTAAACGATCCGGATAAAAGCCTGTCGCCGGAAGAAATTATGACGATGGATTGGCTGGCGGAAAATATTATCGGCTCAATTCCGGAAAAAGAAGAATTAAAAGAACAGGCGGAGCCTGTCATCAAACAGCAGGGCGTGAAAAAAACGTCTGCGGCAAAAGCATAGCGAAAGGTAGCTTACGAATGAAGATACTTGCGATTTCAGATGAAGAATCAAAATATCTGTGGGAATTTTTTGATAAAAGTAAGCTTAAGGGAGTCGACCTGATTATATCCTGCGGCGATTTGGATCCCTATTACCTTTCTTTTCTGGCAACTTTTTCCACGGCTCCGGTTTTGTATGTCCGGGGAAATCACGACAAAGTATACAAAAAGATTCCTCCGGACGGCTGTATTTGTATAGAAGATAAGATATACGTCCATGAGGGCGTGCGGATTCTGGGGCTGGGCGGTTCAATGCGTTACAACAAGGGACCAGATCAGTATACGGAATGGCAGATGAGGCAGAGAATTGCGAAATTGAAATTCAAGCTTCTTCGAAAAGGCGGATTTGACATCCTCGTGACCCACGCGCCGGCGTATCAGCTCAATGACGGCAGAGATTTGCCGCACCAGGGGTTTTCTTCTTTTTTAAAGCTGATGGAAAAATACCGGCCCAAATTTTTTCTCCACGGGCATGTGCATTTGTCGTATGGACGAAGCCATAAGCGGTATGATAAATACAAGGATACCCATGTGATCAATGCGTACGAACGCTGTCTCTTTGAATATGAAGATGAAAATCCGGGAGAATTTGTGCGCAACAATTCGTATCCGTAATTGATTTTGACAGAAAATTTATTATTTATTGTGTGGTTTTTGAAAAATCACTTGCATTCTGCAAAAAGCTGTGCTATAACTTTCTCATAAAAAAGAATGAAAGCGATGAAAGAGACTCCTGTGTCCGGTGGCCGGCAGGAATATGGCGTCACCGACTGAGAGAGCCGTTTGGAAGAGGGCATAGCGGGAACGCCCCGGAATACATGAAACAGTATTCCGGGGCGTTTTTTATGCATTTTCCCAAAATCAGGAAAAAAGTAAGGGATTAGGAGGCAGTTTATGGCAAATATGATTTCAGATGAGACGATTGCGTATGTCGGAATTCTGGCAAAGCTGGAGCTTTCCGGGGAAGAAAAGGAACGAGCCAAAAAGGACATGGGGGAAATGTTAGATTATATGGATCAGCTCAATGAGCTGGATACGTCAGGCACAGAGCCTATGTCCCATGCGTTTTTTATGCAAAATGTGTTTCGAAAAGATGTGGTGACAAACGGGGATGGCAGCAAAGATACGCTGGCCAATGCGCCGGAGAAAAAAGACGGCGGCATAAAAGCGCCAAAGACCATCGGATAGGAGGAGTTTCATGAGTCTTACAGGTTTCACAGCCTTAGAGCTTGGAAAAAAAATAAAGGCAAGAGAAGTATCGGTAAAAGAAACGGCAGCCGCTTTTCTGGCAGCCATCCGAAAAAGAGATCAAACGACAAACAGCTTTATTACGGTAGATGAGGAACAGGTTTTAAAATGCGCCGAATTGGTGCAGACGCAGATAGATAGCGGTTCGCTTTGCGGGCCGCTTGCCGGAGCGCCGATGGCGGTGAAAGACAATATCTGTACAAAAGGGATCAAAACGACGTGCGGTTCAAAGATGCTGGATCAGTTTATTCCCACGTATACGGCTGAGGCAGTCAGAAATCTGGAATGTGCGGGGGCGGTTTTGCTTGGAAAGACAAATATGGATGAGTTTGCAATGGGAAGCACAACGGAAACTTCCTATTATGGAGCCGCAAGAAATCCCTGGAACGAACGTCATGTCACAGGCGGCTCTTCGGGCGGCTCCTGCGCGGCCGTGGCGGCGGAAGAATGCCCGTTTTCGCTTGGCTCCGATACGGGCGGCTCGATCCGCCAGCCAAGCTCCTTTTGCGGCGTGACCGGAATCAAGCCGACCTATGGCACGGTGTCCCGGTACGGACTGATTGCCTATGGCTCTTCTCTGGATCAGATTGGGCCGATTGCAAAAAATGTTTCCGACTGCGCCGCCGTGTTGGAAGTGATTTCTTCCTGGGACCAAAAGGATTCCACGTCGATTCAAAGGAGGGATTTGGATTTTACGTCCGCTCTTTTGGACGATGTGGCAGGAATGAAAATCGGCATTCCCAGAGATTATTTTGACGACGGGCTAGACGCAGAAGTGCGTGCGGCCGTGCTGGAAGCGGCAGACATTCTAAAGGAGCGGGGCGCACAGGTGGAATGGTTTGATTTGGGACTGGTGAAATACGCCGTTCCCGCCTATTACGTCATTGCCTGCGCGGAAGCAAGCTCCAATCTTGCGCGCTTCGACGGCGTGAAATACGGGTATCGGACCGGCGAATACGAAGGGCTTCACCATATGTATAAAAAAAGCCGTTCCGAGGGGTTTGGCTTAGAGGTAAAGCGCCGCATTATGCTGGGCTCTTTTGTGCTAAGCTCCGGCTATTATGACGCGTATTATCTAAAGGCGCTGAAAACCAGAACGCTTCTAAAGCAGGAGTTTGACAAAGCGTTTTCCAGATATGACGTTATTTTAGGACCCACGGCTCCGTCTACGGCTCCGGCGCTTGGAAGCAGTTTAGAAGATCCCATGAAAATGTATCTGGGAGACATTTATACGGTGTCCGTCAATCTGGTCGGACTTCCCGGAATTTCCGTACCGTGCGGGGTGGATCCAAAGGGACTTCCCATCGGGCTGCAGCTGATCGGGGATTGTTTTCAGGAAAAAAAGATCATCCGGGCGGCCTATGCATTTGAGCAGTCGGGGACGTATCGCCGCAGTCCCCTGGCCTGTGGGGCGATAGAGTAGAGAAAGGGGAGGAATCATGGGCAAAGAATACGAAACAGTAATCGGACTGGAAGTCCATGTGGAACTGGCGACAAAGACGAAGATTTTCTGCGGCTGTACGACGGCGTTTGGAGGAACGCCCAACGCGCATACCTGTCCGGTCTGCACCGGAATGCCTGGTTCTCTTCCGGTGTTAAATCAACAGGTGGTGGAATATGCGATGGCGGTAGGGCTTGCCCTTGACTGTGAAATTACAAGGGATTTTAAATTTGACAGAAAAAATTATTTTTATCCGGACAATCCGCAGAATTACCAGATTTCCCAGCTGTATCTTCCCATCTGCAGAAACGGGAAAATCGAAATAGAAGCAGAAGACGGACAAAAAAAGCAAATCGGAATTCATGAAATCCATATGGAAGAAGACGCGGGAAAGCTGGTGCATGACGAAAGGGAAGACTGTTCCATCATAGATTTTAACCGTTCCGGCGTGCCGTTAATTGAAATCGTTTCAGAACCGGATATGCGCACATCGGAAGAAGTGATTGCTTATCTGGATAAATTGCGGCTGATCATCCAGTATCTGGGCGCGTCCGACTGTAAACTGCAGGAAGGCTCCATGCGCGCGGACGTCAATTTATCGGTTCGACGGGCGGGAGAAAAAGAATATGGAACCCGGACGGAAATGAAAAACTTAAATTCCTTCAAGGCCATTGCAAGAGCGATCGAGCATGAAGCAAACCGCCAGATGGATCTGCTTGCATCGGGAGAGGCCGTGATTCAGGAGACGAGGCGCTGGGACGATGCGAGGGGATGCTCCTATGCCATGCGGTCAAAAGAGGATGCGAAAGATTACCGGTATTTTCCGGACCCGGATCTTGCCCCCGTTCATATCAGCGACGCATGGATAGCCGAAGTAAAGGCAAGGCAGCCGGAATTTCGGACGGAAAAGATTATGCGTTATCAGGAAGAATTCGGGCTGCCTTATTATGACGCAGAAATTTTAACCGGATCCAAAAAACTGGCGGATTTTTTTGAATCTGCCGCAACCGTCAGCCAAAAACCGAAAAAAGTTTCCAACTGGCTGATGGGAGAGGCGACGCGGCTGTTGAGGGAACAAAATATGGAAGCCGATGAAATCCGGTTTTCTCCCAAACATCTGGCGGAACTCATTGATCTGACAGACGCGGGAGTCATCAACAGTACCGTGGCAAAAGAAGTGTTTGAGGAAATGTTTCGAAATGACGTGGATCCGAAACGACATGTGGAAGAAAAAGGACTAATGACGGTCAGTGACGAGGGCGCGCTGCGCGGCGTAGCCAGTCAGGTCATAAAAGAAAATCCAAAATCCGTGGAGGATTATCGAAACGGCAAGCAAAAAGCCATCGGTTTTTTGGTCGGGCAGACAATGAAAGCAACAAAAGGCAGGGCAAATCCCGAATTGGCAAGAGAAATCTTAACGGAGTTATTATTAAAATAGTGGATAAAAATCCGGATTTTGGAAATTTTCCACATTGTGTGGAAAAATTGTGGAAAATTTGTGGAAACATTTTGGAATTACCTGAATGTTTCAAATATAAAAGATATATGAAATATTTGAAAATACATTGAGATTCTGTTTCATATGCCGTATACTTTTGATTGCGCAATACATACAGAATAAGGAGTGCAATTATGTCTGAACAGGATTTTTACGAAGTGGAACCAACCAAAGAGGCGGCAGACGCTTCCGAAGAAGCGAAAGAGGAAGAATTTGAACAGATTTGCTATCTTTGCCGGAGGCCGGAGCGCATAGCCGGGAAAATGATTCGAATTCCCAATCATATCTGCATCTGCCAGGATTGCATGCAAAAAACGTTTGACACGATGAACAATCCCAATTTCCCCATGGGCGATTTGGCGGGAATGGGCAGAATGCCAAACATCAGCATGATCAATCTGTCTGATCTGCAGGGATTTGCGCCTCAGAAGCAGAAGATCAGGAAAAAGAAAAAAGAAGAAAAAGTTGAACCGGCCATTGACATTTCCGCAATTCCGGCTCCTCATAAAATCAAGGCCAGTCTGGATGAATATATCGTAGGACAGGAACATGCCAAGAAAGTAATGTCAGTAGCGGTATATAACCATTACAAGCGTGTTTCATCCGATGATAAAGACGGAGTGGAGATTGAAAAGTCCAATATGCTGATGGTAGGGCCCACAGGATCCGGGAAAACCTATATGGTAAAGACTTTGGCCAGGCTTTTGGACGTTCCGCTTGCCATAACAGATGCTACTTCTTTGACAGAGGCCGGATATATCGGCGACGATATTGAAAGCGTTGTCAGCAAACTTTTAGCCGCTGCGGAAAATGACGTGGAAAGGGCGGAGCATGGGATTATTTTTATAGATGAAATCGATAAGATTGCAAAGAAGCGCAATGCCAATCAGAGGGACGTCAGCGGGGAATCCGTGCAGCAGGGTATGTTAAAGCTGTTAGAAGGCGCAGAAGTGGAAGTGCCGGTGGGCGCAAGCAGCAAAAACGCTATGGTGCCGATGGTGACGGTAAATACAAGAGATATTTTATTTATCTGCGGCGGCGCATTTCCGGATTTGGAAGAAATTATAAAAGAACGCCTGAATAAAGAAGCGTCGATTGGTTTTAAAGCGGACTTGAAGGATAAATACGATCAGGAAGAAAATCTTTTAATGAAAGTCCTGGTGGAGGACGTGCGGAAGTACGGGATGATACCGGAGTTTTTGGGAAGGCTTCCCATCTTGTTTTCCCTGGAGGCTTTGACCGAAGATATGCTGGTGCGTGTTTTGGCCGAACCGAAAAACGCCATTATCAAACAGTACCAGAAACTTCTGGCAATGGATGAAGTGAAGCTGGAATTTGAGGAAGCGGCTCTGCATGCCATTGCGGTCAGGGCGAAGGAGAAGAAGGTGGGCGCAAGAGCGCTTCGCGCTATATTAGAGGAATTTATGCTGGATATTATGTATGAAATTCCAAAAGACGATGATATTGGCATGGTAACGATTACAAGAGATTATATCGAAGGAACCGGAGGGCCGGTAATTACCATGCGACAAGGAATAATGCACGGTTCGTGATAATATATTGTTTAGAAAGCATAAAAACGGACGGAAAGAAATGGATTGTCACGAGGCGGTTTATTCAAATGATTACTATGATTTAATAGGAAGCATTTCCAGTATAGAGCCAGGACTTAGGGATTTGTGCAAACAGGATATTGCGAACCGTTATGCCGTATATTATTTAAACAGAGAAAAGGTGCCGCCGTTATCGGTAGGCGCCTATAAATATATCAATATTCCGAAATGCTATACCATATTAAATCAGCAGGCGTTAGAGGCCAGCGGCATTACGAGAGTACAGACGCAGCGCAACCTGGAGCTGTTTGGAAGCGGAATTTTAATTGGATTTGTCGACTCCGGCATTCACTATGAAAATAACGCATTCCGCAATACGGATGGGAGCAGCAGGATTGTCGCAATCTGGGATCAGACAATTGATACGGACGCGCGTCCGCAGGGCTTTATATATGGAACGGAATATACAAAAGAAGAAATTGATTTTGCGCTGCAGCAGGAAAATCCAAGGGATTACGTGCCGCAGACGGATGAAATCGGACATGGGACAATGCTTGCCTCTATCGCGGCGGGCAGCGAAGATTTAGAACGTGATTTTATCGGCGCTGCGCCATATGCGGATATTGCCGTCGTCAAGTTAAAGCCGGCAAAGCAGTATTTAAGGGATTTTTATTACATCAGGGACGGAGCCGTTGCTTACCAGGAAAACGACGTGTTTACGGCGATTGATTACTTAAACAGGCTGGCGGATAAGCTGGGGAAACCGATGGTGATCTGCCTCGGCCTTGGAACGAACCAGGGGCACCGGGGCAGCGGAGGCAGGATGACGTCTTACCTGGATGATATTGCGGCAATGTACCGCAGGGCAGTATGCATTGCAGTCGGTGACGAAGCGAATGCCAGGCACCATTTCTATGGAAGCGTCAGTGAAAGCGCGTCCGAACGGGCTGAAATCAATGTGACAGAAGACATGAGGGGCTTTATAGTGGAATTGTGGGGCAATTCTTCCGAATTGTTTGCCGTTTCCGTTACGTCCCCTACCGGAGAAGTGTTAAACAGAGTCGCCGTCTGGAACGGCCAGCAGCAAAAGCAGTATTTTCTTCTGGAAAACACCAGGGTCGTAATCGATTATCAGCTTGGCACAGAACGCAGCAGAGAATCTCTGGTCCACATCAATTTTGAAAATCCGGTCAAGGGGCTTTGGATTATTGATGTCTTTCCCTACCGCATTTTAAACGGGAATTTTAATATGTATCTTCCCATCAGTGATTTTCTGGAAGAAGAGGTGTATTTTGTCCGTTCCAATCCCGATATGACAATTACCGTGCCGTCAAGCGCTAAGATTCCGATGGCTGTCGGAGGATATAATTCCGTGACAAACGGCATTTATATAGAATCCGGCAGGGGCTATAGCATGGATGGAAGCATCAAGCCCGATTATGCGGCTCCTGCGGTAAACGTAACGGCGGTCAATCAGTTCGGAAGACTAGAGAGCATGTCGGGAACGAGCGCCGCGGTAGCCATATCGGCCGGAGCCAGCGCGCTTTTGATGGAATGGAACATTGCCAATATGGGGAATTTATCAATCAATTCCGTTGAAATCAGAAATCAGATTATAAACGGAACACAGAGAGTTTCCAATCAGCTTTATCCAAACCGGGAAGAAGGATACGGACGTTTGGATATTTATCAGAGCATTTTGAATATGAGGAATTTGTAGGGGCTGGCCCGGAAAGTTTTTTATTTGATACCAAAATGCTTTTCTTAGAATTATAGTTGCAAAATGGTTTTAATTTAGGTAAACTGATATATGTTGGTTTAAAAATACATCACTTATGAGAAAATGAAAAAAGATCATTTTTTTTGGGTGAGATAAGGGTTGAAATAACCCGAAAGGAGTGGTCAAAATGAAAAAATCAATGAGTCTGTCAATGCTGACCCTGGTTCTAAACGGGATAGCGATTCTTACGCTTCTGTTTCTGGTCATTTCTCTGATTTTTTACAGCAGAGTGAGCCGCCAGCTGGACAAAGCCAATGAAGAAAGGTTTGAACTGACTTATAATGCAAATCGGTTTATGAACGGCTCTTCCTATCTGACGAATGAGGTAAGGGCGTTTGCGGCTACCGGAGATGAGCAGCATTATGACAATTATTGGAAAGAAATCAATGAACTGAAGAATCGTGACCTTGGAGTGGCTGCCATGCAGGAAATCGGCATTACCGCGGCAGAGCAGGAAATGATCGACGAAATGTCGTCTCTCTCCAATGAACTTGTTCCGCTGGAAGAGGAAGCGATGAAAGAAGTGCAGAACGGACAGCAGGAAGAAGCGGTTCAATATGTTTACGGAGAAGAATACAATGCGTCTATTACCAAAATAAATGCGATAAAGGAACAGTTTTTGGATGATCTGAATTCAAGAACGTTAAAAGAGGTTACCATGCTGCAGGAGCAAAGCGGACTGATTCGCATTACGATGATTGCGGCCCTGATTCTGGTTGTATTTATTCAGTTTATCAGTATGGCGCTGATCCGGGTGAAGATGCTTCGTCCGGTGATTAAAGTAAAGAACCAGATGGGAGAAATTTCACAGGGAAATCTTTCCGCGGAATTTACGTTGTCATCGGATACGTCTGAGATGGGAATGCTTGTGGCATCCATTCACGAAACCAGAAAAGAGTTAAAGACATATATCAATGATATTGACGAGAAGCTTTCACAGATGGCCACCGGCAATATGGACCTTGCAATAGAAAATGAATACCGGGGAGATTTTCTTCCGATTAAAAATGCGATGAGTCAGATTTTAGATTCTCTGAACACTACGCTTTCCAAAATCAATATCACATCCGAACAGGTAGCGATGCAGTCGGAACGCATGTCAGACGCCGCGCAGACGCTGTCAAGCGGAGCGGTTGAACAGGCAGCCGCAGTAGAGGAATTATCCGCGGGCATTCAGGATATATCTTTGCAGGTGGAAATGACTTCGCAGGATTCCGAGACAGCCAGAAGCGCGTCGATGGATGCAATGAAACAGCTTCAGATTTGTGATGGAAAAGTAAAAGCTTTAACGTCTACGATAGAGGACATTTCAAATTCTTCCAGACAGATCGGAGGAATTATAAAAACAATTGAGGATATATCTTTCCAGACCAATATTCTGGCTCTGAACGCATCTGTGGAAGCGGCCCGCGCCGGAGAAGCAGGAAAGGGATTTGCGGTCGTCGCAGGGGAAGTGCAGAATCTTGCCAGCAAAAGCGCAGCGTCTGCACAGAATATAACGGAATTAATTGAAAATTCCATTAAGCAGGTGGCGGACGGAACAGAACTGTCGGCAGATACGGCGGAAGCGCTCTCCGTACTGGTTTCAAGCGCACAGGTGGCTACCGGAATGATCGAAAAAATTGCGGATTCCGCGATGCAGCAGTCCCACTCGATCAAACAGCTGAAATTGGGTATGGAACAAATTTCAAATGTAGTACAGACAAATGCGGCTACGGCGGAGGAATCTGCGGCTTCTGCAAGTAAATTGCAGAGCCAGGCGGAAGAAATGAAAGATACGGTGCATCAGTTCCGTCTGCGAAACAGATAAATCTTACATAGTTCAAACGAAAATAACGATGACAGGCGCCCCAGAATCACAAATGCCGGGCGCCTGTCTTTTATTTTTGGCATTGCAGATTTTCGGAAACAGTTGAAAAATCGTTTCAGATATGATAAACTTTTTTCAATTTAACAGGTACTGCAATTTTGCATCATTGAAGAAAAAGAGAAGTCTTTTTTTTTTGCCACGGCACATTGGAAAGGGATCTTTTTGGAAATTCCTGCCGGTGTCTGCCCGGGAGGGAAAGATGAGAAAGGACAAGGTGGATATGAAAGCATTTTTAATTCTTGAAGACGGAACCGTATTTGAAGGAGTCAGCATAGGTTCTTCCAGAGAAGTCGTCAGTGAGATTGTATTTAATACATCAATGACAGGATATTTGGAGGTTTTGACAGATCCTTCCTATGCGGGACAGGCAGTCGTTATGACGTATCCTTTGATTGGCAATTATGGGATTACGCCGGATATGGAGTCGTTTGGGCCATGGCCGGATGGCTATATTGTGAGGGAGTTATCCAGAATGCCCAGTAATTTCCGTTCGGAAGGAAGAATTCAGGATTTCCTTGTAGAGCATGATATTCCCGGAATAGCCGGCATAGATACCCGTGCCCTGACCAGAATCCTGCGCGATAAAGGCACAATGAACGGCATGATTACGACAAATGAAAAGTATAATCTTAACGAAGTAATTCCCTTGCTTCGGGCATATACGACCGGCAATGTAGTGGAAAAAGCAACTTGCAGAGAGAAGAAGGTTCTGGAAGGAAAAGGGAAAAAAGTGGCTTTGCTGGACTTTGGAGCAAAGAACAACATTGCGCGCTCTTTGCAGAAAAGAGGCTGTAAAGTCGTAATTTATCCTGCCAGTACGAAGGCGGAAGAAATCATTGCAGAGCAGCCCGATGGAATTATGTTAAGCAACGGCCCCGGGGATCCGCAGGAATGTACCGCGATTATTGAGGAGCTGAAAAAACTCTATGCGACCGATATACCGATTTTTGCCATCTGTCTTGGACATCAGCTTATGGCGCTCGCAAACGGAGCGCGTACCCATAAGATGAAATACGGACACAGAGGCGGCAACCATCCGGTCAAGGATTTAAAGACGGGCCGCGTCTATATTTCATCCCAGAACCACGGGTATGTCGTAGATACCGAAACCTTAGACCCCGATGTGGCGAGGCCGGCATTTATTAACGTAAACGATAAGACAAACGAGGGGCTGGAATATATAGGAAAAAATATTTTTACGGTGCAGTTTCATCCGGAAGCATGTCCGGGTCCGCAGGACAGCGCGTATTTGTTTGACCGGTTTATTGAAATGATGGGAGGGGAAAAATAATGCCGAAAAATCAAAATATCAAAAAGGTTTTAGTCATTGGCTCCGGTCCGATTGTGATCGGGCAGGCAGCGGAATTTGATTATGCGGGAACACAGGCATGCCGTTCCCTCAAAGAAGAAGGGGTGGAAGTTGTTCTTGTCAACTCCAATCCTGCGACCATCATGACGGATAAGGAAATTGCAGATGAAGTATACATTGAACCGCTGACCGTTCCCGTATTAGAGGAAATCATAAAAAAAGAAAAGCCGGACAGCGTGCTTCCGACGCTGGGCGGCCAGGCCGGTTTAAATCTTGGCATGGAGCTGGCGGAGTCCGGATTTTTAAAGGAGCATGGGGTAAAACTGATCGGTACGACGGCAGAGACTATTTTCAAGGCGGAAGACCGTCAGGCATTTAAAGATACGATGGAAAAAATTGGAGAGCCCTGCGCGGCTTCTCAGGTGGTTCATAACGTGGAAGACGGCATTCGCTTTACCAATACGATCGGCTATCCGGTTGTGCTCCGCCCGGCCTATACGCTGGGGGGAAGCGGCGGTGGAATCGCCCACAATGAACAGGAGCTGATCGATATTCTGACGAATGGGCTGCGTTTAAGCCGCGTGGGAGAAGTTCTGGTGGAACGGTGTATTGCGGGCTGGAAAGAAATAGAATATGAAGTGATGCGGGACGCCAACGGAAACTGCATTACCGTTTGTAATATGGAAAATATTGACCCCGTAGGGGTTCATACGGGAGACAGTATCGTAGTGGCTCCGTCTCAGACGTTAGGAGACAAAGAGTACCAGATGCTAAGGACTTCCGCATTAAATATCATATCGGAATTAAATATTACGGGAGGCTGTAACGTACAGTATGCTCTGAAGCCGGACAGTTTTGAATACTGCGTTATTGAAGTGAATCCGCGTGTTTCCCGTTCCTCCGCGCTGGCGTCGAAAGCCACCGGGTATCCGATTGCGAAAGTGGCGGCTAAAATTGCCCTGGGCTATACGCTGGATGAAATCAAAAATGCCATAACCGGAAAGACATACGCCAGTTTTGAGCCGATGCTGGATTACTGCGTGGTAAAGATTCCCAGACTTCCGTTTGATAAATTTATTACCGCCAAAAGGACGTTGACAACGCAGATGAAAGCAACCGGAGAAGTTATGAGTATCTGCGACAGCTTTGAGGGAGCGTTGATGAAAGCGATCCGGTCTTTGGAGCAGCATGTTGAAAGTCTGATGGAATATCATTTTAGCCAGTTGTCCGATCACGATCTGAAGGAAGAATTAAAGATCGTAGACGACAGAAGGATTTTCTGTATCGCGGAGGCGGTAAGACGCGGCGTCAGCTACGAGTATATCCATGAAATCACGAGGATTGATCCATGGTTTATAGACAAACTGGCGATTATCGTCGAAATGGAGCGCGCGTTAAAAGAAAATGAGCTTACGGTTTCTTTATTAAAAGAAGCGAAGCGTATACAATTTCCGGATACGGTAATTGCAAAACTTTCCGGCAGACAGGAAGAAGAAATTAAGCAGATGCGTTACGCAAACGGCATTACCGCCGTTTATAAAATGGTTGATACCTGCGCAGCGGAATTTGAAGCGGAAACGCCGTATTATTATTCCGTTTATGGCGGGGAAAATGAAGCGGTTGGGACAAAACCGCTGAAAAAAGTTCTGGTGCTTGGCTCCGGACCGATCCGTATCGGGCAGGGAATTGAGTTTGACTATTGTTCCGTGCACAGTACATGGGCCTTTAAAAAAGAAGGATTTGAGACGATTATTATCAACAACAACCCGGAAACGGTCTCCACGGATTTTGACGTGGCGGATAAATTGTATTTTGAGCCTTTGACGCCGGAGGATGTGGAAAGTATCGTAAACATTGAAAAACCGGACGGAGCCGTAGTGCAGTTTGGCGGTCAGACTGCGATCAAGCTGACGGAGAGTCTGATGAAAATGGGCGTGAAAATTTACGGAACCAGAGCGGAAGATGTGGACGCCGCCGAGGATCGTGAATTGTTTGACCGTATTCTGGAACAGACCGGAATTCCAAGAGCCGCGGGAGGCACCGTCTTTACGGCGGAAGAAGCCAAAGAAGTTGCGAACCGCCTGGGGTATCCGGTTCTGGTGCGTCCGTCTTATGTTCTTGGCGGGCAGGGAATGAAAATCGCTTATCATGAAGGCGAAATAGAAGAATTTATCGGCATTATCAACCGGATTGCGCAGGACCACCCGATTCTGGTTGACAAATATTTACAGGGAAAAGAGATTGAAGTGGACGCTGTGTGCGACGGAACGGATATTTTGATTCCCGGGATTATGGAACATATTGAGAGGACGGGCGTTCATTCCGGCGACAGTATTTCCGTTTATCCTGCGCCGACAATTTCCGATGAAGTCAGAGACAAATTGGTGGATTATACAAAGCGGCTGGCTCAGGCGCTTCATGTGATAGGATTGATTAATATTCAGTTTATCGTAATGGATGGAGAGGTTTATGTCATTGAAGTAAACCCCCGTTCTTCGAGAACAGTGCCCTATATCAGTAAAGTGACGGGGATTCCGATCGTAGATCTGGCGACAAAAGTGATTATCGGAAATACGCTCAAAGACATGGGCTATCCTACGGGACTGGCGCCAAAAGCAGATTATATTGCAATTAAAATGCCGGTATTTTCCTTTGAAAAGCTAAGAGGCGCGGAAATCAGCCTGGGGCCGGAGATGAAATCCACCGGCGAGTGCCTTGGGATTGCGAAGAATTTTGACGAGGCTTTATACAAAGCGTTTTTGGGCGCGGGGATAACGCTCCCGAAATACAAACAGATGATTATTACCGTAAAAGACGCGGATAAGCCGGAGGCCGTAGATGTGGCGAAACGGTTTGCGAAACTCGGCTACAGGATCTACGCGACCAGAAGCACGGCCAAATATTTAAATGAAAATGGAGTGGAAGCGTTAAGGGTCAATAAAATAACGCAGGAATCTCCAAACGTGATGGATCTGATACTGGGACATAAAATAGATCTGGTCATTGATACGCCGACCCAGGGAAACGGGGATAAGAGCAGAGACGGATTTTTAATTCGAAGAAATGCCATTGAAACAGGCGTATACTGTATTACGGCGATGGATACGGCGAACGCGCTTGCAAGAAGCCTTGAGACTGCGGAAAAAACACTGACTCCAATAGACGTCAGTACGATTGCAAGATGGTAATGCCAAAAGCAGGCGTGTAAACCAAGAAAGATTTAACAGGTGATTGCGAATGAAAAAATTTTTTCTGAAAAAACTTGTTTATCTGGCAATGGGAGCGGCGCTTTTTGCCGCATCCTGGGATGCTGCGGCTTCACAGACGAGCGATAAGATAAAAGACGCGGGCAAAAAAATTGACGCGCTGGAAGAACAGAAAGAAGACGCGAGGGAGAAAGTAGGCTCTTTAAAGGAAGAAGAAAACAATTTAAAAGGAGAGCTTGCCGGCCTTAATCAGCAGTTATCCGACGTGTCGGCGCAAATCAATGAACTGGAGTCTTTGATCGGAGAAAAAGAAGCGCAGATTGAAGCGGCAGTGCAGAGCCTGAAAGAAGCGCAGGCCACGAAAGAAGAGCAGTATGAGAATATGAAGCTGCGGATACGTTTTATTTACGAAAACGGCGGCATTGATTTGGCGTCCGTGTTTTTGGGCAGCAATTCTCTGGCGGAAATTTTAAATAAAGCGGAGTATGTGGAAGAAATCAACCGTTACGACAGACAAATGCTCAATGCCTATGAAGAAACGTGCAAACAGATTTCGAAAAAGAAAAAGGAATTGAAGACGGAAGAAAAGGAACTGGTCGCCATGCAGGAGGGCATGGAGCAGAAAAAAGCAGAAGTTGGCGGTCTGATTTCCAAAACGCAGCAAAGCATTCAGGTAAAGCAGGGAGAAATTGCAGACGCGCAGGAGACGGTAAACGATTTTGAGGCGCAGATCGCCAAAATGAAAGCGTACGAAGAAGAGCTGGAACGCAAAAAAGCCGAAGAAGCAAGAAAAAGGGCGCAGGAACAGAAGAAAGAAGCGGAAAGGCAGAAAAGGGAAGCGGAAAACCAGAAAAAGAAAGAAGAATCTTCCAGTTCCAGTTCCGGTTCCGATTCCGGCTCAGGATCCGGCGGCGGAGCGGTTGCGTCAAACGCCGGGGATCTTGCAATGCTTGCCGCATTGGTGGAGTGTGAAGCCGGCGGGGAAAGTTATGAAGGCCAGTGGGCGGTGGCCAGCGTTGTGGTGAACCGTGTCAGAAGCGGAAGTTTTCCCAACACGGTTTCAGGCGTGATTTATCAGGGAGGCCAGTTTTCTCCGGTAGCCAGCGGGCGTTTTGCGGTTGTTCTGGCAAGAGGAGCCGCTTCGAGCTGCACGCGGGCGGCAAGCGCCGCTCTTTCCGGCAGCACAAACGTCGGTTTCCTGTTTTTTTGCAGGGCGTCTTCCGGCGTAGAGGGCACGGTAATAGGAAATCATGTGTTTTATTAAATTAATCAGGCGCAGGGAGTGATGGATGGTGCGGTACCTTGTATTGGGGATCGTCTTATTGTTGGGCGTATATTTGTTCTTTTGTATTCGGCGCACCGCAAAGTTTTTCGGTGCGGACATAAAGAAAAAACGGATTCTTGCCATCTGCGTATTTGCGGCGGCAGCGCTTGCGTATGTCAGTCTGAATCTGTTTTATACAAGAGCGGTTATTATTCTGCATTTTGTTTTTCTTTCCCTGGCTATGGATCTGCTTGCGCTGCCTGTTCGGATTTTTTACCGAAAAAGGGAGAAGGGCAGGAAAATTGTTTTCTGCAAAAAAATTTATCAAAGCAGCGTGATTCCGTTTGTGTTGACAGTTCTTGTGTCTCTTTACGGGTATTACAATATGAACCGCATCATCCGGACAGATTACCGGATTCAAACGGACAAGCAAATAGAAGACTGTCGTATTGTGCTTATGACCGATATTCACTATGATACGGTGCAAAATACCCGTGTTTTGAAAGAGAAGTTTACGGAAATCAACGAGCTTCATCCCGATCTTGTCGTTTTGGGCGGCGATATTGTCGAAGAGGGGACGTCAGGAGAGAAGATGGAAGAAGCGTTTCGTATGCTTGGCGGCATCCAAAGCAAATACGGGATTTATTACGTGTATGGCAACCATGACAGACAGCCGTATACAAACAGGCGCACGTATGAAGATTATGAGCTGGAAGAAGCGATTGTAGACAATGGCATACAAATTTTAGAAGATGCATACGTGGAAATCGGCGAAAATATGATTCTGGCGGGAAGAGGGGACGCCGCATGGGGAGATACAAAACCACGCGCGTCTGTGGAAGAAATTTTATCGGGCGTTGACCGAAGCAAATATATTATTATGGCGGATCATCAGCCGATTCATGCGAAAGAAAATGATGAGCAGGGCGTGGATCTGCAGGTTTCCGGCCATACGCATGCAGGGCAGATCTGGCCGACCGGATTTTTTTCAAAATATATCAGCGGATTAAATTACGGAAAATACCAGGAGGGAAACTGCAATATTATTGTATCGTCCGGAATTGCCGGATGGAGATATACCATCCGCACGGGAGAGCATTGTGAATATGTTGTGATTGATATTGGAAAACGTTGAGAAACGGGATGATGTAAGATGGCGGGATATAAGATATTGATTGTGGAAGACGACATGGATATTGCGCGCGTGGAAAAGGAACATCTGGAAAAATGGGATTTTTCGGTGCACTGTGTAGAGGATTTCCGGCAGGTTGCTTCAGAGGTCATAAAATACCAGCCGGATTTGATTCTTCTGGATATAAAGCTGCCCTATTATAACGGATTTTACTGGTGCAGTGAAATCCGCAAATTTTCGAAAATTCCTATCGTTTTCGTATCATCGGCAGATGACGATATGAATATCGTAACGGCGATGGATATGGGAGGCGATGATTTTATAGCAAAGCCTTTTTCGCTTTCTGTGCTTACGGCAAAAATCAACGCCATACTGCGCAGAAGCTACAGTTTTACGGGACAGATCAATGTGTTGGAGCATAAGGGGCTTCGCCTGAATTTATCTGATGCGGAAGCGTTTTATGGGAACTGCTGCACTGCTCTGACCCGCAACGAATTTAAGATTTTGCAGCTTTTGATGGAAAATGCGGGTGAAATGGTATCCAGAGACGCGATTATCATGCATCTTTGGGAAAGCGAGAGTTTTATTGACGATAATACGCTGACGGTAAATATAGCCAGAATTCGCAAAAAGCTAAACGACGTCGGCGCGATGGATTATATTATTACAAAAAAAGGAATTGGTTATCTGGTATGATACGCGGATATTTCAGACAAAAAAAGAGAAGGATTTTACTGGATTTGGTTTTTGTCGGAATTTTTGCAAGTTGTTTTTATCTGACAGAGGTTGACCTGGCTTTTGTCTGGTACCCGTCTCTTTTATGCGGCGTCTTTTTTGTCATGTATGTAATATGGGATTACAGAAAATTCCGCGAGAAGCATGTGCGTTTGCAGGAGCTTCTTGAGCAGATCGATGAAACGGCGGAATATCTGCCGGATGCGGAGAATCAGATAGAGGAAGATTATCAGAATCTGTTGCGGAGGCTGTATCTGTCCAATCAGGAAAGCGCAAGGAGCATCAGAGAAAAGCTTTTTGGCAACCGGGAGTATATTACTTTGTGGGCGCATCAGATGAAAACGCCGATTACCGCGATGGAGCTCTTGCTTGAGGAAGGATTTGGGGACGATGCGGACAAAAGACGAAAAGAGCTTTTGAGCCGTTTATTTGAAATTGAGCAGTATGTCGATATTTCTTTGCAGTTTGTGCGGCTTGATACGATGAACGCGGATTTGCTGCTGTGGAACTATCCGTTGTTTGGCATTGTAAAACAGGCGGTTAAATATTTTGCCAGAGTCTTTCTTTCCAAACGGATTTCTCTGCATATGACAGAGGCTGACGTTGTCGTAACGACAGATGAAAAATGGCTTTTGTTTGTTTTAAAGCAGATTTTGTCCAATGCGCTGAAATATACAAATCAGGGATCCATTTCTATTTTTATGCACAAAGAAAAAGAAATGACGCTCGTCATAGAAGATACCGGAAGAGGCATAGCGGCAGAAGATCTGCCCCGTATTTACGAAAGGGGCTTTACCGGGCTCAATGGCAGGATGCAGGAAAAATCTACAGGCATCGGGTTGTATCTTTCAAAAAAGATACTGGATACTCTTTCGCATGGCATATGGATTGATTCAAAAGAAGGAGAAGGCACGCGAGTGGAACTTTCGCTTGGAAGAGAGCGGTTTGTAAAATAAGCGGAAAGGAGAATTAGGATGGGAAGGATATTGGAAGTCTGCGTAGATTCCGTGGAATCTGCTGTGATCGCGCAAAAGGGAGGGGCGGACCGCCTGGAAGTCTGTTCCAATCTTGTGATTGGAGGAACAACGCCTGGAGTCAGCCAGTTCAAACAAATCCGGGCGGCGTGCGGGATAGAATTAAATGTTTTGATCCGTCCCCGCTTTGGCGATTTTTTATATACGGACGCGGAATTTCAAATGATTGCAGACGATATTGAAATGTTTCAGAATTTAGGAGCGGACGGCGTAGTGACAGGATGCCTTTTACCGGACGGTTCGCTGGATTTTGACAGAATGCGGGCGCTTAGGGAGCGTGCAGACGGGATGCATATGACGCTGCATCGGGCGTTTGATGTGTGTAAGGATCCATACCAGGCGCTTTTGGAGGCGATTGATCTTGGAATCGATACCATTCTTACTTCCGGACAGGCCGCTTGCTGCATGGACGGCAGGGAGGTTTTAAAGAAGCTTTCTGATCTGGCCGGGGATAAAATCGAGCTTTTAGTCGGGGCCGGCGTAAACGCGTCGGTAATTGCGGCGCTAAAAGATGAGCTTTTAAAAGCCAGTTTCCATATGTCCGGAAAAAAAGTGGTCGACAGCGGTATGGTTTACCGGAACGAACGCGTGAATATGGGACTTCCCGGCTTGAGTGAATTTGATATTTTCCAAACGGACGAGGCGCAGATACGAAAAGCCAGAGAGGCATTAAACCTTACAAAACCGTAAGAAACAGAAAAAGAAATGTAAGCCAAAGTTAAGGCGGGGCATTTCTTTTTTTGTTATAGTGGTATTGCCAAGGAGGAATGAATCATGAAATTATTAGAAGTAAATCATTTGAAAAAAGTATACGTTACACGTTTTGGGGGCAATAAGGCGCAGGCCCTGCGGGATGTCAGCTTTTCGGTGGAAAAAGGAGAGTATGTGGCCATTATGGGCGAATCCGGCTCCGGAAAAACAACGCTTTTGAATATTTTAGCTTCCGTGGACCGGCCGACGGACGGAGAAATTTTGTTAAATGGAAAAAGCACGCTCTCAATCCGGGAAAGAGATCTGGCGAAGTTTCGAAGAGAGCATCTGGGATTTGTATTTCAGGATTTTAATCTGCTGGATAATTTTTCGCTGGAGGACAATATCTATCTGCCGCTTGTGCTGGCGGGAAAACAATATTCGGAAATGGAGCCGAAGTTAAAAAATCTTGCAAAAAGACTTCATATCTCGGATTTGCTCAAAAAATATCCTTACGAAGTTTCCGGAGGACAAAAGCAGAGGGTTGCCGTAGCGCGGGCAATGATTACCGATCCGGACATTATTTTGGCGGATGAGCCGACGGGCGCCCTGGATTCCCGTTCCGCACAGGAGCTTTTGCGTTTGTTTTCGGATTTGCATCAGACAGGGCAGACTATTTTAATGGTAACGCACAGCATCCGCGCGGCAAGCTGCGCCGAGAGGGTATTATTTATCAAAGACGGGGAGATTTATCATCAGATTTACCGTGGAAACCATACCAACGACGAAATGTACAAAAAAATATCGGACGCCTTGACGGTGCTGTTGTCAGGTGGTGATCATTATGAATGAAAAGATGTTTATTTCTCTGGCGAGAAACAATATAAAAAAGAATAAAGGAGTGTTTTTTCCTTTCGCGCTGTCGGCGTCTTCCATGATTGCGCTTTATTATGTGATTTCTTCCGTTTCTGCCAGCGTGGTCGAAAGCGACGGATTTTACGGTTATGAAACGGTGCGCGGCGTGCTTTATCTGGGGTCCTGGATCTGCTGCATATTTGCAGCCGGAGTTATTTTTTACACGAACGGCTTTTTGTTAAAGCAGAGGTCAAAAGAGCTGGGACTCTACAGTATTTTGGGGATGGAAAAACGTCATATTGCCAAAGCGCTTTTTTGGGAAATGGTATTTTTGGGAAGCGGATGCATTGCGGCGGGATTGTTTTTTGGCATTGTCTTTTCCAAAATCATGTTTATGCTGCTGTTGAAAATGATGAATTTAAACGTAAATATCCCCTTTATGATTTCCGGAAAAGTAATCGCGCAAACCATTTTGATTTTTGTTGCTGTTTTTGGTTTGAATACAATCAAAAATATTTTGAAGACGAGATTTATCCGTCCGATCAATCTCTTTATGGACAGCAGAAAAGGCGAACGGGAGCCAAACGCAAGATGGCTCATGGCGGTTTTATCTTTGGCGTTTCTTTTTGCGGGTTATTATATTGCGGTAACGACGAAGAATCCCGTCAAGGCAATCAGCAACTTTTTTTTCGCAGTTCTTTTCGTAATGGCCGGCACATATTTTTTGTTTATGAGCGGAAGCGTCGCCCTGTTAAAGCTGCTGAAGAAAAACAAGAAATACTATTATCATAAAACGCATTTTATTGCGGTTTCCGGAATGATATACCGGATGAAACGCAATGCCGCGGGGCTTGCAAATATCTGCATTTTGAGTACGGCCGTATTGGTTGTCTTTTCGTCTACCGTATCTTTGTATGCAGGAATCAAAGACTATATCAAAGCTTCCTATATCCGGGAAGTTACAACGACTTATTACTGTCCGACGCAGCAGCAGCATCAAAAAGAATTTCCGGAGGGGGATGTGCCTTATCATGCGCTTAACCCGAAAGAGGTGGAAAGGGCCGTTGTTATGCATGCGAAAGAAAATCAGATTGAGACATCCGACATTTATTCCGGGTTTCATTTATTTATGATTGGAAAAGAAAATGCAGAAAACGATTTTACGCAGGATACAGGTATTGCGGGATGGGATGAAGCCGTTATGATCAGCGTTTTGAGTCAGGAAGAGTACAATCAGAACGTAGAACAGGATGAAAGGTTTCAAAAACTGCCCGAAGGGTGCGTATGGGTATCAGACAGCGCAGATAAAATAAAAGACAGAGATACGTTTTCTCTTCAAGGCATAAAACTGGAGGCCAGACGCATTCCGGAGGAAATAAAAAGCAAAAAAGGATTTGAGGAAAATTTTCGAAATGGGTTTGATGCCATAGAAATTTCTTTTCGGAATATTCAGATTATATTTCCGGACAGAGCGGCGTTAGAAGAACTGGCAGACATGGGAGATCTGCAATTGAAATATGAATATTTGTTTAATGTGGATGGCGGAAAGAAAGAGATTGATTCATTTTGCAACGGATTGCGGGACGCTTTAAACGACGCGGACATTCCTCATGTGGGAAATGTGGAAAACATTTATGATGAAGAGGCTTATTTTCAAAGACTATACGCGAGTTTCTTTTTTATCGGAATTTTTGTCGGCGTGATGTTCCTTATGGCTACCGTACTGATTATTTATTACAAACAGATTTCGGAGGGATATGAGGATCGTGAAAATTTTGCAATTATGCAGAAAGTCGGCATGGGGAAAAAAGAAGTGCAGAGAGTCATTACTACTCAGATCTTACAGGTGTTTTTCCTGCCTCTTTTACTGGCGGCGATTCACATTGCGTTTGCATTTCCGATTATCCAAAAGGTTCTGGCAATTTTAGGCCTTGTAAACACGGGGCTGTTTATTGGCTGTACGGCTGGAAGCATGCTTGTGTTTGCAGCGGTTTACGGGATTGTTTATTTTCTGACTGCAAGAACATATTATAAGATCGTATATGGGAAGCGCAAGAGCTTATTGTTAAGCTAAAAATTAGGTTCGAAATCCTTGCAAAGATGCGGAAAATATGGTACTGTTATCTGGAACAGGCGAGGGCGCTGACACGCTTATATTTGGCCGGATATTTACAGCGGTATAAGGGCGTCAGACGCGCTGCTTCGAAATAAAATATGGATAAGGAGACGAGAAAATGGCAAAAAAAGTAGTTTTAGC
>CAJUJL010000035.1 GCA_910586725.1 uncultured Lachnospiraceae bacterium | reverse complement strand
GGGTACAGTCAGGAGTACCGGCGGCACAGGTCGCAAGGGAACTGGGAGTTAATGTGAATACCCTCTACACATGGATGTCCCGTTTTAAAGAACACCCCGCAGATCCATTTGTAGGCAGCGGTAATCTCCATCAGGAAGATGCCGAGCTGCGAGCCTTGAAAAAGCGCATAAAAGACCTGGAAGAGGAAAATGAATTCCTAAAAAAAGCAAGCGCCTTCTTTGCCAAGAACCTGAAGTGATCCGTTACCTTTACATGGAGCAGAACCGCTCTAGATACCGGATCGCGAAGATGGCGCAGTGGCTTCAGGTTTCAAAAAGCGGTTATTATGCGTGGCGGAAACGTTCCAAAAGTCTGCGCTGCATGGAGAATGAATCCCTCCTGAAAGAGATCATCCGGGTTCACGAAGCATCCCACGGGACTTATGGCGGCAGGAAGATAACCCATGAAATAAACCGCTGTTCAGAAAAGTCGGTCAACCACAAAAGGGTGGAGCGCATCATGCGTGAAAACGGCATACGGTCAAAAAGCCATAAA
This sequence comes from uncultured Lachnospiraceae bacterium, assembly GCA_910586725.1. GTDB lineage: Bacteria > Bacillota > Clostridia > Lachnospirales > Lachnospiraceae > Roseburia_B. The sequence goes on along the minus strand of CAJUJL010000035.1, from coordinate 28,967 downwards.
AAGTATAAAGCGACGACGAATCCAAGGCACAGCCTCCCGTTTGCGGAAAATATCCTGAACAGGGATTTTGCCGCTGACAGACCCGGACAGAAAATGGTAAGCGGCATCACATACATCCCGACGGATGAAGGTTGGCTCTACCTTGCCGGGGTCATGGATCTTTGCGGAGATAAAATAGTCGGCATATCGATGGACGGGCGTATGACAAAGGAGCTTGTAATATCCGCGCTTAAGGACGCGGTACGCCATACACGGAGCACAGAAGGCTGTATCCTGCATTCCGACAGGGGAAGCCAGTGCTGCTCGCTAGATTATCAGGCGCTGGCAAAAGTGCATGGATTTGTCAGCAGCATGAGCCGGAAAGGAAACTGCTGGGACAATGCCCCGATGGAGAGCTTCTGGGGCAAGCTGAAGCAGGAATGGCTCAATGACCGGCATTTCCGAAGCAGGGAAGAAGCAAAATCAGCGGTATTTGAGTATATATGGATATTTTATAACCGTAAGCGTATCCATGAAGCAATTGGTTATCTGACACCAGAAGAATACTATGCGCAGCATCAGGCAGATTTGAAAGCGGCATAACTGTTTTTGAATAAATAACCGCACAGGCGCAGAAGGAACAGAAAAGTATATTCTGTCAGCCTGAGCGGATAAAGAAGAGAGAAAAATCGAGAAAAACTAAGAACTGGATAGAATCCTTTCGTTTTAGATGTCCATGCTGGCGGGGACGGCTCACTTCACTTATGCCATGGTCTGGATCACTGCCGGATTGTCAGGAAGTTCGGGTGCAGCTGAAACAATATGAAATGTGCGTGGCGCTTGTTATGACCCTTATTTTTAGTGGTAAACGAGGAATGGAAGTGGTATAATCAAATGAACAAATTTGGGATATACAGGGGGTAATGAATGAAACGAGAATTAGGAATTGCAAGGTGTGGACTTGCTTGTTGTTTGTGTTCGGAAAATGTGAAATGTAATGGCTGTTATTCGGACAACTGCCCTGGCTATACCCAATGCGAAAACAGAAAATGTTCCATCGAAAAGGGATTCTTAGGCTGTTATGCTTGTGAAATGGATTGCAAAAAAGGGCTGCTGAACAAAATCAAGCCATATGGTTTTACATTGTTTATCAGAAGATATGGAATGGAGCGTCTTCTTGACTGTCTTGAGGAAAATGAAAAGAGAGGAATCCTATATCATCGCATAGGAATTAATGGCGATTATGATGGTTTTGACGATGTGGAAAAGCTGATAGAATTTATTAAGACAGGAAAAGCTTAAAATCCTGTTTGCTGGGAAATATTGCTACGAAATAATGATACAATATTATTTCCAATTGAACATAGATTACTACAAATGTGATGAACGAGTTACCGATGTTTTCAACAACAACTCGTCATTAGTCAATGCAGAATGCAGGGAGAAAACGTATGAATAATAAAACGCAAATTAATCCGAATGTTAATGCGACCGTTGTCAATTCTGAAATTGATCAGGCGACGGTGGTCAACCCTGACCTGAATGCTTCTTCCGCAAAGTTGGCTGCAGGTACAATACTTGCAGGTAAATATGAGATTGTTGAGCCTTTGAGTGTATCAACGGGAGAAGCGGATCTGTATGTTTGCAAATATGCTGCCAGGGAATACGTGGCAAAGGTTTATCGTGGCCAAAGAGCGGTAAAGCCTGAAGTTATTTCAGCTCTGAAGTCGATTAACTCACCTTATGTTGCTGCATTGTTTGATACGGGCGTTCATAATGACCTGTCATTTGAGATTCTTCCTTATTATAGGAATGGCAGCTTGCAGGGCAGACAGTTTACGATGGAAGAGCTGAAAAAGACAATCATTCCTTGTATCAATGAAGCTCTTAGGGTGTTGCATCAAAACGATATTATTCACAAGGACTTAAAGCCGTCTAATATCATGTTGTCAGATGACAATGAGAACATTGCGATTATTGACTTTGGCATCAGTTCTGTGGTGGAACAGGGCAATACTGTCTTAGTTACCAAGACGGGTATGACGCCGGAATACTCTGCTCCTGAAACGTTTAGGAATCTGTTTTTGGAAGAATCGGATTACTATTCTTTCGGTATTACGCTCTACGAACTTTACTGTGGTTATACCCCTTATAAAAACATGAGCGCTGAAGAAATCGCTCAGTTTACTGCTGTGCAGCGCATTCCTTTTCCGAAAGAGATGCCCAAAGAATTACAGGATCTCATTTCTGCGGTTACATATTTTGATATAACGAATCGAAATAAGAAAGATAATCCGAACCGAAGATGGACTTACGCAGAGGTTGATAATTGGTGCAGGGGCAAAAAACAAGCGGTTCCAGGCGAAGGAACCGAATCGGCTGCCCCAAAAGCAATTCCGCCTTATACCTTCCTGGGACAGGCCTATAAAGACGCCCCTTCTTTGGTTACTGCGCTGGCAAGTAATTGGAATGACGGAAAGAAACAGCTCTATCGTGGTTTGCTTTCTTCTTTCTTTAAGAGCTTCCATCCTGAAATTGCAGGATACTGTATGGATGCTGAAGAAGAAGCGGCACAAACTGCCGACAAAGCGGATATTATCTTTTGGGAGTTCCTTTACAAAGTTTATCCCGAATTAAAAGGCTTTTATTGGATGGGACAGATTTATGAATCTCTTCCGGAGTTGGGACACGATATGCTCGAAAAGCTTTGGCGGAATGATGCGTCCAACCATGTATATTGGGATAGCATTTTAGAAAATAGGCTGCTTACCAATTATCTTTCTAAAGCGCAATCAAAGAATGAGAATCTGGCAACAGCATTTTCTGCTCTTGAAACTGCGCATAATATGGGAGTCCGAAGCCAACGTGACGCTTTGTTAAATTACTATGTTATGGCTTACTTGCTTTCAGGTCAAAAACTGTTTGCGATTGGTGAAAAGCGATTGAAAACTGTAACGGAACTTACTGCCCATATGAAAGGGCTGCTGGATTCCTCATATTGGGAATTTGAAGAGTTTTGTCACACATTGATTGACCGTGACGGCATTTTGGATGTTCAACTTGAATCTTGGTTAATTGCTCTCGGTAAAAGAAAAGAATTGAATGCATGGAGAAGTCAGTTGGCTCAATCGTAAATTATAGATTTAGAAAGGAGAAGTGGATCATGGCAAACTCTGTTTTAGGGGACTACGCAATGTTATTTTTAATTGGGATTTTTGCCTATGTTGTATTTTCGGCCTGTTGGTGTTACAGTGTGGACGGCAGCGCCGGAGCCTTTTTGTCCGTATTGTTGAGTATCGTCGGTATGTGGCTTTCATTGCATGTCGTAAATTTATTTGACTTTCAAAATGCAAGTCTGGAAACGGTTTTAACGACTATTTTTGGAACATTTCTTCTCCCTACTATATACAATATACGTTTAGCAAGGAAATGTATAATGGAAGAACGAAATTCAAAAATTGATATACAACCGGAAAGCTATAAACAGAAGATGGAATGGACCAACAATCAACTGGATGGCAGAGATAGAGTGCAGCGTTTGCTTTTGCTCTTGAAATATTGTAACGAAGACGTGACAGGCATGAAAAATATAAACGAGATGATGGGCGTCAAATAAACGGATGATGCTATAAAAGAAATACCATAGGAGGAAAAGATGAGCGGCCCTAAGACTTCAAGATATACGCTGACGTCTGTGCAAAGAAGGCGTTTGGCAGAACAGCGAATGACAATGCAAATCAATGCAATCGTTTTGGAGCGTATTAGAAGAAATAACAAAAAACTTTTGCAGATTGGTGGCATGTTTTTGACGGAAAAGCAAGTTTCAGGGGAGTTAGCGGACCGCATAGGTGATGATGGCGGTTTCTTCGATAAAATGAAAGAAATGGAAAACCTGATTTCCTCTGTCGTTTCCGTTATGGCAGAAACAAATAACGACGATGGCGCTGCTCTTCAAAGCACATCTAAAACAGTTGCAGATAGCCTTGCAAAAGCGGAAAAGCTTGCCGCGGCATTATCTCAAATTTCAGCTCAAAACGAGGCTAAGCTGCAAGCGTGCCTGGGATCTGATATAGATAAAGGGTTTGAATCTTCATTTGCAGGCATGGAATCGGCGCCTCAAACGACTATAAACGAGAGGAAAGAAAAAGCCATTGGTCAACTCATGGAAATGAAAAACAATAACAATTTGTCTGCTGAGTTGGCGGGCGAAGTTGAAAATGCCATCAAGAAGTTGAATGTTATGGAAGAGGAGACATTTTTGAAAAACTTTTTTTCCGTATCGGTCACGCCTCTGCTGAAACGCTGCAAAAACTATTTGCACGAATTTGAAGTATGCCATGAAGCGTTTGAGCTTTTATATGAGGAATATCTTGCTGTCTGTAAGCTATATGATTATGCTGTGCAAGACTATCCATGTTGCACTGCCTCGATGGAGGTTCTTAAAAATGAGATTCGGCGCATAAAAGAAGCGGCTGCAGAAGATGATGAACAGGGATATATCAGCAATTGCCTGGATGAAGTAATGGAAGATATGGGCTATACGGTAATTGGCAGTCGTGAGGTGACAAAGAAAAACGGAAAGCATTTCCGCAATGAGCTATATGCTTATGGCCAGGGAGCTGCTGTTAGCGTAACCTATTCCAGCGACGGAAGAATTGCCATGGAGCTTGGTGGAATGGACGATTTTGACAGGTTTCCCGACGATCATGAAACTTCTGTATTGTGCGAGTCTATGGAACAATTTTGTGAAGACTTCAAGGAGATTGAAAAACGGCTGCTTGCTAGGGGCGTTGTGCTTGCGGATCGAATTTCTTTACTTCCTCCAGGCGCTGAATACGCACAAATCATAAACACATCGGATTATCAGATGTTTGAAAAAGCGGATAAGTTGCAGACAAAGAAGCAAAGAAGAGCCGCAGCAAAGCAAACAGCAATGAGGAAGGAGTAACGAATGGAAAAGTATAAAATTTGTCCCTCGTGCAAAACCAAAAATCCTCCGGCATTATTTGAGTGCATGAATTGTGAATCAGATCTTACCGGAGTTAAGATTACCGATGAAGAAACAGAAAAGATGAATGTGGAAAGCTCTGCCGTTCAGGTGAAAATTTCATTCAAAATGGTCAGAGTTTGTGAGTGTGGTCAAAAGAATGCTTCGAATGCCCGAAAGTGCAGCTTATGTAATGAAGATATTTCAGATATTACCCCTGCTCCTGATGTTGAGGAAGAGAAGACAAAAACGATGGCGCTTGTGCTGCGTAGTCTGGATGGTACGTATGCGTTTCGGGTAGTAACCGATGAAATCATAATCGGACGTGAGAACGCTATGAGTGAATATCTGTCAGTCAAAAACTATGTAAGCAGATCTCATGCAAAGGTAACAACGATGAACGACGAATGGTTCATTGAGAATTTGAGCAATACCAACTTCACCTATGTCAACAATAAGAAGATTATGGAAAAAACCAAATTGACAGACGGCGACGAAATCGGACTTGGAGGAACAAATCTTAATCATAAGCGCCAGGAACAGGCGGCGTATTTTCAGGTGAGGATTGGACAATGTATGTAGCGAGAGTTTTGTATCCCGTAGAAGTCCTCGGTCCCGGTAAGCGGGTGGGAATATGGTTTTGTGGTTGTCCGCGCAGATGCAAAGGATGCAGTAACCCTGAATTGTGGAAATTCCAAGAACGGTATGAAACTACGCCGGAAACAATATTTGAACTGATTAAAATAATAGCTTGCGAACACCGTATTGATGGTTTTACAATCACCGGTGGTGATCCGATGTTTCAAGCGTCAGATTTGCAGAGCTTACTTGATATGCTGATCGAAATCTCGGATGATATTATTGTGTATACGGGATATAAGTATGGCGAGCTGAATGAGGATATATTTGCGCATATAAGTGTCCTGATTGATGGTGAATACATAGAGGAACGAAATGATAATTCCTTGTTGAGAGGTTCTTCCAATCAGAAAATTTTCATTTTTGATCAGAAAAAAGCAGATAAGTACATTGCTTATTTCAAAACGGAAAGCAATAAAATTCAAAATTTTTTTACTGCGGACGGTGTTGTTTCGGTTGGAATACACAGACCTGGTTTTTGATATTACAAAGCGCTTAGCGAGTGAAAAACGGAGGATTACCAATGAGCGATTACATATCAAAATGGCATAAAGAGCTTGGCATTTTTTCAAAGATTAAACCCTTGATCATTTTAGAAGGAAATGTTTTAGATTCCTATCAATATCCTGTAAGAGGAAGCGTTCCGAAAGGGAGCATTCTTCGCTTGTCTGAATATTTACACTTTTGTTTCAAGGACATGGGATACCAAAATATCATTTTCTATGATAGCCTGAGAGGTTTTTACAATACTTGTGAGGAAGGTTATCTTGAAAGCTTTGCAAAGTTAGTGGAAAGTTCTGCATGCCACGGCGCTATAAAGGCTGATTTTAAAGGCGGGAGCAAAAATGACGGCGCGGCTTATATCGTCCGCAAAATGCTTTCTCAAACGAAGGAAGCATCTGTCGTTGTAATGAATTTTGCTTCCCGATACATCATTTCTCCTGATAACCTGGAGCAAAGCGAAGTAGACAGCTTCACCGTGCTTTTGCAGGCTTCACTTGAGGCAAAGGATGTAAAAACGGTATGCAACGGGATTTTGAAAAATCTGCTTGTGTTGATTACCAACAAATCAAATGACGTTCCTGCATGGTTCTATTTACAGAATCCAAATGTCAAAATGATTACTCTTTCTGCTCCGTCTAAGGAGGAACGTGAAGCATTGGTGAAAGGTCCGAACTTCCCAAGTTTCTTTTCCAGTGAAGTATACATGGAAGATAGCGCCTGTTATAACGATAATCCCGATGAACTTGAGAAGATTCAGAATAAATTTGTTGCGCTTACAGAAGGATTTAGCTTTACCGAGATCAATGGTCTGCGCAGACTTTGTAAAAATGAAAAAATCAGCATGCGGGATTTGTGTGATGTAATAGACCTATATAAGTATGGGATTCGGGAAAATCCATGGAAAAGTCTTGATCTTGAAAAAATCAGAAACGCTAAGACGGATTTTGAAAATCGAGTCAAGGGACAGGATTACGCGATTACAAAAACCCTTGATGTAATCAAGCGGGCGATTACCGGAATGGCAGGATTGCAAGGCTCTTCACACACAAGACCAAAAGGAGTTCTGTTCTTTGCCGGTCCTACGGGTACCGGTAAAACGGAAACTGCAAAAACACTCGCAGAAATATTGTTCGGCGATGAAAGTTGTTGTAAGCGATTTGACATGAGTGAGTATGGTCAAAGCCACAGTGATCAGAAGCTGCTTGGAGCGCCTCCGGGATATGTTGGCTATGAAGCGGGCGGACAGCTGACGAATACCGTCAAGAATAATCCGTTTTCTATTTTACTGTTTGATGAAATTGAAAAGGCGCATCCTTCTATTCTGGATAAGTTTTTGCAGATTCTTGAAGACGGTCGAATGACAGATGGACAGGGAAATACGATTTATTTTTCAGAAACAATCATCATTTTCACAAGTAACCTTGGTATTTTCACAGTGAATGATAATGGTCAGCGTGAAGCGAATGTTACAAGCGATATGCCTTATCAGGAAATGTCTGTACGGGTTCGGGAAGCGATTGAAAATTATTTCAAGCTGCAACTTGGCCGTCCTGAAATTCTTAACAGAATTGGCGAGAATATCGTTGTGTTTGATTATATTCGTCCTGAAGTTGCAAAGTTGATTTTGAATTCTCAGATAAATAAGATTATAAAAAATATGTCTGTGGAAAAGCATATTGTGCTGACTGTTTCCAATAGCGCTATGGAAGTTTTGACAGAAGAAACGCAAAACAACCTTCAAAACGGTGGTCGTGGCATCAGAAATGTTGTTGAAAATCTTCTGATTAACCCGCTGTCGAGATATTTGTTCGATAATGAGATATTTGACAATGCAAGCATAACCATTGACAACATTAATACGGTTGCAACTCCTCCGGCATTGGAATGTTCAAGGGGTTAAATTATGAATGTTATAGCGGTAACCCCAAAAGGGTTAAACAAAACGGAAAATGAAGATAGAATCATCGTTGGAAAATCTATCGTTGCAAATGGAAGATATATTCTCCTGGGGATTATTTGAGCAAAATAGAAAAACAATCAGGAAAGAATTTCCTGGAGCGATATAAGAACTTGCGTTCGAACGCTCGGCATGTTATGATATATTAGATAAATGATTAAAATCAAGGAGTAATTGAATGAAAAAAGTAGATACGCCGATTATAGATATGGATAAGGTAATAAATCGGCTTTTTGAAGGCGATTGTCTTGAATATATGAAGGAAATACCAGATGGAAGCGTAGACATGATTCTTTGTGACTTACCATATGGAATGACACAAAATGAATGGGATTGTTATATTTCTTTGGATGAGTTATGGAAACAGTATAATCGAATTATTAAGCCAAATGGAGCGATCGTATTAACTTCGAATGGAATTTTTACAGCGAAACTAATTTTAAGCCAGCCTAATATTTACAAATATAAGTGGGTTTGGGAAAAATCAAAACCAACCAATTTTCTAAACGCTAAGAAGCAGCCGCTTCGAAAGCATGAGGATGTGTGTGTATTTTATAAGAAGCAACCGACATATCATCCACAGATGACACAAGGTGAGCCGTATGATAAAGGTACAAGAAAAAATCAATTGTGTGGAAATTATGGTGATTTTGAGCCGGTTCATGTGGCAAGCGAAGGGGAGCGTTATCCGACAGATATTATATACGTTAAGACGGCTGAATGTGAAGGAGCTGTATTACATCCCACACAAAAACCGATAGAATTGGGAAGGTACATGATACGAACCTATACAAATCCGGGGGATATTGTATTGGATAATACTTTTGGAAGCGGATCATTTTTAGTTGCCGCTTTAATGGAAGGAAGAAATTTTATCGGCATTGAAAAGAATGAAAATGTTGCATTGTTTAAAAGAGAAGAAATTGATTATATTGATGTTGCAAAAAGAAGATTATTTTTGGCGTGGGAGCAGCTTGATAAAAAAATTCGCAAATACATAAAGGAGCAAAATCTAATTTCTGAATTCAAGGAGAGATAGATGTGTAAGGGTACAATTGTTAGACGGAATGAGAGAAGCTGGGCCATTGTAATTATTTCAGAAATAAGAGCAATGCTCAAAGGGATGAATTTAAGGATTAAAAGCGCAGGTGGAGAAAGTACGCTTTCCGTAAATAAGAAAAGTATGTTTCCTGATGTTTTACTATATGAAGATGAAGCGCAAAATAGGATTTTACAGGGCTGGGAACTCAAGATGCCAGATGTTTTAATAACGGATGAAGCATTGATAAAGGACGCTGCCAGAAAAGCAGTCGCTTTAGATTTAAATAGTTTTGTTATTTGGAATTTTACATATGGGAAGTTATACATAAAAAATGTGAATGGCATTTTTGAGGAAGCTAAAGTATGGAGCGGGACGAATCATATAAAAAATCGAGAAGATGTAACCACATACAAAGCAGAGTGGCTGCCAATGATAAAAGATATTGTTTTAACAGTAAATGAATTTCTAATCAAGGGGACATTATTGGCATCGTCTATTGAAACAACAATATCTGATGGACTTATGACAGAAATAATCCAAAGGAATAAGGATTTGGTTGCGGAAAACCTTATTTTAGAAGTTGGCGGCAATATGACAATGGAGCGCCGATTGAAAGTATGGTGGAATGCATTCCATGAAGAATATGATAAAGATGAGAATAACATGTTTTCTGCGTATGCGAAATCGATCTTATTGAACTGGACAAACAGGATCATGTTTGCAAACACGATAAAGAAGTATCACAATTGTGCTTATAAGATAGATACGATAGATCATACATCGACGCCGTCAGATGGAAATGCGATCATAGATGAGATTGTAGATCAAGGGGATTTTTATAATGTATTTAAAAGACTGGAATACAATGAGATTGTGCCGGAGGACACATGGATAGACATTGTGGACTACAATCAATTTTTGGTGGAAAATAAAATAGAAGAAATTGATCAGACAGTTTTACAGGAAATATTGGAAAAAACAGTTCATACAGCAAAAAGGGAAATAAGAGGACAATATGCGACGCCATATTGTTTGGCTGATTTGCTTTGCCAAATAACGATTCATAATTGGAATGATGAATGCGCAGATTTGTGCGCGGGAACAGGAACAATTGCAAGAGCAATCATTAAGAATAAAACGGAAAGACGGAGCGATTCCGAGGCTGCATTTATGACTACGTGGATAGCCGATAAATATGCATATCCATTACAGATTGCCAATATTGCAATAACGAATATGGAGGCCTTAAATATTCCATTAAATATATTTCAATCAGATGTATTTGCAATAAAAAGCAAAGATAAAATAGAAATCAAAAGTCCGATGGATGGTAGCGGAATAGAAAAGGAAATTCCAGATTTTGGGGCCATTGTTTCCAACTTGCCATTTGTTGCGTACAATAAAATAGCTGCGGATGAGATAGAATATATCAGTGAGTATAGACGACAGATAAAAGACAATACAGGGATAGAATTTACATTAGGAAAGACAGATTTGTATAATTACCTGCCATTTAAGCTGTATGAATTATTAAAAGAAGGCGGAAGGCTGGGAATTATTTTATCTAACTCATGGCTTGGCACGGATATTGGTAAGAAGTTTTTCGATGCATTACTGTATTATTATGATATTCTTTCAGTAGTAATAAGTAATTGTGGACGTTGGTTTAGGAATGCGGATGTTGTGGCAACTTTACTGATATTGAATAAAAAAGATATTATGGCGCCAAATCAGGAATCAGAAATCAACTTTTGGATGCTGAATAAAGATTTAGAACAAATGAAAAGCAATGAGCAGGAAACCATCATAAACAGTATTGTTCTGGGAGAAGAAATCGACAGTACAGTGGCATCTGTTAAAGATTATTCTATTGAAATGATCAGGAGAATAACAGACAAGGGAATTACATTAAATGCATTGTTTCATGATGTATCATGGGTAAATGAGTTGGCAGAATGTTTAATTCCGATTGAAGAAATTCTTACTGTAAAAAGAGGTGAGCGCAGAGGATGGAACGATTTGTTTTATCCCTGTGAAAATGGTGGGATTGAGAGTGAATATATTAAGCCGGTTCTGAAAAATCCGGCATTCTTAAAATCATATACGGCGCAAACGGATATGGTTGCATTTTGCTGCCATAAATCGAAAGATGAATTACGACAATTAGGCCATATAGGGGCTTTAAACTGGATTGAAAAGTTTGAGAATATTAGAAATGGAACAGGCAAATTGTTGCCAGAAGCATTAAAACGCTCGGGAAATTTTTGGTATGAAATGGATGATGCAGCAAAAGCGGATTTTGTGACTGCGCTTAATCCCGATAAACGTTTATTTGTATCAAAGTTCGATGAGAGTACATTTGTGGATCAGCGTTTTACCAGAATGCTAATGAAGAATACCAATATATCGAAAGATTTATTACATGCATTATTGAATTCTTTATATGGAATGTTTGCAATTGAAGCCATAGGTTTTGGCAGAGGATTAGGCGTCCTGGATGCAAGCAGCACAAAGTTAAGGAACATATATATGATAAATCCGCAGGTTATATCAGATACAGATGCTTTGGAGATTGTGGGATTGTTTGACAAAATCAAAAATCGTAATGTTATGGATACGGAACATGAGTTAAAAGATGCAGACAGAGAAATATTTGATCGTAAGATTTTGAAGGCAATAGGACATGAAGAATTATATGATGCAATAAAGGAATCTTTGTTGTCCATGCAATATACGCGGCATTCCGTTACCCTGCAGCTGAACACAAAATAAAATTTTCGGATGATCATAGACAGATAAGAATGGGCAATCTATAATAAAATGAGAAATAAAGTTCTCATTTTAGGAGAAAATGCTGTGAAAAAATTGGTTAAGGAATATAAAAAAGAAAGAAATATTACACAGGAGAAATTACCTTCAACGATAAAATTTATTGATTTATTCTGCGGCATAGGCGGTTTCCGGTATGCTTCACAACAGGCGTTTGAAAAACTGGGAGTGATGGGGCAGTGTATGTTCAGCAGTGATATAGACAAGTATGCGGCAGAAAGTTATGAAGCGAATTTTGAAGAAAAGCCGGTGGGAGATATTACGAAAGTTGATGAAAAAGACATTCCCGATTTTGATTTGCTTTTTGCGGGATTTCCGTGCCAGGCATTTTCGATTTGCGGCTTACAGAAAGGATTTGCAGACAATACGAAAGGAACGCTTTTTTTTGACATTGCCCGCATCATAAAGGAAAAACAGCCGAAGGCCTTTGTATTGGAGAATGTGAAAAATCTTGTCGGCCATGACGGAGGCAGGACTTTTCGAACAATTATTCATGTCCTAAGGGAAGAATTGGGTTACTATGTGGACTATAAGGTCTTAAACGCCCTTGATTTTGGTCTGCCGCAAAAACGCGAGAGAATTATCATCGTCGGTGCAAAAACTCCATTTGATATGGACTGGAACTTTGATATAGAGAACGTAAAGACTTTGAAAGACATACTGGAAGACAAAGCAGACAGGAAACACTATGCTTCAGAAGAGATCGTGAAGAAGCGTAAAAAAATGCACACCGCCCAAACAGAGCCGGCGATTTGGCATGAAAACAAGTCGGGAAATATCTCATCGTATCCGTATAGCTGCGCATTGCGCGCGGGAGCAAGCCATAACTATTTACTTGTGGATGGAAAACGGAGACTGACTCCCAGAGAAATGCTGCGGCTGCAGGGTTTTCCGGATGAATTTAAAATTGTTGTATCAGATGCGCAGACCAGAAAACAGGCAGGAAACGCAATACCGGTCAGCATGGTCGCTAAAGTGATCGAGAAGTTTATGCCATTGGTTTTTTTTCAAGGATAGAGGTGTGGTAAAATGGCGCGTGAGAAAGAAGTTGTTACGAAAACGATGAAGCGTGTTAAGAGCAAAGATACATCGATTGAAGTTGCCTTGAGAAAGGCCTTGTGGAAAAAAGGATTGCGATACCGTAAAAATTGCGCCAAACTGCCGGGAAAGCCGGATATTGTGATTACGAAATATAAGATTGCCATATTCTGCGACAGCGAGTTTTTCCATGGGAAAGATTGGGAAAAGCTAAAGCTGCAGCTGCAAAGGGGAAACAATCCGGATTATTGGATTAAGAAAATTGAGCGAAACAGGCAGCGAGACATGGACAATGAGAAGAAGCTCATGTTTCTGGGATGGAACGTAGTTCGTTTCTGGGGAAAGGATATTTTGAGAGACGTAAATGAATGCATAAGAGTGATAGAGGAAATGATTTTTGACGAGCATATGAATGATTTTTCCTAAGGTATGGTCGTCAGTTAAAATCTGCGGTTAAGTGGAAAAATGGAACGCTTAGAATTGACAGCGGGAAAAGACAGGGATAAAATAAGGGCATTGAGAATCAAGGAAAGGAATCATATTCGATGAAGCGATCTACAAAGTATCTGAAAATTTTCTGCAATCTTATATGGGCGTTTGCGCTGCTGCTGATACTGGTATTTCTGGCGCCAAGGCTCGTGGTGTTTTTTATGCCGTTTGTCGTAGGATTTATCTTATCTCTGATTGCAAACCCCCTTGTGCGCTTTTTGGAAAAAAAGATAAAAATTAAACGTAAATATGGAACGATGCTGATTATTGTTTTTGTGATCGGATTAGTCGTCCTTTTGTGTTATGGAATCGTTATGGCTCTGGCAGTCGGGTTTAAAGGATTTATGAACTACCTTCCGACCATGACCGCTAATGCGGAAGCTGAAATTATGGCGGCGATAGACCGAATAGAAGAGGTGTTCCGGAAAGTGCCCGTTTTTGAGAATTTTAATGTGGATAAGGTTCAGAATTCGATCACGGAGGCATTGGGCAGTCTGGTAGTGGGAGAAGATGGAGTTACAGTCACAGCGATCAGCGGCTTTGCGAAAAGTCTGCCGAATATGCTGGTCAGCGGGGTTGTGGGATTTCTTGCAACGTATTTTTTTATTGCCGACAGGGATAAATTGACGGAGATGGTATCGTCCCGCCTTCCAAGCTCATTTCAGGAGAGAACGATGCAGATGTATGGCCATATTTTAAAGGTTGTGGGAGGATACTTTAAAGCGCAGTTTAAAATTATGGGCGTTATTTATATTGTAATTACGATTGGGCTGATGCTTTTGAAGGTCAATTATGCATGGCTGATCGGATTTGGAATTGCTTTTCTGGATATGCTGCCGGTGTTTGGAACGGGGACTGTGCTTGGGCCATGGGCGATTGTGAAATTCTTTTCCGGTAATTATCTTACAGCTGTGGGCATGGTAATTTTGTATTTGGTTTCATTGCTGACGCATCAGTTGATCCAGCCGAAATTAATCGGAGAGTCTGTTGGAATGAATCCGTTTGCCACGATGTTTTTTATGTATGTCGGGTATCAGTTTTACGGTGTGTTTGGCATGATTATAGCGATTCCCATTGGGATGCTTTTGATTAATTTTTACAAAGCGGGAGCATTTGATACGGTAATATGGTGTTTGAAAGAAATTGTAAGCGACTTTAATGAATTTCGTAAGATAAAATAATAGGGTAAAATGAGGGGTTTTGGATTATGAATAAATTACAGGTACGCAATTCGTTTTTGCTGTTTGCCGCGGCGTTTATCTGGGGGACTGCTTTTGTGGCGCAAAGCGTGGGGATGGAGTATATTGAGCCGTTTACGTTCAGCGCCGCTCGTTCCCTGATCGGAAGCGCGTTTCTGGTACCGTGTATTTTTATTTTGGGCAGACAGAAAAACAGAAAAAGAGCCATCAAAAAGGAAGACAGGAAAGAATTGCTGAAAGGCGGGCTTGTCTGCGGCGTTGTAATTTGTATCGCGGCAAATTTACAGCAGGTCGCTATGCTTTATGCAAGCGTGGGAAAATCCGGGTTTTTAACGGCCCTTTATATTGTCATAGTTCCTTTGATCGGTATATTGATCGGGAGAAAGCCGGGAGTTAAGCTCTGTATAGCCGTAGTATGCGCAACCGTGGGATTATATCTGCTTTGTATGAAATCGGGAGATTTTTCTCTGGGGTTTGGAGATGTTTTATTGCTGCTTTGCGCGGTAATGTTTTCCATACATATTCTGGTCATCGATTATTTTACGCAGAGAGTGGACGGAGTAAAATTATCCTGTCTGCAGTTTATGGTCTGCGGCGTTCTTTCCCTTGTGTTAATGCTTTTGTTTGAATCGCCATCGTTTTATGCCGTCTGTAAAGCGTGGATGCCGTTATTTTATACGGGCGTTTTATCTTCCGGCGTCGCATATACGTTTCAGATTGTAGGGCAAAAGGGACTCAATCCGGTCGTCGCGTCCCTGATCATGAGCCTGGAATCGGTAATTTCTGCCATTGCGGGATGGCTGGTTTTAGACCAGATCCTTTCTAAACGCGAGATTACAGGGTGCGCCGTCATGTTTGCCGCGATTATTTTGGCGCAGCTTCCGGAAAAAAAGTTGAATAACAAATTTGAACCTGTTAAGATAGGAAAATAGAAGTATTGTAGAATATCGGAAGGAGGAAAAGAGATTATGGAAGTCTTAATCTGGCTGGGAATTATGATTCTGTTTCTGATCATTGAAGCCGTTACGGTCGGCCTTGCAACGATCTGGTTTGCAGCCGGGGCATTTGCTGCGATGATTGCGGGTATGTTGGGAGTCGGCCTCATGGGACAGATCGTATTGTTTTTTCTGGTATCTCTGATTTTGCTTATTTTTACAAGACCGATTGTCATAAAATACATCAATCCGAACAAGATACGGACAAATTATGAAAACGCGGTGGATAAGACTGTCAGGATCACGAAGCGTGTGGATAATCGAAACGGCGCCGGCACGGCAGATTTAAACGGACAGGAATGGACGGTAAGGATGCAGGACGATGGAATCGTTTTGGAGGAAGGGGAACTGGCAAGGGTAGTTGCGGTGGAAGGAGTGAAATTGATTTTGGCGCCGCATAACGCCGGTTTGGATGTCGGAGAGAAACAGCGGATGGAAAGGAGCGGGGATCATGCAGACAGATAAAAGAATGCCTTCCGGATGTCTGATAAAGATTTTGGCGGCAGTGTTGCTTCCGGCTGCTGTATTGGCAGGGATAACGTATACCGGCGCATTGGATTTGATTACCGGCATCTGCTGCGCCGCAGGCGCAGCGCTGGCAGGGAGCGCACTGCTTTATGGTTCCATTGCCCGGTCATGGAAAAAAGAGATCGGGCCTCTCGTATTGTCGGTGCAGAGTCTGGAAGAAGAACGTGAATCCCTGCGTCGGGAACTGAAGTCCATTGTGGGCGAATGGGACAATGTCCTGCCGGATTTTGAAGCTTCGCTTACGGAAATGAAAGCATGTGCGGACAAAACGGATGCCGGGGAATTATACGGACAGACTCAGGGATGGGCGGAAGAAATTCAAAGCGCAAAGCAAAAGACACGGCTTTTGGGAGAAAATATAGAAACAGCCGCGGCCAGGGCAGCAGGATTTTATGAAATAGAGGAAGGGCTAAGGAAACATGTTCAGGCGGAAAAAGACGCTTTGGAGGACTTTTTTCAAACCAGCCGCAAAATGGGAATGTCTGTCAATGAGGCGCAAAAACAGTCCAATCATACCAACCATTTCGCATTGGAGTTAAAAGAATCTATGGAAATTGTAGCAGATCTTGCAAGCCAGACGGATTTGCTTGCGCTAAACGCCAGTATTGAAGCCGCCAGAGCGGGTGAAAAAGACAAGGGATTTGCGATTGTGGCGGCAGAAATCAGGGATTTGGCAGAGCAGTGCAGGACGTCATCGGGTCAATTGGGCAGTATGGCCGATCAACTGGCCGGTCATTCCGCGCAGAACGTACAAAAGGTGCGCAGAGCAATGGAATTTGTAGGGGAGCAGAATGATAAAATGGAAAATGCGGCTGCCATACTGGAAGATATTGATGATGAAATTGCCGCCGGAAGCCAGATCATGGAGGCTGTTTTGCAGCAGACAAAAGCCGTGAAGGCAAATCGGAAAGAGGCTGTTTTATCACTGGAAGATCTTTCCGAACGTGCGCAGCAACATGTGGAGAAGTCCAAAAGCGCGGCCGGCGCTTTTGCGCAGCTGCGAAAACAGTGCAGGGACTGTATGGAGAAGATGGAGCTTTTAAAGCGTATTTCGAAAAGACTGGAAGAAATTCAGGACGGCAGGTGATTGTGTGAAGCTTGGAATTGTAATGGAAGGCGGCGCCAGCAGAACGGCGTTTTCCTGCGGCGTAACAGATTGTTTTTTGGAGGAAGGGCTTATGCCGGATTATTTTGTGGGGGTATCGGCAGGAATTGCCTTTGGCGTTTCGTACCTTTCCGGCCAGAGGGAGAGGAATAAGCAAATCATACGGAGATATATGCCGGATAAGAGGTATATGGGTTTTAAATATCTTTTTGACCGTAATTTAAAATCCTATTACAATTTGCCGTTTGTGTTTGAGGAAGTTCCGAATGAGCTGCTGCCGTTTGACTATGAGGCGTTTGCGGCATATCCGGGAGAAGTGGAAGCCGTTGTAACCAATATTAAGACAGGAAAGGCGGAATATCTTCCTGTTTTAAGAGACGACAAAAAGTTTCAGGCAGTTGTGGCAAGCTGCGCCCTTCCGGTTCTGTTTCAGCCGGTGAAAGTTGGAAATCAGTATTATCTGGACGGCGGCGTAGCGGATTCCGTTCCCTATCGGCGGGCAATGGAAAAGGGCTGTGATAAAATCATTGTCATTTTAACGCGTGCAAGGGATTATATCAAAACAAAAGAAAGCGCTATAAAAGCGGCCGAGCTTTTGTACCGTCATTATCCGAAGCTCTTAGAAAGTCTAAGAAGCCGGGCGGATTCTTATAATCAATGCATGAAAGAATTATATCAGGCAGAAAGAGACGGATCTGTATTTGTCATTGCACCCAGGGATACATTTGGCGTCGGACGTACCGAATCTTCTCCAAAACGTCTGCTGAAATTGTATGAAGAAGGGTATTTTCAGGCAAAAGAGAGCATGCACGCACTGCAATTGTATTTAAAGCGACAACAGTAACAAAAAACGAAATCGATGAATAAGAATGCGCGAGCTGAAACAAGCTCACGCTTTTTCTCTCTGGCGGGCTTTTGGCCAGGCTTTTGTTTCAGGGAATGTAGGGGGCGGAGTTCAGTCCGCTGTGGTAGCAGCAGTTGCCCAGCTCCAAAAGCAATCGGGCAATGGCTGCGGAAGTTTTTTGCGGATCGCGTTCCATGGAGAAGAAATTATCCATGTCGTACAGGATATGGCAGTACTGCAATTGTGCTCTTTCAAACAGATCATAAAAACTTTCCCGTGAGACGCGTTGTTCATCCCAGGGATTTTTCCATGGACGATGCCGAAGATTGCAGGGATCTTTGTGGAAGATCAGCGTATCGCTTGCAATCAGCGGAGAAAGGATCGGATACTTTGACACAACGGATTCAATTCGTCTGACCAGCAATTTTTTGCGTCCCGTGGGATCGTAAAGAAGTTTTGTCCCCGCCCGCATAGCGTGGATGGCATGCAGAATCCTGCGCCTGGTAATGCCAAGGCCCGGATATGATTTGGAAAAGGCAAAATACAACAGCGTGGAAACAATGAGCCGCTGTTTTTTGGAGAGGTTGATGCTCTCGCTCTGATGGAATTCGCTGGGCGGCCTCTGCTGATAATGCCGCAGCAGCAGAGTGTCAATATCGGTTTCCAGGCAGATATGTTTGCCAATATATCCTTTCGTTTGGCGGTTGTAGTGAGACAACGCATAGACATAGGGATGACAGACCGAATCCAGCAGATAATGTCCGACAAATCCCAAAATATATACGCAGGCAATTTCGCGTTCTTCTTTGAAGGGGAATATTTTGGGACTCTCCAACAGATGGCGGAGAAAAACCCTGGTGTCTGCGGTATGAGCGGTGGAACCCGGATTTTTTTTGGCAAGGAGCGCCGATAAAACGTCGTAAAAGAATATATCCGGTCCCTGTAAGCCGAGAGAATAAACCGTGTGGTATTTTTGGATGGTTTGCTTTAAATCCTGGCTTTGGATACATTGGTACGTTTGTTGTCCGAAAAGATAATGCGTGGTAAATCCTGGCATTGGTATAACCTCCTTTTCATACATTATAACCTGAAAACTGGAAAAAAACAGCATAATATGTTATAATTCCGGCGCACCCTTATGACGAAACCACAAAGAACAGAAGGATATACGATGAAATTAAAGATAAAAATCACCAAAAGGAATATGATATTTTCGGCATCTGCTGCAGTTGTTTCCATTCTGGCACATTTTTTATGCGGAATTTCCGTTTTCAACACGGCTCTGTTTGCGTTGCTGTTTTTTGCAGTAAAAAATCTGGAAATCGAATGGAATCACAAATATAACGGAATTTTTACCACAGTTGTAATTGGCGCATCGGCCGTATTTACGACATTGCTGGTACAGTATCTTCTTTTAGTGGAGGATTTAAGAGGAAGAATTTCAAATCAGATGCTTTTTTTGAACGTCTGTTGTTCGCTTGTGCTTTATCTTATGGTACAGATGATTGTCAATCATCTGGGCGCCGCATGTATCATTTCGCATACGCTGCTTGTAGTGTTTGCGCTGGCAAATTATTTTGTGTATGAGTTTCGTGGAAATGAGCTGACGTTTGCAGATTTGCGGACCGTTTCCACCGGATTAAGCGTGGCGTCCAATTATCGTTTTTCACTGAACGCACAGGCAATGAACGTCATTCTTTTGTCTGCCGTATTTGTGACAGGGGCAGTAAAACTAAAGATGAAAACGAAAAAAGCGTGGCTGATGCGGCTGGTTTGTTTCTCGTGTTGCCTGTTGTCTGTTTTTTATGTGGCGGAAAAAACAAAAAGCAGGATGACAGAAACATGGGAGCAAAAAGGGACTTACCAAAACGGATATCTTTTGAATTTTATCTTAAGCATCCGGGATTCTTTTGTTGAGAAACCGAAGAGCTATTCAAAAGAAATGATTGCGGGACTGGAACAGGAGTATCGAAAGCGGAATACGTCCGCAGCAGGAGAGGAACCTGCAATTATTGTAATTATGAATGAATCATTTGCGGATTTGCGCGTCCTGGGCGATCTGGAAACCAATCAGCCTGTTATGCCTTTTATCGATTCTCTGGAAGAAAATACCGTCAGGGGCTATGCGCTTGCTTCTGTCTACGGAGCGAAAACGCCAAATTCTGAATGGGAGTTTCTGACAGGCGGCAGTATGGCATATCTTCCGGAAGGGTCTGTGGTATATCAGCAGTACGTTGAGGAAGAAAATGCATATTCCATCGTGGATACGCTGAAAGACAGAGACTATACCTGCGTGGCGATGCATCCTTATTATGACACGGGATGGAGCAGAGATGTCGTATATCCCAAATTTGGCTTTGATGAAATGTATTTTCTGGAGAGCTTTGACCAGAGCAATCTGATGCGTAAATATGTATCCGATGCGGAAATGTATCAAAAAATTATTCAACGCTATGAGGCGAAGGAAGCGGATGAAAAGCTTTTTGTCATGGGAATTACCATGCAAAATCACGGAGGATACCGGGATTTTTATGAGAATTTTAAAACAGATGTCTACGGAATGAATATCCGCTATCCGGATGTGAATCAGTACCTCTCCCTTGTGCATCAGTCCGATCTGGCAATGGAGGAGTTCATCGGATATTTTTCAAAGGTAGAGCGGCCCGTTTTGATTTGTTTCTTCGGGGATCATCAGCCAAGCCTGAATACATCTTTTTACCGTAGAATAAATGGAAAAGGTTTGTCGGGTCTTACGCTTTCCGAGCTGGAAGAGCTGTATACGGTGCCGTTTTTTATCTGGACCAATTATGAGAGTGAAAGCGGGAATGTGGAGCGAACGAGCATTAATTTTCTTTCCACGCTGGTTTTAAAACAGGCGGGGATTCCGCTGGATCCATATCATCGTTTTCTGTCGGATATGATGGAGGTTGTGCCGGCAATGAATGCGAGAGGGTATTATTCAAAAAATAAGAACCGGTACGTACACTATGGGGAAGGCAGCATAGAAGATGAAATGTGGGTGGAAAAATATCAAAACTTACAGTACAACGGGTTATTTGACCAGAAGGAAAGAAGCAAATTGTTTTTTGGCCGGCATTCGGAAGAAAAGCATTAAAACAGATAACGGTATCATAAGTAATTATGCGCAGGGAGGAAACTATGACAAAAAAAGAATTCAGGCAATTGGCGGAACGCGGAGCAATTATTTTAGACGGAGCAACGGGCAGCAATCTGCAGGCGGCCGGAATGAAGCTTGGGGTATGTCCCGAACAGTGGATCTTGGAACATCCGCAGGTTCTGATAGAATTGCAGCAAGCCTATATAGAGGCGGGCGCCAATATAGTCTATGCGCCCACGTTTACCGCAAACGGCGTGAAACTTGCGGAATATGGGCTTTTGGAGAGACTGGAAGAGATAAACCGTAAGCTGGTTGCGCTTGCAAAAAAAGCGGCGGGACAAAATGCGTATGTCGCAGCCGATATTTCAATGACAGGGCGTCAGGTGTATCCGATCGGTGACATGCAGTTTGAAGAGCTGGTGGAGATATATAAAGAGCAGGTGCGTGTGCTGGATGATGCGGGCGTGGATTTGTATGTGGTCGAGACGATGATGAGTCTGCAGGAATGCCGCGCCGCTGTGCTTGCCATAAAGGAATGCAGCAGCCGCCCGGTCATGGTGAGCCTTACGTTTGAAGATACCGGCCGTACGTTGTATGGGACGGATCCCAAAACGGCGGTCATTGTTTTGCAAAGCCTTGGCGTAGATGCGGTTGGCATCAATTGTTCCACAGGGCCGGACAAAATGAAAGAACATGTACAAGCTATGTATGAGGCGGCATATGTGCCGGTTTTTGTGAAACCCAACGCCGGAATGCCAAAGCTTGTGGACGGCAAAACCGTTTATGACATGCAGCCTGAAGAATTTGCGTCGGCGGTAAAGGAACTTGCCGGATGCGGCGCGCGCATCTTTGGAGGATGCTGCGGTACGACGCCGGAGCACATACGCGCAATGGCCGCGGCAGTCAGAGAGGAAGAGCTGCTTTCCATAAAAACAGAACGCAGAAGGTTTCTGGCTTCCGAGCGCGGTCATATGGAAATTACAATGGACGGACCTTTTACAGTCGTGGGCGAGCGGATCAATCCTACGGGCAAAAAGAAGCTTCAGGCGAAGCTTAGGGAAGGCAGTCTGGATCTGGTTTGCGAAATGGCTGTGGAGCAGGAAAAGAACGGCGCGGCCATTCTGGATATTAATATGGGAATGAACGGCATTGACGAGCGGGAAATGATGTTAAACGCTGTGTATGAGGTGTCGTCGGCGGTAAATCTGCCTCTGTGTATTGATTCAAGCCATGTGGGCATTATTGAGGAGACGCTTCGCATTTATCCGGGCAGGGCATTGATTAATTCCATATCTCTGGAAAAAGAAAAATTCGAACAATTGATTCCCATTGCGGCAAAATACGGGGCGATGTTTATTTTGCTGCCGTTATCCGACGCCGGACTGCCGAAAGATACGGATGAGAAGAGGCGGATCATTGAAACTATTGTAAAAGCGGCGAAAGATGCGGGGATGTATGAGGAAGATATTGTTGTGGACGGACTTGTCGCCACGGTTGGGGCAAACCCGGCTGCGGCAGTGGAATGTCTGGATACGATTGCTTATTGCAGTAATAGAAATCTCGCCACCATCTGCGGTTTGTCCAATATATCGTTCGGGCTTCCGGAGAGAAGCTGTATCAATACGGCGTTTCTGACCGCGGCGATTGCAAAAGGGCTTACCATGGCGATTGCAAATCCGGGGCAGGAAGCGCTGATGGACGCCGTGTATGCGTCAGACCTTCTGATGAACAAAGAAGGCGCTGCGCTGCGGTATATCAATAGGGCAAACCGCAAAAAAGAAGCCGCGCCACAAAATGGAGATTTTACGAGGGAAGCGCCCGCGCCGCAAAAAAGCGGCCAGGATGCCGTCAGGGAACGGATTTTTGACTGTGTTGTAAATGGTAATAAGGCCCGGATTTTGGATGAAGTGAAGGAGGCGTTAGAGAGCAGTCTGTCGCCGGACGGCATTGTGAGCGACATTCTGATTCCGGCGATTGGAAAAGTGGGAGAGCTTTTCGAACAGCAGATTTACTTTTTGCCTCAGTTGATTTCATCGGCAGACGCGATGAAAAAAGCGGTCGCCTATCTGGAACCCTTGATGGAGCAGGAGAATGGAAAAAAACAAAAAGCGGTAATTGTTCTGGCCACGGTAGAAGGGGATATTCATGATATTGGCAAAAATTTAGTGGCGCTGATGTTGAAAAATTACGGTTATCAGGTCATTGATCTGGGAAAAGATGTGTCCGCTGAGACAATTGTGGAAACGGCCCAAAAACAAAATGCCCGGATCATAGGGCTTTCAGCGCTTATGACGACGACAATGATGCGCATGAAAGATGTTGTGGATCTTGCGGCGGACAAGGGATGTAAAAGCCAAATTATCATAGGCGGCGCCGCGGCAACGGAGAGCTTTGCGGAAGAAATTGGAGCGGACGGATATTCTAAGGACGCGGCAGACTGCGTAAAGCTTGTGGAACGTCTGTTGGAGACGACCGGGAATTAAAATAATATTATCAAAAATGGCTGTTCTGGAAAGGGGATAAATAAAAATGAAACTGAAAAGATTGGTTGCCGGGTTTATGACAAGTGTTATGATCGTGGCAGGCGTGCCTGTTTTTGGGCTAAAACCGGCCACAACATGGGCAGATGTTCTGGATGATGAGGCGCCGCAGAATGCTGCGACAAGAGAGGAAGCCTTAGAAGGACTGGGAATCTACAGTTACCGTTCGATTTCGGACGGAGTGACAGCTTCATCCGACGGAGCGTTCAAAGCTTTTGCAGGTGTGAATTTGATGACGGACGCGTCTACAAAGTATGCACTTTCCCGTTTTAACACAGGAAATATGCCAATTTCAGGAGAAATGACAGACAATAACAACATCTATTTTTCCCTTGGAAGCGCGACGGATCTTTCCAGAATGACCTGGTGGACAACAAACAGGGCGGATTTAAATTATGACAACGGCATCGGCGTTCAGAAAGGAACGGTGCTGCGCTGCAGGTTGTACGTATCGGAAGAAGGCAGCGCGGAAAATACGGCAGATGCCATGGAGAAACTGACCTGGAGCGAAGGCGTGGTTGTTGCGTTTGACCCAAATAAAAATTCCATAGAAGAGAATGAATACAACCGTGTTGCATTTCAGATGGATTTACAGGCGCTTTTCAGGGAAAAGGCAAATAATGTCAAAACCATTCGAATGGAAGCGCTCAATACCGCCGGAAGATATTTCGTTCAGAACAAAACGGCTGTAGATGAAAGCAATCATACCATTGTGGGCAATGGCGTGGAGATTTACAGCCAGAACGATGCTTCTGCAAAATTGTCAAACCTTTCCGTATGCGCAGATTTTTCCACAAGGTCCGGCAATGATTTGACAAAGCTTCTGAATGATATATCCAAGACAGTCCGGGACGTCAAAGACCCGACCGGCGACGCCAGAATGGAGTCCCTTGACGGAGGCGGCGCGGCGAATACGGAGGGAAAGCCTGTCTATACCCAATATGGCAGGCTGACGGATAACAACAATATCTATCTTACGATGCGTGATGAAAAGACAGGAAATACCGTATCCAGAACAATTGGACGTCTTACCTATATGGCAGGGGTAAATTACGGTTCTCTTTCGGAAATCAGAATTTATACATCCAATCATGAAAATGCGGAATATGAGGGCGACGGGGCGTTGGAACAGATTGACGACTGGAATCTGGTCTACAGCAATGTGTCTGAGGATGAGCAGAAAACAGGCAAGACGGAGTATTTAAATGAAGAGACCAATACAACGGATTATCTGGAGGGAGATAACATTGTGCCGTGGGAGGCTTACAGGAGCGCGCCGAAGGGATGGGAAAATGCCCATGTAGCGGTTTTCGATGAACCGGCCTGTGCCAGATATGTGAGAATTGAAGTCGTAAGAACGGCCAATGCCCGCAACAGCCAGTTGGAATCTCTCGAAAATAAATGGATCAGCGGCAGAAATATCTATATATACGAAGCAAAAGAAGCCATGCGGCACGGAGACGTTGACAGAATAGAACTAAAAGCGCAGACGCCGTTTTTAAATACCGCGTTGGGAAGGGTTGACGTTTTGAACGAAACGAGCGCGTATCTGGATGGCAACAGCTGGACATGGACGGACGAGAAGGGCAATGAAGTAGCCGGCGTTACAGCCCTGAAGGCAACCATGCAGGAATATACGCTGAAAGTAACGTTAAGCGTAAAAGAGCCGGACCGCATTCTGGATCCGCTCGTTGTAACGATAAAACCGTGTAAAGGCGACAATGAAGACGAGGTGGAGGCAAAGACGATTCCGGCAAAGGATATTCAAATTTTGCCCGCGCAAAACGGCGTTGCCAAAATAACGGTAACCTACAAAATGGACCGGCCGGAAGAAACGACACAGGCATACCGGGCGCTGCGGGATTACGTCACCAGTATAAAAAGCGTCTACGATCAGGGCAACCGCTATGCCGAAAATGAAGCGGGCAAGCCGGCGGGCGCCGGATTAAATGACCATAAATATACGGACAGGGCATGGAATGATTTTGCCGAAGCATTTGAAAAAGCGCAGGTATGGACGCAGACGCAGACGATACCGGGAGGAGACGACCAGGGAGCTACGGAAGAGCCGGGAGAAGGAGACGACGGGCCGACCGGCAGACATACGCTTGGCGAATATACGGATGCATTGCAGGAGCTTACGAAGCTGCACAATAATCTGGCCGGGTCGCTGATCTACGGCAGAGAAGCGCTTCCGGAAAGCGATAAACTGGATCTGGTTCTGACAAAACCTGTGGCAGGAGAATCGCCTGTGGATGTCAGGACGGCATATGCGGGCATGCTGGAGTCGAACAGTGATATTGCGTTGGAGTACAGACCCGGTACGATTTTAAAAGACGGCTTCATCTATGGAAAAGCCGGTGACGACGGCGGACCGGGTAGCGCTTCGGAAGGCGTTGCGCACGCTCCGTCCAGCGATACGAAGAACCGTATTCTGGACTTTTCAGGAACCACGCAGTTTATGATACATTTTAAAATGAAACTTTCGGATGTGCCGACGGAAAAGCAGACGATTGTCGGTAATTTGAATGACGGATACGGCGTACAGCTGCTGGAAAAGAAGGCAAATGAAGAAGGTAAGGATCCATACAATCCTTATGGCGATACAGCTACCGCATTGGTCGGATATGCACGGTTTAATGACACTACGGAAGCAAATGGCGATGTAAAAGAACAGTGGGCACAGGTTGAAGCGCCTCTGGATGATAACTGGTTTGGAGAAACGGAACATGATATTATTTTCCTCTACGATGGGGATAAATTGATTATGTACGTGGACGGCGTGCCGGGAACTGACAGCCGGGGCGTGAGAGGCGCGCTTCGTTCCCATGACCAGCCATATGAGTTTGCCGTCGGTTATAATCCTAGAGTAGAAAGCCAGCAGGGAAACGAAGGAGAATTTTTTAAAGGAGGATTTAAAGATTTCAGGCTGTTTGCGGATGTTACGGCAGAGGATCAAACGGAATATGAAGTTCCCGCGTACGAAGAGCTGGAAGCGCTCGCAAAACCGGAGGAAAACAATGAAAACTGGACGCAGAATGCGTTTATGGAAAAGCTTACGGAAATTCTGGATGCGAAAAATCCTCTTGTAACGTTATCTCCGACGGAATTAAATTATTCCGTGTACGATACGGAATGGACAGCGATCCGTGATGAGGGCATGTCGCAGATTCTGACGCCGAACGCCGTATTTAATGAATATATGGGTTATAAAGTCAAGGTTGTAATTGAGGCGGCGCATCCGTATCAATTTACCAGTGAGACGCAGGGAACCGGCATATTAAAAGATCCGGAAGGAAGCGCCGCATATGACGCGGATGTGAAGCTATCGGACCACAATACGGCAATGACTCTTGTTTATACGTTTGACCCGCTGAAAGAGCACCCGCGTGATGTCTTAAAAGAATATATAGATAGCGATGTGTCGGATAAAGTGGTGGCGACAGATCATGCGGCGCTGCTGGACCGCAATGAAACATCAGAGGGGATCCGTGTGTATACACAAAGCGCCTGGGCTCCTTATCTTAAGGCGCTGAATACGGCAAGGACTTTGACCGGGACACACAAAAAATACGATGAATACATAGAGCAGTACAACAATGCAAAATCGAATCTGGAACAGGCGGTTGAGGAGTTAAAACTGGCCGCGGATACATGCGAATGTACGATTGGAGAAATAACGGGATTTGAGAGCGAGACGCTCAATATGGGAAATTCGACGTCGGCTTCGCTGAATTTGGCCGATCTTGAAACGGCGGTTACGGGAAATAAAAACGGTTCCCAGGAAACGCCGGATTATGGAGCGAACGGAGACGCCTGCCTGAAACATAAAGATACCGGGGAAGAAGATCTGATCCGGTTTGTATACGAACTGGACGATACCGCGCCTGATGCCAATACGGCCGGAGCGGTTTTGGAAGACCAGATATTGACCGTATATAAGCGGGGGCATGCAGATGTGAAACTGACGGCGCACTATGGTGATCAGACAAGGAGCAGTACCGTGCGGTTTGAAGTGATCGGCGCCGTTGCAGACAAAGAGCAGAGAGACGAACTCGCAAAGGCGATTCAAGATGCAAAAAGCAGGTTCCCGTCTAACGACGGCACATACTCCCAGGAGAGCTGGAATCAGTTTATGGCAGCGGTCAATGACGCGATCCGTCTGGTAGGAGATCCCGGCGATCCGGATTCTGTGGGAGATTTAGAAGCTGCGGCGGGAGATGTGGCCGCGGCACAATCAAAGCTTGCCGAAGCCGTCAAACTTCTGGAACAGGAGAAGAATCAAGCGGCCGGCGCACAGCAGCTTGCGCTTGCGATACAGTCTGCGGCGCAGTATCTTGGACAGGAAAGCCTCTATACGCCGGAAAGCTTTGGCGTTTTCAAAAAAGCTTATGAAGCGGCTGCAGCGGCGAACAGGGATGAAAGCAAGCTGGCGGAACTGGCGGCTGACCTGAAGAATGCGATTGCCGGGCTTAAGAAAAAGACCGTAAGCGGAGGCGATACAAACGGCACGAATGACGGTTTTCAGAATCAGTATTCGGAGGCGGTAAGCGGGGTGACTTATCAGGTGACGAATGCGTCCGCTATGGAAGTGATTGTGACCAAAGGGAAGAAAGACGCAAAAGTGAAAATTCCTGCCACTGTAAAAGTGGGAGGAAGGACATGCAAGGTAGTAGGAATTGCCACAGGCGCGTTTAAAAATTACAGTTCCCTGAAAGAAATTACCATTGGTAAAAATGTGAAAAACATTTCTAAGAATGCGTTTACAAAATGTAAAAAGCTAAATAAGATTATATTTCAGGGCAAAAAACTGCCGTCGATGAAAAAAGCGTTCAGCAAGACCAAAAAAAGACCGACGGTGAAAGTAGTAAGCGCGTTGAAGAAAAAATCAAAAATTAAGAAAAATACTTTGAATAAACTAAAGAAAGCGGGACTTGCGGTAACGACAAAGAATATCAAATAGCGAGCAGGTCTGTATAGAAAACTCCGGGAACGTAAGTTTCCGGAGTTTTTGAGCAAATAGAGACGGATAATATGTTTATGGTGAAGTTGTGTAATCATATAGTATAGAAATTGAAGAGGAATGAAATGTTTTTTTGTTAAAAATATATAAGGAACAGATTGCTTTGATTTGAATTTATTGACAGAAAGAAATTGCGGGAGTAAAATATAAT
>CAJUJL010000034.1 GCA_910586725.1 uncultured Lachnospiraceae bacterium | reverse complement strand
TATGGGGAACGATCCGGGAAAACGTCCACCGAAAGGTGCCGGTGAGGGAAGCATACGGGACAGGTCAGTAAGACTTATAACAAAGAATGAGCCGGTAGTCGGCAGGAATATTATCCATAGGGCATGACCCTGTAAAGGAGCTAAGCTGACACCCTGGTTATGGACAGGCGGGACGAAGGAAGTTAGGACCCGGCAGAGATGCTGGTGATCCTGGTAGACACGGGAGGTTCGCTGCCGTAGAAGGAGGGGCATACACAAGGCCATGTAGAGCGGAAACGGAAGACGTTCTACTTTGTATACCCAACACCTCTATTTTCGTACCAGATACAAAGAAATGTCCATTATCTTGGCTCATTCATCTGAGATATATAACTAAAAAATCCTTGAAAAATAAGGAAAAAAGACTTGACTAAATAGGGAGGATAAGAGATGAGATACAAAAGGGGAAGCAAAATGAAAAAACTATATGCGGCAGGGATTTGTTTTTTGGCGGTGTTTTGCTTTGGCATAACTTATCATACATTGAATGCTGAAGCAAAAGAGAATATAAGTCAAGGCCGCTTTGGGGATGTGCAGAATAAAGGCGATTTGATAACAGGAGAAACAAATCCACCTGACATGACAAATGTGACTCTGGCCCAGACAAATATAACGCTATATCTCGTTCCGTCTTATAGCTACGGCAAAAGCGTTTATTACGACAATGTAGAGTTTGACGTTGCCGTGAACAGTCCCGTAATATTGGATGAGGATATGGATGATATTTATTTTACCTGTAAAAGTTCCAATAAAAATGTCAGGGTAAGCGCGGAACTTTCCAATAACAATCTGCATTTTAGTCTCTATGCGGATAAAAAGTGCGACACCAATTTAACAATCAGCATTGCAGATAAAAAATTTGAACTACACGTTTCTGTTAAGCCGGTCAAAATTTCCGCGAATTCCTTATTGCTCCCAAAAGGAAAAACTAAGAAACTAAAAATAAGCGGCTGCAAAGATGTCATTACTTGGACTTCTTCCAACAAAAAGATTGCCACCGTTTCCAAAACAGGAGTTGTAAAAGGAAAAAAATACGGAAATGCGGTCATTACGGCAAAAATAGGCAGCAAATACATTGGCTGTGCCGTTTCCGTTACAACACAGGCTTTAAAAAAAGTGTGTGAAAGGGCGACTTTCATAGGAAATAATTGGAAGTACAGCCAGGCCAAACGTACGAAGTCCGGATATTATGACTGTAGTTCATTGGTGTGGAGAGCCTATATGGAGCGCGCGGGATTCAATTTCGGCAATTCGTCTTATCCCGGAACAAGCGCTACGGAATCTGCATGGTGCAGGGACAACAAGCGAATGATCAAGGGAGGATATTCTTATAAAAAAGTCAAAAAAATGCAGATAAATCCGGGTGATCTTGTATTCAAATCCACAAATTTGGGAGATCCTTATCGTACAACTTATCATGTGGAGATGTTTACCGGTTATCTTTGTCTTGGATACGACAGTAAAGGAAAAGCGAATGTTACTTCTCTTTGGGCGTCCCGTGATCCCGGTTATAGCGCTGCGGAGGGTTCTTTGCTGGCAAGGCCGTTAAAATATAAATAATACAGCTTTAGATACATCATCAGAAAGCAATGAAAAACTCCCGTAAAAACGGGAGTTTTTGAGTGTACTCAGCATATTCTGAGACTTTGATCATTTGTAGGTTTTGAATTAGCCCTGCTCAATAGCCCCTGTAGGACAAGCGCCAGCACAAGTACCGCAGTCTACGCAAGAATCTGCGTTGATTTCATATTTTCCATCACCAGCGGAAATTGCTCCAACCGGACATTCACCTTCACAGGTTCCACAGCTAACACATGCATCTGTAATAACGTATGCCATTGGTAAAATCCTCCTTATGTAATCAATTATTAAGCTTTCACAGCTTTAGGCTTATTTTAATACAAAAGAAAAATGAATACAAGTACTCAAAAGGTTTTTTTCAAAGAACATGTAAGAAACAATTGCATTCATTGCAGATTGGTATTATAATATCCACGTCAGAAGATGATAATTCAAAAGGAGGTATATAGATGACTCAGATCACAAAATCTACCATGATTGGCGAGCTGCTCCAGATTGATGCAAATATTGCACCTGTTTTATTAAATATCGGAATGCACTGTCTTGGCTGTCCATCCTCTCAAATGGAGACAATTGAAGAGGCGGCTATGGTGCATGGAATTGAGCCGGACGCTCTAGTAAATGAAATAAATGCGTTTTTGGAAAAAGATCTTGCGTAAAAAAAGGAGTTCGCTTTTGCGAACTCTTTTTTTATAATAATGCAAATGACTGTAGTGCGTGATGATGACAAAGAATCTTATGATGTTCAATCAAATATGCTTCTGTTGCTGCGGTAACGGCCCCCTGATTTGCATATTCTGCCAGAATATTACAGACTTTGTTAAATATTTCCGGCGAAAGGCTGCTTTTGTGTAAAATCAAATAGTATTTGTGTTTGTTCTCATCTTTGAAAATAGAATTATCGCCTTCATAAAAGTCTTTTAAAATATGGGCCAGCCTTACTATATCTGCAAGATTATCAAAGATAAACATTTTTGTCAGATCAATTGGTATGTTGACATTATCGTTTGATAAGTTTTGGGAGTCAGCCGTATTATTCCTGTTATCTTTTTGAGCGGAAGAATTGTCTGAATCGGATTTTTTCTCTTCGGAGATTTTTCGAAACAAATCCAAAATATCATCTGCTCCTTCCGAGAAGGTGTCGCCTGAATTACTTTCCGTGTAATCATCACAATTTTCCGGTATATCCGAGAATTTAGAAAATCGTGTATCCAGTTCTTCCGGATATTCGACTTTTGTGATAATTAATATGATTGTTTCGGATGAAACAGGAATGGCTTCTATCATAAGCGGAATATCTTCCGCCTCAAAACCAAATTCATAATTTGCCTGCTGCATCATATCATGGAAAAGCATCTTGGCTTTCTCTGTTCCATAGGCCAATTCGCTTAATTTCAAATGACGATTGGCAAGATCCTGATGTGTCAGGGTACAGCGTATCTGATTTTCATTTACCTTTTCAATTCGCATAGATTCACTTCCTTATTTGAGAAATTAGATAAATTTATTACATTATAATCAAATAGTCCTGGTCTGTAAAGTACAGTTTCATATAAAATATTTCTAAAAAGTATTAAATAAAAGGAAAAGCTATTGAAAAAAATATTTAATTGTGTTATACAATAATTCAAGAGATGCTTTTTCCGATAAAAGAGGAAGGAGCGATGAAAATAGAAGAAGTAATCTGGTTTGACCGGTATATGATTCTTTCAGAATTAGGAAGAGGAAGCGGCAGTATTGTATATCTGGCCAGACATCAAAAATTAGGTGAATACCGTGTAATCAAACAAATCATGAAAAACACGGATTCCACCTGGAAAATTCGGGAGGCAGAAATCCTGAATTATCTGAAACATCCCAAAATTCCTGAAATTTATGATATAGAAGAAGATGAAACAGCTTATTATATCATAGAGGAATATATTGAGGGTGAATCTTTAGAAGCTTTGATGCTTCAATCATCATTTATTTCACCGGATTTTATCTATCATACCCTTATGGACGTTGCTGAAATTTTAGACTATATGCATCACATAAAACCAAATCCCATGATCTATCAGGATTTAAAATCGGAGCATATTATTTCAGGAAAAGAAGGAATCAAATTAATTGATTTTGGTATAGCCGTTTGTTTGGGAGAAGTGGGAAATAAATTTCAAAATTATGGGACTCCAAAATTCTGTGCGCCGGAAAAGGCAGAAGAAGCAAAAGTTAATATTCAGACGGATGTTTACAGTATCGGTAAACTTCTTGAAGAATTAATATACGCGGAGGCAGACAATATGTCCCATCATCTTATGCATATTGCAAAAAGAGCCATGAGTCCTGATTTGTCAAATCGTTATCATTCTATGAGGGAATTTATGGCGGATCTGACAAAGCAAATGCAGTCAACAAAAAAATCACATTATCAGAAGCATCTCTTAAAAAAAATTATAGTAACCGGCAGTCAGCCGCGAATCGGAACAACTCATCTTTCAATTTCATTTACAGAGTACCTGAACCGAAAAAATATCGTGACGGTGTATCGGGAAACAAATACCAGTGAAACTATGCGTAATGCCATAGAAAAAGGAAATTTTACGAAAGAAGGCGGACTTTACCGCAGAGGTAAATTTCTTGGAATGCCGGCATATGGGGAAGGAGTCTGTGTAAATGTTCCAAAAGACGCTGTTGAAATTTTAGATTATGGAACAGATCTGAAAGGCGCTTTGTCAGAAAAAGCAGATTTATTTCTTTTTGTAGCGGGAAGCAGAGAATGGGAAATAAAGCAAACGGATCTTATCTATCAAAAGATAAGAAATTCTCAAGGGCTTGTTCTTATTTCAAATTACGGGAATAAAAGCCAGGCAAAAAAATATGCAAGAGAATACAATCGGAAGGTATATTGTTTTCCATTGGATGAAAATCCCTTTTACATGACAAAAGAAAAGGAGAAGTTGTTTGATGGATTGCTGGAAAAAGAAAATAAAATCAGTAAGAACAATTGGATTTGTCGGAAGCATCCGCGGATGCGGCGTAACGCACTTGTCTGTGGCAGCGGCAAATTACGCAGCGGGCGGACTGAATGAGAAAACTGCTTATCTGGAACTTATTGGCCATGGTGAGATTTCGCACTGGAAAGAGAGAAATGAGTCCGGGTATTTTGTCGATTATAACATTCATTATTATCCGGATTTTAAACGAGAACAGATTCCGATTCTTTTAAATCGCGATTACGAAAGGATCATTATGGATTTTGGGGATGGATACAATGATTTTCGGGAAGAAATACTTCGGTGTGACAAAAAGATTTTTCTGTTAAATTTAAATCCCTGGCAAAAATATGCCGCGGAAAAAATGGTAAATACCGTACAAAATGAACATTGGGGAGACATACAGCCAGTCTATATGAGTATGAATGCCCAAAAAACCGAAAAAGAAGCAATCGAAAAAAATTTTAAAATACGGATAACGAAACTCTCATTGATTCAAAATCCCAGATCTATAAGATCCGAAGAATTTTCATTTATGGATTCTATTATGGGATACGCCGCTGTAAATACGAAAAGAAAAAGACCGTTTATGCCCATTAGAAGGATAAAATAGTTTTTCACAAAACGCAGTTGTGCAATTTTTGGGCTTAGCGGGGGAGTTGATATGAGTAATGACAGAAAAATGCAGTTGTTTATAGAATTGCAGAAAATTGAACAGAAGGGAATTACGCTGTGGTTAGAAGGACTTCCAAGCAATTCTCTTGGAATTGCAGATGCGATTTTTGTTAATGAAGAATGTTCGTATATGCGGGATTATATTTATGATGAGGGGGTGTTAAAAGAGCTTCGGTTTGACAGGGTTTCCTTCAACTGAAGCGTCAAAAATAACTGTAACTATGTCAACACGGGATTATTGCAATGAATACATTCTGATTCAGGATTCCTCAATGCCGGATAAGAATGTCAGATGAAAAGATAAAAGACAAAAAAGAGGCTGTTTAAAAATATGCCATAGATACAATCGATTGTTGAACTGATTGCGTTTTCTTCATGAATCAACTTGTAAATATCGGCAATTTGCGGCAGCCTCTTTTAGAATTTTAAATTTTCTATTGATTTTTGAACTGTTTGTGGTAAACTTATGTGCATGGGGCATTGGCGCAGCTGGGAGCGCGCCACACTGGCAGTGTGGAGGTCACGGGTTCGAATCCCGTATGCTCCATTTTTTTATTTTTCTAATTCATATATTTTATGATTGTATTCCAGATCGCAGGATCTTCCAGTCCAAGTTTCCAGAACGATACTCCTGCAAGCGCATGATCGGATGCTGCTTTCAGTCTTAATTCCATAGATTTTACATCTTCCAGCCAGATTTTATAGGTTTGTCCTCCGTTTTCATATTCGGCATAATATTGTCCGTCTTCTTCGGACCAAACGGCTTCTACGCCATTGACGGAAACCATATTCCATGCTTCTTTCATATTGACGGCCTGAGAGGAAAGATCGTACGGCACATAATCTTCGGATGCGGCTTCTACGTCGTCCGCAGCCTCTTTTGGCGTTTCAACCCATACTCTTGTATAGAAGGGAGCGGCCAGAATGGTCTGATTGGCCGGAACTTCTTTTAAAGTATTTTCAATTCCTTCTGTAACAAAGCCAATAGAAGCGACAGAGCCTTCGTCGGATCCCGCATAATGCTCATCGTATCCCATAATGATTACATAATCCGCAAAATTAGCCTGTTCTTTTCTGTTATAAAAAGAAGTGTATTCGGTAGGCACATAATTGTCTACGGAGAGAATGATGCCGTTATTTTTACACTTTAGTGAAAGTTCACGGATAAATTGCACATAGCCTTCTCCGGCTTGTGTTTCAATCGCTTCAAAATCTACATTAATTCCGTCAAAATTGTACTGGATTGCCGCCGCGATTAACTGATTTACGACATTTGTTCTTTTGGAAGTATGCGTCAGGACATCCGTCGTACTTACTTCCTCATTTTCCAGGTTGCTTACAAGAGCCCATACGTCAATTCCC
This sequence comes from uncultured Lachnospiraceae bacterium, assembly GCA_910586725.1. Lineage (GTDB taxonomy): Bacteria > Bacillota > Clostridia > Lachnospirales > Lachnospiraceae > Roseburia_B. Next base: position 23,476 of record CAJUJL010000034.1, on the reverse strand, counting down.
TGGCTGTGGCAGTAATCCACATATTCTTTGCTGGCCAGGCTCATCAGGGATCCTTCGTTGTCATTTAAGTAAAACCAGGTGGGAGAAATGACGTTTAATCCCTTTGTATTGGAAATGACGTTTGCTACGTTACGATTGGCTTCCTGTGTTGTAACCTGATGCCAGGCCATGTTGATTTTGCCTTCTTTTAAATTGTGGGTAAATTCTTCTTCTTCAAACGAATGCTTGTAGCGCTTCTTTTCTTCTTCACCCAGTCTTTTGTTCTGGATATAACCGATAATTCCGCTTTCTGTGGATACTTTATCCCAACTGTCGCCGCTTTCAAGTAAAAAGAGGTTTTCTTCTTCTTTTACTTCTGTTAAAATCGGGCTTTTGATGCCTCCTTTTAAACGAATCTGCGTATCTTTTTTAACGGGAACCAATGTGACGTCCGACCAGTCGGTCGTTACAACCATTCTGTTTGGCCCTTCATAAAACCGGAAATCCAGGTCTGTGAATTTCTTGATATAGTCCATAGCAATATAAGCTTTATCCGCATCTGCATAGACAATTTCATAATCTTCCGTATGTTTTTCTTTTGTTACAAAATAATCTTTTCCGGAAACGGAAGCGGATATGACGTCGCTTGCCGTCGTATATAACAGAAGATTTTCATTTGCGTCCCAATAGAAACGGTCGTTAAATAATTCTTTGGCCATTTCGTAGTCGAGATAGAGAGTTCCGTTTTTAACAACAGCTTTTTGTGATATAACTTCATGATTTAATACAATGGCTGCGGAAGAATCGTCAGTGATGCCGTAATATTCATCTAAGTCCTGCACTTCTTTGGAAGGGGTATATTTATTTATGATTTTTCCTATGATAATAACCAGTATAATAATGACGATAACGGCAGCGATTAATATGACAGACTGCTGAATTCGTTTTTTCTCCATACGTAATTTCCTCCTGTGGTATAGTATCTGTTTGCATTATACCATACCACGGAGGAGATTCAAATTTAATTTTTTAAAATTCCGGCGACTGCCTCGTTTGGGATGGTAAATTCCACACAGCCCATGTACATTGGAGCTACATCTCCTTCATTGAAGCAGATTACGATATTACCGTCTTTATTCAGGTAAAAAGAAGTTTCATCCGTAATTTTTTCGAAATTCCATTCCGGCGTATCTTCAGAGTCTACCCAGTAGAAGATATTTTCATCTTCCTTCATTTGCTGTTTCATTTGTTCTTTGATATTTTCACTGATGGGCGTAATGTAATCTGCATCCTGCGTAAACAGGTCTTTTAATGAAATTCTCTTTCCGGTATTCAGATCAATCGTGTAGTAATAATCCCATTCTGCGCCGCTTCCCGATCCCTGGTAGCAGATCAATTTCAATGCAAAATAATCGTCTGTTGTTGCAAGGGTTTCGTGGTCAATTACAACATTCTGGTAATCTTCCTGGTCTTTTACCCTTTCTTTAAATTCTGCAATAATATCATCCGTAATTTTTTTGATTTCCGCATTGATTTCCTCAGTTGTCTTTTTTAAGTTCTGCTTCGCCTTCTGATCTGTGTCGTCCGGCGTTTGCGTTTGATCCGGAATGATTTCCGGCACGTCAATATTTGCGCTGTGTCGTTCGCTTTCATAGATATAATTTCGGAATGTTACTGCTTCCACGAGTTTTCCAAATACCGGGATATTGCTCATTGCGTATGCCGCTTCTTTTGAAACATTTGGAATGAGAATAAAGGCAGCGGCTGCCGCAGCTATGGAAGTTTTCCATATCAGATGTTTATTTCCTTTCTTTGATTTTTCTTTTTTAGCATTTTCTATATTTTTTTTCATAAGATCCACCTGTTCTTTCGACATTTTAATCTGTTCATAATCCTTTTTTAGGTTTTCTAATTTTCTGTTATCCATAATCATTCCCTCCAAAGATATTGTTTTGCTTCTACTCCCATTGCCATGCGTCAGTAAGCTCAAGCCTTAGCTTTTTCAGTCCCCGATAGAGACGGCTTTTTATGGTGTTTATATTTTCTTCCAGAATTTCCGCAATTTCTTCAAACGTCAAATCTTCAAAATATTTCAGTTCAATGACGGCTTTATCTTTCGGCGGCAACTCATCCAGCGCGCGCTTTAAATCAAGGTCTTCATAATGGTCTTCTCTGCCGGATTCTTCGGTTACTTCATCCAGAGAAAGACAGGCTTCTTTTTTTACAAAACTAAAAATTTCATTCAGCATAATCCGATAAACCCAGGTTTCTGCAAATTCATCCTTTCTTAAAGCGCCGCTGTTTAAAATTGCTTTATAGGCTCCGTTTTGCACAATATCCGCAGAGTCGTCTTTGTTATGCACATAGCTGTAAGCCAGACGAAAATAACGGTTGTAATTATCCGTTAAAATTTGTTCTATCTTTTGTTCTTTCTTATCCTTTCCCGGGAAAAACATAGGATATTTGCACCTCCTTTGTTGATTTCTATAAGATTAGATGATTCTGACGTGGAAAAAGTTTCATTTATTTTATCATTTTTCGCGGTGGCGTAAACTTCACAAAGAAACATTAAAAAATGAATCGAATTAATGCGTGACAATTGACAAATCCTGTGATAAAATTTTTTCATTAAAACATGGGGATGGAAGAGTATGAATAAAAAGAAAATGTTATTTTTGGGATTGCTGACGGCTGTTTCAATTTCTGCGGCTTCATGCGGAAAGGCTTGGTCTGATGATGGAGACGATTCTGTAAAAACAGAGGGAAATACGGAGCTTATATTAAAAAATGAAGCTGATTCAGAAGTTTTGGATGTGCCGGAGGAAACAGAGTCAAAAGAAGAAGTCGTTCACAGCATAGGTGAATCTGTTGCGTTAAATGATTGGGAAATTGCGATTACCGATGTAAAAGTTGTGGAATCCGTTTCTTCAGATTATATGAAATACGAGCCAAAAGAAGAAGGAAATAAGTACGCTCAGTTGTTTATAACCGTTCAAAATAAAGGAAAAGAGTCGGACAGATTTTTGCCCTCCTTTGGTTATAATGATGATGTATTTGTAAAACTGTTTTATGGAGACGGCTATGAATTTTCCTCGACGCAGCTTTTGGGATATAGCAACGATCTGCATGATTCATCAATCAATCCGCTGTCCTCGCGGTCAGGAGAAGTAGTGTTTGAAATTCCGGAATCTGTGGCGTCTGCCTCAGACGAAGTAATTATAAAATTTATTTCAGGGGAAGATTCGATTAGCTTCAAAATCAGGTAGAAAAAAGCAACAGATATTTTCTGGCGCGAATATTTTGCGAAACGTCAGGCGTTTTATTTCATTTCATAAACAGGCTTCTCAGTTTTTTACTGGGAAGCCTGTTTTGCATAGTATAAAAATACATTTTGGCAGAATAATTTTCAATTTATACTTGTTTTTATGGACAAAGATGTTACAATAAATAATATTTATGTAAAAAGGAAGGAGTTTCATTATGAAAAAAGCAGCTATTGCATTATTGTTTACTTTGACATTGGCATTTGCCGGATGCGGCGATAAGGAGGAAAGCACAAACACCACGACGGATCAGACGGAACAGACGGGCACGGAAACAGGGGATGACGTTCAGGGAGATTTGGAGGGGGAAGGACCTCTTGTAGACGGTGTATTAAATGTAGGAACGAACGCGGAATTTCCTCCGTTTGAATTTGTAGGAGATGACGGGGAGCCGGATGGATTTGACATGGCTCTGATTAAAGCTATTGGTGAAAAATTAGGCGTGGACGTTGTAGTAGAGAATATGGAATTTGATTCTCTGGTTGCTTCCATTGGCAGCAAAATCGACGTGGCAATCGCGGGTATGACAATTACGGACGAGCGTAAAAATATGGTAGATTTTTCGGATGAGTATTACGAAGCGGTGCAGTATGTAATTGTTCCGGCAGATTCCGAAATTGCTTCCGCAAAAGATCTGGAGGGAAAGAACATTGGCGTACAGCTTGGAACAACTGGAGACTTTATCGTAGAAGATATTAAAGACGCAACTGCGGCGCAGTACAATAAGGCCGTAGACGCAGTCAATGATTTGAGAAACGGAAGAGTGGACGCTGTTATCATTGATAAAAATCCGGCTCAGGTATTTGGCGAGCAGTTTAAAGACGAAGTAAAATTATACGACGGAGAAAGCGCGGAATTTGGATTTGAAAAAGAATATTATGCAATTGCTCTTCCCAAAGGCGATGAAGAACTTGCAAAATCTGTAAATGACGCGCTCGCAGAGCTGAAAGCAGACGGAACTTTTGACGAACTGGTAACACAGTACATAGGAAACTAAAAGATACCCGGAATGGAGAAAATCAATGAATGAATGGTTTGCAGATGTATCGAATAAATTCCAGATTGCTTTTCTGGAAGGCGATCGATGGAAGCTTTATCTGAGCGGACTTGGAGTAACGCTTCAGGTTGCTGTCTTTGCAGCAGTTCTGGGCGTGGCCATTGGTACGATTGTGGCGTTGATGAAATTGTCTGTCAGAAAAAATGGAAAGCGTTCTGTCTTTTCTGTCATTGCTCAGATTTATATTGATGTGATCCGCGGCACGCCGTCTGTTCTGCAGCTTTTGATCATGTGGTTTATTGTAATGAAAGGAAGCAAAAACGGAGCTTTGATTGCAATTTTAACCTTTGGAATCAACAGCGGCGCTTATGTGTCTGAGATTATGCGAGCAGGAATCCAGGCAGTTGATCATGGGCAGATGGAAGCGGGACGTTCCCTTGGATTATCCAAAGGACAGACCATGCGTTATATCATTTTGCCACAGGCGATTAAAAATGTGCTGCCTCCAATTGGAAATGAATTTATCGTTCTGTTAAAAGAGACTGCAATTGTCGGCTACGTCAGCCTTTCGGATTTGACCAGAACCGCAAGTCAGGTATCTTCAAGGACATTTGAAGCATTTATGCCATTAATTGGCGCGGCCGTTATCTACTTTATCATTATTAAAATATTAAGCAAGTTGATTGAGAAATTGGAGAGGAGGCTGCGCAAAGGTGATCACCGTTAAAAATCTGCATAAATCCTTTGGTAAAATCGAGGTATTAAAAGGCATTGATTACCATGTGGAAAAAGGAGAAAAGATTGTTATTGTCGGTCCTTCCGGTTCCGGAAAAAGTACTTTTCTGCGCTGCATGAATCTTCTGGAGCAGCCTACAAGCGGAGAAATCTGGTTTGACGGCCAGCTGATTACGGATCCAAAGACGAATATCAACAAAGTAAGGGAACATATGGGAATGGTGTTCCAGAACTTTAATTTGTTTAATAACCTTACCATTATGGGAAATATTACGCTGGCTCCTGTCAAGTTGAAGCTGATGAATCAGGAAGAGGCGAATGAAACGGCATTAAATCTTTTAAAGAGGGTAAATTTAACGGATAAAGCAGATGCTTATCCGTCGCAGCTATCCGGCGGGCAGCGGCAGAGAATCGCTATCGTCCGCTCCCTTGCAATGAGTCCGAAGGTTATGCTTTTTGACGAGCCAACGTCGGCGCTTGATCCGGAAATGGTCGGCGAGGTGTTGGACGTTATGAAAGAACTGGCAGACAGCGGCATGACGATGGTTGTCGTGACGCATGAGATGGGATTTGCCAGGGAAGTCGGCAGCAAAGTTTTATTTGTGGATGAAGGAATCATTATGGAAGAAAATACGCCGGGAGATTTTTTTTCAAACCCGAAAAATCCCAGATTACAGGATTTTCTTTCAAAGGTATTATAGAGACTGCAAAACGGGGGAATGTCTGGCGCTTCTCCCGTTTTTTATGTCTTTTTTCCGTTCCTGTCTGTTCAACTTGTAATCGGCTCTTAAATAAGGTATTCTGTTATGGATAAAGAAAAAATTATAAATAGCATAAAACAGATGTCAGGACTGATTTCAAGTGAATGAGAATCTCTTTTGGATCTCGGTTTTGGAATACAGAAAACAAAAGTAGGCTGCATATCATAAAAAAATAGTTGTGCCCGGCCTGTTTTACGCAGCCATCAGAGAAGCGATAAAAATACTTGCCGCAATGCCGCATATGGTGGCAAATAAAGCTCCGGTTAATGTAAAACGCGTTTTTCTGATATGAACATGCATAAAATAAATACTCATGGTGTAGAAAATAGTTTCCGTACAGCTCATCATAATGGAAGCCGAAAGGCCCAGAAAAGAATCTGTGCCATGCGTTTTAAATAAATCTAAAAGAAGACCGGTTGCGGCTGAGGAAGAAAACATTTTCACAACCGCCACTGGCAGAAGTTCCGTGGGAAAATGGAGCGGGCCCATGATATTTTTTAACAGATCTGAAAGAAAATCGAAAAATCCGGACGCGCGCAAAATGCCGACGGCAGTCATCAGCCCTACTAACGTGGGAAGGATGTTGATTACCGTAAAAAAGCCGTCTTTTGCGCCCTTTAAAAAATCCTGATAGACATTTTGACGGTTTAAAAGGCCATAAGCTACAATTAAAAAAATAATCAGTGGCAGGATGGATTCGGATAAAAATAGTAAAAAACGCATATATATGCTCCGGAGTGTTTTCATTTTAATATATGATGGAAACGGCCCATCCATGAAAAATAATAAAAGACAGGAGAAAAAAATGATATATAATCATGTTTTGGACGCAATCGGCCATACGCCGATTATCCGGCTGAATCGAATGAATCAGCCAGGCAGCGCGGAAGTCCTCGTTAAATTTGAAGGACTGAACGTAGGAGGCTCTATCAAGACGCGGACAGCATATAATATGATACTGGCTGCGGAGAAAATGGGGCTTGTACATAAGGACACTATTATTGTGGAACCGACCAGTGGCAATCAGGGCATAGGCCTTGCCCTTGTGGGAGCCGTACGGGGGTATAAAACGATCATTATTATGCCGGATTCCGTCAGTGAGGAGCGGAGGCTTTTGGTCAAACATTACGGAGCGGAAGTCAAATTGATTCATGACGCGGGAAACATTGGCGAATGCATTGAAAAATGTTTGCAGACCGCTTTAAAAATGGCGGAAGAAGACAAAAACGTGTTTGTTCCCCAGCAGTTTGAAAATCCAAATAACATCAAAGCGCATAAGCATCATACGGCTCTTGAAATTTTAGAACAGGTAGCGGGTCCGATTCACGGATTTTGTTCCGGCATAGGCACGGGCGGCACCATTACCGGAATCGGAGAAGTGTTAAAAGCGCAGAATCCGGATATTTTAATCTGGGCAGTAGAGCCGGAAAACGCTGCTATTCTGGCGGGAGGCACAATTGGCACCCACATGCAGATGGGCATTGGAGACGGCGTAATTCCTCAGATTTTAAATCAGAATATTTACGAAGACATTTATATCGTATCGGACGATGAGGCGATTCGAACGGCAAAAGATCTGGCCCGGCTGGAAGGAATCATGTGTGGGATTTCAAGCGGGACAAATGTAGCGGCGGCGCTTAAGATGGCGGAGAAACTGGGAGCCGGAAAGACCGTTGTTACTGTGCTGCCGGATACGGCGGAAAGATATTTTTCCACACCGTTGTTTGAAGATCAGAGGTGAATGCTATGGATTTGTTGTTTGAACTGGACGGGAATATTTTATTGTGGATACAGGAAAATCTGCGGAAAGAATTTTTAAATCCGATCGTTACTTTTTTGACAAGTCTCGGAGACGCCGGATGGTTCTGGATTATGCTATGCGTTCTTATGCTGTTTTCAAAACAAAGCCGTAAAACCGGAATGACGGGCTTAGTTGCGCTGCTGATTGGATTTCTCATTACAAATGATTGTCTGAAAAATATGGTTATGCGGGTGAGGCCTTACGAAATGGTAGAAGGCCTGGAATTGATCGGCAAAAAAGCGGTGGATTTTTCGTTTCCGTCCGGTCATTCTACCGCATCGATAGCGGCGTCCGTTGTTTTTTTGATTATGCTTCCAAAAAGATATGGAGTTTTGGCGATTGCGCTTGGCATTTTGATCTGCTTTAGCAGACTTTATATTGGCATTCATTATCCGACAGATGTGATTGCAGGAGCGCTGATCGGGCTGTTTGCGGCTTTTACAGCGGTTTTTCTTATGAATCCAAGAAAAGTAAAAACAGACTCATCCCGGCTTTGACAGTACGGGATGGGTCTGTTTTTCAGAAATTAATTGTCCAGCTTAATATTTGCAAGCAGCGAACCAAGGCTTGTAGATGCGGATTCATGGGAAGAATATGCTTCCACGCTTTTGCTTGCTTCTTCTGCTTCGGTATCAATCATCTCTTCTTCCAATACCCTCATGCTTAAGCTGATTTTATTGTCGTTTGTGTTTAAGATCTTAGCTTTTACTTTTTGACCTGTCTGCAGGACTTCTTTGGGGTTTTTGATGCGCCTTGTGGAAATTTGTGATATATGCACAAGGCCGCTTAGACCGTTGCCGATGTTGACAAAAGCGCCATAAGGCATGAGACTTTCTACGGTGCCTTCTACAACAGAGCCCGGAGTCAGCATGGAAATTCTGTGGTTATGTTCTTCTTCGGCTTTTTCGCGTTCAATGGCTTTTGCGGAAAGCACAAGCTTGTTTTTGCTTTTGTCTGCCGTAATAACCCTGACTAAGATGTCTTTTCCAAGCCATGGATTGCAGTCTTCCACGTAGTCAAGGCTTAGATGAGAAGCCGGAATAAAACCGCGGATGCCTTCCAGATACGCAATGACGCCGCTTGGAACAATTCCCTTGACACGAACCTTTAAGTTTGTTTCTTCTTCAAGGTATTTGTTCAGCTTATCCCATGCGAGTATGTCGTTTGCTTCTTTTCCGGAAAGCAAAAGGTTTCCTTCTCCATCGTCCATCCGGATAATCGTTGTCTGCATTACGTCTCCGACATGAATAGATTCCGGAAGGTTAAAATCCGGGTCGGCGCTGATTTCTTCCGCTTTGATAATACCGGATGTATAATATTTGAGGTCAAGTGTAACGTCTTCTTCCGTTACGGCAATTACGGTTCCGGTGATTATATCCCCTTCCGATAATTTTCGAAAAGAAGCTTCCAGTTCATTTTTGTAATCGTTCATAGATTCTGTCGCCTTGACAGTTGTTTCTTCACTCATTGTAACACACTCCTCCTTTTTATTTTTTACATAGGGACATTATAGCATATCCTTTGTTTTTAAGAAATAAAATCCTTTATTTTATAAATTTTAATTTGACAATTTATATGGAAACGGCTATAATAGCTCATAATTAAAGACCAAATACAGCGCGGGGTGGAGCAGTCTGGAAGCTCGTCGGGCTCATAACCCGAAGGCCGCAGGTTCAAATCCTGCCCCCGCAACTCATAGAAAGTGTGGGAAAATTCAATTTTATCGGTTTCCATGCTTTTTTATATTTCACATGTATTCTGTTGAGAAATAAAAGCGTCCCGAAAAAGATACGGTGGCATAATCAAAAATTACCCTGCATACAATGTAAAAACAAGTATCGCAGGGGATTCTTTTGAAAAGTTATATTGAGGAAAGAGCTATGGAGATAGCCAAATATATTATTGACAATAATGCTACCGTGCGCCAGACAGCAAAACAATTTGGAATAAGCAAGAGTACGGTACATATGGTTGTGATTAAATAGAACGGTTTGTGAAGTGGATGAGGAGAAGTGAATAGAGAGACTGAAAGGGCGGAGAGATTCCGGCCTTTTTTGATGTCTGATTTGAATTGCGTATCTATAGGTAATAACTTTATTTTTGGCATCAGAAACCTGTTATTGAAAATAGGATATTTTGTAAGAAAAGTTATTTTTGAAAAAAAGAGACTATTTTATTGGCTTTTTTCATAGTAATGGACAAAGGTTAATAACAGGGAGGAGGTGGAAGCTCCACTATGCAAAAAAGAAAACTAAATTATAGATTTCATAACCCGAACTCAGTGGCAGCAACCGCCGATTACATACTAAAAATTTTAATGGATGCCAATTTGGAAAAGGTGGAAAAAGCAATTCAGGATGCGACGCATCAGGTGGTCCAAGAGCCGGAATTTGATGAGGGGATTCTTCGTAAATAGTGCGTGGAATCTCTTGTTTTTATCTCTGCATTGCTTGAGTTATGACTGCAAATCAGTTAAAATTAGTTCTAGAAAGTCATAGAAAAGTCATAGAATTTAGTCATAGAAGATTTTGAGAGGTGGAAAAAGTATGATTTATACGGACAACCAATTAAAAGAAAAGATAGTGCAAATGATTTATGACTTTGAAAGTGAAGTTGTAGAATTCAAAGAGGCAAAAAGTAATTATTCGTTTAACGATATTGGAAAATATTTTTCAGCGCTTAGTAATGAGGCAAATATCCGCGGTTTTCAAGAAGCTTGGTTAGTATTTGGAATTTCTGATGATAAGAAAATTGTTGGTACGGAATTCAGAAAACAGGGGAGTTTACAGAATTTAAAAAAAGAACTTGTGAATGGGACAAATGAACGATTAACATTCATGGAAATATATGAATTAACTATGGGAAAATGTCGCGTTGTGGCATTTCAGATTCCACCTGCAATCCGGGGCATACCAACAACATGGCAAGGAGCAGCTTATGCGAGGGAATATGAATCAGTGTGTCCATTGCCGATGAATAAGGTTGATTTGATAAGAAGCCAAATTGGAATGGACTGGTCAAAAGAAATTGTTGAAGATGCTTCGATGGAAGATCTGAATTTAGAAGCAGTTGCAAGAGCAAGAGAATTGTTCTCCAAACATCAGAGCGACAGGAAAAAAGCGCAGGAAGTTTTGAATAAGTTGTCAGATATTGAAGTATTAAATAAAGCGGGAATTACTATTAAAGGAAAAATAACCAGAACCGCATTACTTTTGCTGGGAAATAGTGAATCTGCACATTATTTTGATGGATTCATTCCAAGAATCACTTGGACCTTATATAATGCAGATAATTCTGTAAAAGCATATGAACATTTTGATATGCCGATGCTTCTGGCTGTGGACAAGGTTTATTCGAGAATAAGAAATGTAAAGTACCGATATATAGCAGGTCAACAGACATTATTTCCTGATGAAGTGGATCAATATGAACCAGAGTTGATAAAAGAGATTATTAATAATTGTATTGCGCATCAAGATTATCGATTGCGTGGGAAAATTAATGTAGAGGAATTTGAGGACAAGCTTGTATTTATCAATGAAGGAGCTTTTATTCCGGAAACAATAGAGCATGCGTTGGAACCTGGTTATAAGCCGCCATATTATAGAAATGTGTTTTTATGTAATGCTATGGTGAATCTGTATATGATTGATACAAATTCCATGGGGATTCCAATGATGTATCAGATACAGCGGGATAAGTGCTTTCCATTACCGACGTATGATCTAAATACAATTAACAGAGTTAAAGTTACGGTTTATGGAAAAATACTGGATAAAAATTATACGCAACTTTTGTATTCTGATGCGGATTTGGATATGAGAACTGTATTCTTATTAGACCAGATACAAAAACATGAAGTAATATCGAAAGAAAGTTTTAAAATCCTAAAGAAACGAGGTTTGGCAGAAGGACGTTATCCGAATGTTTTTGTTTCGTTCAAAGTGGCTGATATTGTTGGTCAGAAAGCGGTATATGTGCGTAACAAAGGGCTTGATGATGATATTTGCAAACAATTGATTATTAAGGCAATAGAATCCATGGGAGAAGCAGGTAAGCAGGAATTGATGGAAGTGTTGGAAAAAGCGTTGCCGGAAGTTTTAAGTGATGAGCAGAAATCTAAGAAAGTATCTAATCTATTGCAAGCAATGAAAAGGGCGGGATTAGTGACCGCAGAAGGTAAAAATCGATATGCAAAGTGGAGTCTGAAATAGAGCTGCCTGTTCCTGAGTTTTTGTAGAGCCTTATAATTACCTGCAGTTTTACTTTACGATAAACAACAATAGAGAAGGTAAAGAAATGTCATATTTTGATAGTGTGAATGATAAATTTTTTAATCCGTTTTGCTGCAGAAACCGTGAGGTTTATTTTGAATGTATCAGTCTGCTGATTGAAAAATCCAAAGAAATTCCGATTTTGTATGAAACGGATGCCAGACAGATATTAATTATATATTTGCAGAATTGTCTGTATTCCATAGAGACGGAAGATATTGGTGAGGAGATCAGCAGTGTGAGGAGTCCGCAGGAAAATGCATCCGCCATTTTACGATATTTTCGCACATGTGGGTGGATTACGCCGAAGGAAATCGGGCGTAGCGGGGATAACATCGCTTCTGTTTCCGCTTACTGCCGCAAATTAATTGATGCGATTCATCGGATTTTTGATCAGGATACGAATAGCGCAATTACAAATCATATCTTTTCCATCTATGAGATTTTGAAAACATCACTGGTAAAAGACAGTGTCCGTGCGATCCGACCGTATTCCAATATCCTTGTGCCTCTGGTAGAAAACGAATGTGACCTGAAAAATGAACTTTTGATTTTAAAAGACAGTATTCGTGAGATCATGCATGCAGTTATGAAAATGCCGGATGTAAACAGTTTTGGTCAGTTTTTGATTAAAGATGAATTGCTGACACGTTTTTTTAATGATTATTTCTTTATAAAAAAGAGCGGCCTGATTCCTTCCTATATTTCTGAGATTGACAGAATGCTGCGTCGACTCAGACGTTCTGAACTTTATGATAAAATGCTTAACGAATATAGAAAACTGAAAAATACAGATGAATTCAAGGCAAAAGAGATAATTGACCGTCAGTTTGGCGAACTGGAATGCTTTATTAATTATGAATACGAGCATGAAATGAATTATATTGATAGCAAAATCAACGTCTACTACAATTTGTATGCGACTCGTATGTTGATGGCGCTAAGCAGCGGCACAAATCTTGAACATGTTATAAATCGAATTTTGATGCTGTTAAAAGATATGGATGAGGAAAACCGGGAACTTGTTTTGCAGCAGCTGGCGCAGACACATCAGCTGCAAAGTATTGGATTTATCAGCAGAAAATCTTTTGAGCGTCGGAAAAAGGCTAATCCAAACCTGAAAAATGCCGGAATTGTTATGGATGAGCTTTCAGAGGAAGAGAGACAGCGGCTGACGGATGAACTTATGACGGAGACGCCGGACAGATACGGCCTTGATTATGTAAAAGATTATTTTGACCAGATGACGTTCCTAAGGGATAAGCTAAGTGTGAATGAATGCCAGGTGCGTACAAGGGACGATGCGATGATGGTAGCTGCCAGTATAATTTATTCAGGAACGGCCGGATTCCCATATGAGGTAGAATTTGAAGAGGGAACTGTTGAGACAGAAGTTGCAACAATCAGCAAAATCAGTATAAAGAGGAAATCTCATGAGTGATATTAGTTTACAAATTATAATAAAAGAAGAAAATGGTATTTTATTTAAGCGATGTGTTCGAAAATTGCTGGAATCTACATTTATTCTCAGGGAGAAGGACGAGAAATTATATTCTTTTGTATCCAGAGAGTCAAATCGACAGGACATTTCCGAATATCTTCGGATGATAGGATTTGATATTCTGGTAGATGAAAAAACGGGTGTCGGTATGCTGATTGTCAGTGAAGAGGATGAGGAAACGGTGGGGCTAAAGCGTGCGAATGTAATTACATTTTCCTCAATCCAGTATCACATGCTTCTGGTTTTGTGGAAGGTCTATCTGGAAAATCTGGGATACAATGAAGGGAATTTTGTTACAAAGGGTGATTTGATTGATAAAATCAAATCTTATGGCGTTGTACCGATGAAGCAGGAACTGATTGCGTCTTTTAAACTATTCAAAAAGTACAGTCTGATTAATTTTGACGAAAATGATCATGGGGAGGATATGAAAATCCAGCTTTATCCCTCACTGCAGTTTGGCTGGGATATTCCGCAATTTCAAACCGTTGCAGATGAATATCTGAAACGGAGTGAGGCGGATGATGAGATTGCTGACAATTCTGAAGAGGAGATACTGCGGTTAAATCCGGATGATTATGAGGAGGACGAGGTATGATTTTATTGAAAAAAGTTCGCCTGATTAACTGGTATGGGTTTTCCAACGTTACGGCTCCTATCGGCTTTTTTACACTGATCGCAGGAAAAAACGGAAATGGAAAGTCGGTTATGCTGGATGCTATTAAATATGCTGCATTTGGCGATACGATTTTTAACAAATCATCCGAAAACAAAGGCAGCAGAACACTTTCTTCGTATACCAGAGGGTTTCTTGATGCAACGGCTGGAACCTATATGCGTCCGGCCGACAAGGCGCCTAATGTATACAGCCATATTGTACAGGAATATTATGATGATGTGGAAGAAAAGTCTTTTCTTCTCGGAGCAGTGATTGAGACAAATGCTTCGAACAACTGTCAGACTCTAAGATATGTTGCGGACAAAACTTCTCTGGATGATATGGAACATTTATATGTGCAAAATGAAATGAAGATGCCATATTCCGCTTCACAGCTGCAGAAAAAATATGGACTTACTCTGCTTCTGCGGGAGCCGGGAATTCAGAAATTTATGCAGATGACGGGTCTGAAACTGAATATTAATCAGGTAAATGCCTATCTTCGGAAACTGCGCGGCATTATGTCTTATGATCCCAATGCAAAAATTGATAAATTCATCAGAGAGAGTGTTCTGGAGGAACGAAATGTGGACTTTACCAAACTGATTGAGGCAAAGGGGAACATTGAGCGGCTGAATGATACTTTTTCCCTGATTCAGGAAGAAATTGAGGAACTGGAAAAGATCCTTAGTGAATACGATACCTGTGAAAATGAGAAGAATCGATTGCTGGCGGATGATATTAAGATTGTTTACCGACGGATGAAAAAATTAAATACAGAGATTGAGGAACAGATCCGCGAGCAGAATATTGCATCCAGGAAAAAGAGTGAGATGGCACAGAAACTGGAGGCGTTGGAACAAAGAGGTGATGTAATTAATCAGAGACTGATTCAGGCACAAATCAGTCTGAACCAGTTAGACAGCACAAAAATGATTCAGGAAGAAGAAAAACGTCTTGATGTATTAAAAGAAGAAAAACGACGGATTTCTCTGGCCCAAAATGATCTAGAACAGTTTCAGATAAAGGTAAGTGAAATACTCTGCGAATTTATACAAGATGGACGTGAAGTGGAAAAAAAGGAAATACTGGCTTCGCTCTGCAGCAGTTTCTGTTCTGCGTTTAAGAAAGAAAGTGCAGTTGCCGGGTTAAAGCAGATGGTAAATGAGAGTTATGATGATTTTACGGCGCAGGGCGCTTTGATTGGACATGAAATAGAAAAACTGGAGCGAAAGTTAGGCGAGCAGGAGAAAATTCTGGAAGAAGCCAGAAAACATCGAAATTCATACGCTCAGATTCCGGATTATGTGGGATTGAAAGATGAGATAAATCGTGAGTTTAAAAAACGAAAACTTCAGACAGAGGCGAAATTTGCCTGTGAGTATGTGATCGACATTACGGATGAGTCCTGGCGAGATGCGATTGAGTCTTTTCTTGGTATTCGCCGGTATACGATATTGGTGGATCCTAAGTATTATGACATTGCGGATGATGTACTGAATCGTTCCCAGAACAGATATGCACATTTGTTCAATACTAAACTGTTGATGAAGAAAGTAATTGAACCGGAAAAAGATTCTGTGGTGCATTTCCTGAACATTAAAAATATGGTGGCAAAGAGATATTTTGATTTTCAGTTGGGAAGAATGCATGCGGTGAAGCTGGAGGATGTTAGAAACAGGGAAAATGCAATTTCTGTGGAAGGACGTGTGTCTGTTGCCATGGATAGTTATTTCCTGCGTTTTGACCGTATCCGCTCTTATTATCTGGGGCAGGAAACATTTGAACTGAATCGGAAATGCGCAGAAAAAGAAATTATAAAATTACAGGCGGAGCGTGAGAAAAAACATTCTGTCCGGAAAATGATTACAGACAGAAAAAACCAATTGAGTCAGGACAAGGAATTTTTTAAAGAGTATGATTATGATGCGCATGCAAAATATCAGCAGACAACAAAAGAACTGAATGAATCGCACAAACAGCTGGAGAAACTGAAAAAGGCACAGAAGAACAACAGAGAATATCTGGAACTGAGTGAGCTGGTATCGCGCCTTTTGGATGAACAGGATGCAGTAAAGAATGAGCAGAAAGAGGTAATGAACGAGAACAGTAGGCTGGAAACAACGATTCAGGTCTGCGGGAATGCCATTGATACGAAAACAATGGCGCTAAATAAGGAAAAAGAAAAATTCAATGAATATGAGATTTCGGCTTATCCGGTTGTACAGAGAGCAGTTGAGGCATATGAAAAATATGTGGAAGCCGGAATGACAGGGGCAGGAGGAATTTTGGCCCTGGAGACAAGAAGCCGTTTATCAAGAAGTATTGAGCAGCATGGGAAAGAACTGATCGGTCTGCAATCCGGCTATAATGTAAAACACCCGGACAGTTCAATGCCGGTTGGAGAGACGGACCGGGATGTATATGCAAAGCGAAAAGACCGTATCTGGATGGATGATTTGCAGGAAATACGTAAAAAGCTGGATGATCAGACGAAACGTTACGAGGATATTTTCAAAAATGAATTTGTACTGACAATTTTAAAGACCTGTGACAATGCACAGGACGACCTCAAACAGATTAATGCAGAACTGGCGAAATTGAACTTCTCAACCCGATACCAGTTTGATGTTCGTTATTTGAAAGACGGATCGGAATACGCTAAGATTATTGAGTATGCGAAATATCTGGATGAAAGAGAAAAGCTGGGAGATACCTCCGGACAGATGACTCTCGGTATGGTGACTTCCGTATCGGACGATGAGGGTGAGCATCTGGAATGGGAGCTGAAACAGATTATTAATCGGATTATCGAGAAAAGCAGCGATGAAACCATCGCACGTTTTGCGGATTACCGGAATTATATGACATATGAGATTCTTATGAGCAATCATATTCTGGATCGTGCAAAATTGTCGCGCCAGACAGGGTTTAACTCCGGTGCGGAGGTGCAGATTCCTTATTTGTTAATTTTATCTTCCGCATTGCTTATGATTTACAATCAGAAGGTGAATTCTGCCAGACTGGTATTTATTGATGAGCCATTCGCTAAAATGGATCCAGGCAATGTGAAGCTGATGCTGGATTTTATGAAAAAACAGAATTTGCAGGTGATTTTCTGTTCACCCGATAAGACGGAGTCAATCGGCAGTGAATGTGAGGTGATTTTGCCGGTGCTTCGAGTACGGCCAGACAGCATGCAGCTTGGTATTGTGCAGTTCCATGGGGAGAAAGCTTATGATTAATTATGAAGAAAAGATGCTGCTTCTTCTGGTTGAAAAATATAGAAAGAGCAAAAAAGACAGCGGGACTGGTCGTATTAACAGGAGAACGCAGATTAAGCCGATGGAATTGTACAGAGGATACAATCGGAATGACGGAGATCTGGAGCAGATCAATGCCATCAATGAAACTGCCGGCAAATACCGGGAAAAAGGGTTTCTGACTTTTGAAATGAGGAAATTCAGCAATGAGATTTCTTCGATCTATCTGGTTGATGATAAAGTGGAGGAAGCGGAACGATATTTGACGGAGCGCTATCAGTATGTATCGAAGCATGAAAAAATGAAACAGATAAAGAAAATCATTGAACAGTACAGCGGTTATTCTCCGGTTGCGGATCAGGAATGTGCAAAGCTTCAGGCGTGTCTTGATAAAAATGTGGCGCCAAAGGACTATGAACAGACAAAAGAGGTGTTAAGGGCATTGATTTTTATTGAGCAGAATGAGAGGCCCTTGTATGTACGCGAGGCATCTATGCTGATTTATGGAAGTTCGAAGTACCTGGAAGATAATACGCTGGATATAGTGTGTGGGCTGATTCGAAAATTCTGGAAAAAACCCTGTGAAGAAAATGAACTTTTGGACGAGATATTAAGAGACTATCAAATTGTAAAGGAAAAGCAGAAAATATGTCTAAAAGGAGATATTATAATTGTGAAATCCGAAAGGACTCTGGAACTTGGAAATTTTCGAAGCGGTGTAGAGTTTTATGCGGATGAATTGGATGAAATCGAAAAGATTATCGTCAATAATCAGCGATTTATTACGGTGGAGAATAAAACATCATATATGCGGTGCAGAGAAGCAGATACGTCTTATTTCTATCTGGGCGGATATGCAAACAGGTTTCAACGAGACTTCTTAAAGATGATATACAGGGATAACCCAGGAGTCCGGTACTTTCATTTTGGAGATATTGATGCCGGTGGCTTTCATATACATAATAATCTGTGCAGGATTACAGAAATTCCGTTTGTGCTTTACCGGATGTCTATAAATGAGTTGCAGGATTCCCGATACAAAAGCTGTCTGCTCAGTCTTTCCCAAAATGACAGGAAACGTCTGAAAACGCTGTCTGAGAATGATATTTATCAGGAAACGGTGAAGTATATGCTCAAGCAGGATGTAAAATTGGAACAGGAGATTGTAAGTTATTACTCTCCATGACGCATTGCATAAAGATGTAACAGGATGATATAAATAAAACTGAAAGGGTATTCGATATGAATATAGCAGCCTATTGCCGAGTTTCCACCGACAAAACGGATCAGCTCAACAGCCTGGAAGCGCAGAAAGAGTTTTTTTCCGAATATACCAGGCGCACCGGCGACACGTTGGTAAGATTATATGCAGATGAGGGAATTTCCGGAACCAAAATCAAAAACCGTAAGGAATTTCTTCGTATGATGTCCGATGCGGATCATGGTTTTTTTGACATGGTGGTGGTGAAAGATATTTCCCGCTTTGCAAGAAATACCGTAGATTTGTTGCAGAATATACGCAAACTGAAAGCGCTTGGCATAGAAACGCAATTTCTTACAGCCAACATGACCAGTATGGGTAATAGTGAATTTATTCTTACCATTTTTGGTGCATTAGCGCAGGAAGAAAGCGCCAACACTTCAAAGCGTGTAAAGTTTGGGAAGAAGATGAACGCGGAAAAAGGGCGGGTTCCGAATATCGTTTATGGATACGATAAGACAATCGGAGAATATTTTAATCTTACGATTAACGAAGAAGAAGCGAAAGTGATTCGCCAGATTTACAAGTGGTACACGGAAGAGGGATTCGGCGGAGCTGCTATTGCCAATAAACTGAATGATAGAGGAATCAGGACGAAGCGAAACTGCAAATGGAGTCAGAATGCGACATGCCGCATTTTATCCAATGAACTTTATACTGGTAAAATTATTAATGGTAAGCAGGAGGTTTCCGATTTTCTGACTGGACAGCGTATAGAAAAAGATGAAACAGAGTGGATGGTAGTAGATCGACCGGAACTTCGGATTATTGATGATGAGACATTTGAAAAAGCGCAGGAAATTTTGAGCTCCCGTCATGACGCATTCCAAATGACAAGAGAACGTCAAAGCAATAAGCATTTGTTTTCAACTCTGATTAAATGTAAAGAGTGCGGCTGGTCGTTCCGGAGAAGTGTTCGGAAATATAAAAATACTTATATTCGCTGGATATGTTCCGGGCATAATGGGAAAGGCGCAGACAGTTGTCCGAATGCAGTGACCATAGATGAAGGGGAACTGATAAAGGTTTTGCAGGAGTATTTTACAGAAGTTTTAAAGCAAAAGAAGAAAGTGATTCAGTATGTGATCAGGGAATTTCAGCGTGTTTATAAATCGAAAAACGAGAATCTGAAATATGAAAACGAATTGACAGAAAAACTGATAAAACTGAAAAAATCCCGTGAAAAATACATGAACATGTATACCGATGATTTAATTTCCCGTGAGGAATTGAATGAAAAAATCGGCGGTATGCGAAACGAAATTGAGCGCTTAGAAAAAGAACTGAAAATGGTATCTTACAATTTAACCAAGGGAGAGCATTTAGAAGCAATTCTGAATAATACTTTCAAGACTATAGAAGATATTACTGATGTACAACAAATGACAAATGCTCAGCTCAAGCACATCGTTCAGAAAATAGAAGTGGACAAGGACGGCAATGTGGATATTTATCTGCGGATTCCTGGGGATTTGGGTTTGGAAGAAATATCGTTCTAAAAAGCTACGACGAAACATAAAGACGTAACGGAACGCCTCCCTGAGATAAATCCGGCCCTTGCAAAGAGTGCAAGAAAGGTGCTGGATGTAAATAAATCAGAAAGGCATATTCGGGGAGGTCTTGCTACAAGAGAGAAATATCTGCATCAGCATATATAAGCAGAATGAAATGTTATTGTATCAACAGCGCCGGCAGGAACGCATTCTGCCGGTATTGTTATGCAATAAAACCGGGTAATGAAGAAAAATTTGTGATTTTACATATTTTTAAAAATAATGGAAACGCTAAAGCCGTAAAATGAAATTGATGTTGGAGGCTTTGGGAAAATGGACAATTTGGATACAACCGCATTTGGCTTTAAAGATAAAATCGGATATATGTTCGGAGATTTTGGAAATGACTTTACTTTTATTTTTGCAAGTACGTATCTGATGGTATTTTATACAAAAGTCTGGGGAATTGACGCCGCTATGGTTGGCGTATTATTTATGGTGGCAAGATGTGTAGACGCATTTACAGATGTGGGGATGGGACGGATTGCCGATTCTGCGCGTGAAAATCCAAGGGGCAGATTCCGGGTATGGATTCTGCGCATGTCTATTCCTGTGGCAATATCCAGTTTCCTTATGTACCAGAGCTGGCTGGCGGACGCTTCCATGATGGTAAAGACCGTTTACATGTTTGTGACTTATCTGTTGTGGGGTTCCGTTTTTTATACTTCCGTAAATATTCCCTATGGTTCAATGGCTTCCGTTATTTCGGATAAATCAAAAGACAGGCAGTCTTTGTCGGTTTATCGGTCTTTGGGCTCTACGTTTGCGGCTGTGGCAATCAGCGTAATTGCTCCTATATTTATTTACCGGACGGATGCAGATGGCAATCAGGTCGTCATAGGCGCCTCGTTTACATGGGTTGCGGGCGTATTTTCCATATTGGCAGTTGTGTGTTATCTTTTGTGTTATGCGCTTGTGACGGAAAGGGTAAGTCTGCAAAAGCACAAATCCCAAAGAAGCAGAACTTCAATTGGAAAGACGTTAGGGGACGTGCTTGGCAACCGCGCGCTTTTAGCTATGATTTTGATTTCAATATTGACGCTTTGCGCAACGATTATGAGTCAGTCTATCAGTACATTTTTATTTGCAGATTATTTTAAAGATACAAAAGCGCTTTCTGTCAATAATTTACTGGGACTTCCGGCCGCAATTCTTTTGGCGGCAGTGGCGGGCAAACTGGTAGAACGTTTTGGAAGAAAAGAGCTGACTGCCGGCGGCTGCGTATTGGCAGCGGTTTTATTTTTGATTATTTATCTTATGAGGATTACAAATGTATGGATATATATCATATTAAATTTTATTGCCAGTATCGGAGGCATGTATTTGTTTAATATGACGGTATGGGCGATGATCACAGATGTCATTGATGATAAAGAAGTGAAGACAATGCAGAGAGATGACGGGACGATTTACGGCGTATATTCTTTTGCCAGAAAAGTGGGACAGGCTCTGGCCGGCGGACTGGGGGGATTTGCGTTATCCGCCATCGGTTATGATTCTCTCGCGGCAGAGCAGACCAACGCGGTAAGAAATTCTATTTATGGTCTTTCCACATTGTTTCCGGCAGTTATTTATACGGTTGTGGCTTTTGTCTTTCTTGTAATTTATCCACTGTCAAAAAGGCGCGTAGAAGAAAATACGAGAGAACTTCAGAGCCGCAGATAAAAAAATTCTTGTCTTTCGAATCGCACTTTCTTATAATGGAAAAGAAATCAGAGAAATTTGGAAGGAAGTGGAGAGATGGAGCGGGAAAAGGTAATTGTGATTGATTTTGGCGGTCAGTATAATCAGCTTGTTGCAAGGCGCGTTCGGGAATGTAATGTATATTGTGAAATTTATTCTTTTCGCACGCCGCCAGAGCAGATAAAAGAGATGAATCCCAAAGGGATTATTTTAACTGGCGGACCGAACAGCTGTTATGAAGAAGGGGCTCCAACGTATAGCAGAGAATTATTTCAATTGGGCATCCCGGTATTGGGACTTTGTTATGGCGCGCAGCTGATGATGCATCTTCTGGGTGGAAAGGTAGAGCATGCGCCTGTAAGAGAATACGGAAAAACAGAAGTTTTTGTTGATACGGCATCGCTGATGTTTTCTAATATTTCGGAGAAGACGATATGCTGGATGAGCCATTTTGATTATATCGCAAAAGAAGCGCCGGGATTTGAAATTACGGCGCATACGGTGGATTGTCCTGTTGCTGCGGCAGAAAACAAGGCGGAAAATCTCTATTTAATGCAGTTTCATCCTGAAGTTTTGCATACTCAGGAAGGCACGAAGATGCTGCGTAATTTTGTGCGGAATATATGCGGCTGCAAAGGGAGCTGGCGCATGGATTCTTTTGTGGAGGAATCAATTCAGGAGATACGTAAAAAAGTAGAAAGCGGAAAAGTTCTTTGCGCGCTTTCAGGAGGCGTGGATTCGTCAGTCGCCGCGGTTATGCTGTCAAAAGCAATCGGGAAACAGCTTACGTGTGTTTTTGTAGATCACGGATTGCTGCGTGATAAGGAAGGAGATGAGGTTGAGGCGGTATTTGGACCGAAAGGTTCTTATGAGCTTAACTTTATCCGTGTCAATGCGCAGGAGAGATTTTATCATAAGCTTGCGGGCATTACGGAACCGGAACAGAAAAGAAAAGTGATCGGAGAAGAATTTATCCGTGTTTTTGAGGAAGAGGCGAAAAAGATTGGAACCGTGGATTTTTTAGTTCAGGGAACGATTTACCCGGATGTAGTGGAAAGCGGGCTTGGAGGCGAATCCGCCATGATCAAATCGCATCATAATGTGGGAGGATTGCCCGATTATGTGGATTTTAAAGAAATTGTGGAACCGCTGCGCAATTTATTTAAAGATGAAGTCAGGAAAGCGGGACTGGAGCTTGGGATTCCAAAATATCTGGTGTTTCGCCAGCCATTTCCCGGACCGGGTTTAGGCGTCCGCATTATCGGGGAAGTGACGCCCAAAAAAGTGAAAATAGTCCAAAAAGCCGACGCTATTTTCAGAGAAGAGATTGCAAAGGCCGGACTGGATCAGGAAATCAATCAGTACTTTGCAGCGCTGACTAATATGCGTTCCGTTGGCGTTATGGGAGATGAGAGAACGTATGATTATGCAGTGGCGCTGCGCGCCGTTAATACCCTTGATTTTATGACGGCAGAAGCGTCAGAAATTCCGTTTTCTTTGTTACAAAGAGTTATGGGAAGGATTGTAAATGAAGTTGCGGGAGTAAACAGAGTGTTTTACGATATTACGAGTAAGCCGCCGGGGACGGTGGAATTTGAATAAAAAGGTAAATCCCTGCAAAGCTTGTATTTAGAGGGCACTGAAAAAGTCTGATTCTTTGAAAAAGAATTGGGCTTTTTTCAGTGTA
>CAJUJL010000033.1:5324-30118 GCA_910586725.1 uncultured Lachnospiraceae bacterium | reverse complement strand
AATCACATCGCCCTCTTTTTTTACATCCAGCGCATAAAGAGTGCGCACCGTTGACTCAACAGCCGCATGAATCGAACAAAAGCTCTTAAAATCATGCTCCCCTACCAGATATTGGGCTGCTCTTTGCATTTTTTCCACGTCCAGATCGTGATGGTAAAAATACGTATGAAATCTTCTGGTCGGATCCGGAAATCTGCGGTTTAATATCCGATACTCATACGTCTTTCTGCTTTCGCAGCGCCTTGGATGAAAATCTTGCGCCACTTCCCTGGATTCCTGCACCACAATATCTTTCGGCAGCCTCTGGTTTAGCGCATAAGAAATCTTATCCGCAGGAATTCTCGTATCCGTGTCAAAAACAGCGATATTCCCCAAAGAATGCACGCCGGAATCTGTCCTGCTTGCCCCGGTCACTGTAATTTTTTCTCCCAGTAAATCAGAAAGAGCCTGATTTAATACAGACTCTATCGTAATCCCATTCGGCTGCACCTGCCAGCCGTGATAATTTGTTCCGTCATACGCAACGGTAAGACAAACCCGCATAGCATTCCCCTTTCGAACTTACTTACAACCAAATCCGAAGCGCAAAAATCCCGCCAATATAAACCGCTAAAATAACATACGCCAGATAATCTCTCTTTGCATAGCGAAGCGGTTTCATCTTCGTTCTTCCGCTGCCGCCCACATAACATCTTGCCTCCATTGCCATGGCCAAATCATCCGCACGGCGAAACGCGCTGACAAACAAGGGAACTAACAGCGGCACCATGCTCTTTGCGCGCCTGACTAAATTGCCGTTTTCAAAATCGGCTCCTCTGGCCATCTGCGCCTTCATAATAATATCCGTTTCCTCAATCAAAATCGGAATAAACCGAAGAGCAATGGACATCATCATCGCAATTGCATGCACAGGCGCTTTTATTTTGGATAATGGCATCAAGGCTTTTTCCAATCCGTCCGTAAGCTGGTTTGGCGTTGTGGCAAGCGTCATAATAGAAGCGCCGACAATCAGATAAATCAGGCGCAGCAGCATAAGCACCGCATTTTTGACGCCTTGAAGCGTAATCGTAAACACCCATACATGAACCAACACTTCATCTCCGGGCGTCAAAAACAAATTAAAAACAGCTGTAATGACCATAAGAATCACGATCGCCTTTAATCCTTTCACCATATAGGAAAAAGGCACTTTTGACAGTCGTATCACAGCGATCAAAAACAATGTGGCCAGCAAAAACCCCGCAATGCCCCGAAAAGAAAACAAGGATATAATATACAAAAATGTTCCCATTAATTTTACGCGCGGATCCAGCCTGTGAATGACGGAATCTGCAGGATAGTACTGGCCGATTGTGATATCTCTTAACATAATTTTTCCTTCTGCCTTAATATGCTTAAAATGCTGTCTTTTGCTTCCCTTACCGTTATTGCGCCAACATCCGCGTCCATGCCCGCCGCTTTGAGCTCATGCATCAAATATGTCACCTGCGGCGCCGCAAGCCCGATGGTTTCTAACTCCCTGTAATGTTGAAACACTTCCCTGGGCGAACCGTCATACAAAACTCCCCCGTCATGCATCACAATGATACGCTGTACATATTTGGCCACGTCTTCCATACTGTGGGAAACTAAAATAACCGTCATATTTTGCTCCTGATGCATTTTGGCAATCAAATCTAATATTTCGTCTCTGCCGCCAGGATCCAGCCCTGCCGTCGGCTCGTCCAAAATCAGGACTTCCGGTTTCATGGCAAGAACCCCTGCAATCGCAACACGTCTCTTCTGCCCTCCCGACAAATCAAACGGAGACTGATAATAAAGGGATTCCGGCATTCCGACGCTCTTTAACGCCTCAAAAGCCCGAAGGCCGGCTTCATTCTTACTAAGCCCCTGATTCTTCGGGCCAAAGCAGACGTCCTCAAAAATCGTCGTCTCAAAAAGCTGATGTTCCGGATACTGGAAAACGAGTCCTATTCTGGTACGCAGCTCTTTCAGATCAAAATCCTCCTCGTATATATCTCTGCCGTTAAAATAAATCCCGCCGGAAGTTGCGCGCATTAACCCGTTCAAATGCTGAATCAGGGTAGATTTGCCGGAACCCGTATGACCGATGATTCCGATAAACTGTCCGTCCTCAATTTTCAGGTTGATATTATTTAACGCCCTGACTTCGTATGAGGTTCCTTCGCTGTAAATATAATTTACCTTATCTAAAATAATGGGCATTGTTATTTTCCACTCCTATTAATACGCAGCAATTCATCTTCCAGCTCTTTTCTGGTCAGGATTCCGTCTGAAAGAGGAATTCCGGCTTTCTTCAGCTCATAAGCAAGCATCGTAATCTGCGGAACATCCAAATGATGTTCCTTTAACAGCTCTACCCTGGAAAAAACTTCCCTTGGCGTCCCCTGCATAATTATTTTTCCCGCATCCATAACATAAACGTAATCCGCGTCTGCCACTTCTTCCATGTAATGCGTGATCAGAAGCGCCGTAATACCCTTTTTTCGATTCAATTCATGCACCGCATTCAAAACTTCTTTTCTGCCGTTTGGGTCTAACATTGCCGTAGGTTCGTCCAGCACAATGCACTTTGGCTCCATGGCCATTACCCCTGCAATCGCAACCCTCTGTTTTTGACCGCCGGAAAGGCGGTTCGGAGAATGACTGCGGTACTTTAACATGCCCACGGACTTTAAGCTCTCTTCCACCCGGCTCCAAATTTCTTTGGTTGGAACTCCCATATTTTCAGGCCCAAATCCAACGTCTTCCTCTACCACGCTGGCAATAATCTGATTGTCCGGATTTTGAAACACCATCCCCGCGGCACGGCGTATTTCATATAAATGCTCCAGATCGCCGGTATCTTTTCCATCTACCCAAAGAGTTCCTTCACTGGGCGAAAGCAGCGCGTTGATATGCTTGGCAAGTGTTGATTTGCCCGATCCGTTATGTCCCAAAATTGCAATAAAACTTCCCTCCTGCACATCCAGATCCACATGATCCAAAGCCGTCTGAATGGATTCTACATTTCCTTCCTCATCACGCCTGATATACTCATGCACAAGTTTACTCGCTTTGATAATTCCCATTGCTTATTGTCCTTTGCTCATCCAGTCCAAATAATGAAGTTCCCCTTCCAGCTTCATATCCCGAAACTGATTCTGCCGCAGCGCTTCGTATAGAATAACGGCGGCTGAATTTGAAAGATTCAGGGAACGCGTTTCTCCAATCATTGGTATCCGTATACACTCGTTCGGATGTTCCACCAAAATTTCTTCCGGTATCCCGGCGCTCTCTTTTCCAAACACAAGATAACAATCTGGTTCGTAAGACACTTCCGTATAAATATGCCGGCCTTTTGTCGTAGCCAGATAAATTTTCGCATCCGGATTTCTGGCTAAAAAATCCTCCCAGTCCACATAGACGCTTACATCCAGATCCTTCCAGTAATCCATGCCCGCACGCCGGATTTCTTTTTCATTCAGCCGAAAGCCAAGCGGCTCAATCAAATGCAGCCTTGCGTTCGCCGCCACACAGGTTCTGCCAATATTACCGGTGTTTGCCGGTATTTCCGGCTCATATAATACAATATTAAACGCCATCTTTTTTCCTCAAACAATTTACAAAACGCTCAATCCGCTCCAGCGCCTTTTTCAAATCTTCCAGTGAATAGGCGTAAGAAACGCGGATGAATCCTTCTCCTCCCAGTCCAAAGGCCGTCCCCGGCACTACCGCGACTTTTTCCGTCTCTAAAAGCTTCTCGGCAAACTCCTCAGATGTCATGCCAAATTCAGCAATGCAGGGAAACATGTAAAATGCGCCGTACGGTTCAAAGCACTCAAGGCCCATCTTGCGAAAACGATGCAAAAGATACCGCCTTCTGCCGTCATACTCATCCCGCATCCGAACCACGTCGTCGTCTCCGTTGCGCAGCGCCTCTACTGCCGCGTACTGGCTTGTTGTCGGCGCGCACATAATAGCAAACTGATGGATTTTTAGCATTTGCTCAACGATGATCCTGGGGCCGCATGCATACCCGAGACGCCATCCGGTCATCGCGTAGGCTTTGGAAAATCCGTTGATCACAATTGTCCTCTCCCTCATTCCCGGCAAAGAGGCAATGGATACATGCGGCTCTTTGCCGTATGTAAGTTCCGCATAAATTTCATCGCTCAATACATAAAGATCATACTCCCTGACCACTCTGGCAATCTCCTCCAAATCCTCCCGGCTCATAATAGATCCTGTGGGATTATTGGGAAATGGAAGAACTAAAAGCTTGCTCTTTGGCGTAATGGCGGCTTTTAATTCTTCTGCCGTCAGGCGAAACTCATTTTCCGCTTTGAGCTCAATAATGACGGGCGTGCCGTTTGCAAGCACGGCGCACGGCGCGTAACAGACGAAGCTGGGCTGCGGAATAATGACTTCGTCTCCCGGATCCAGCATGGCGCGCATGGCAATATCAATCGCCTCGCTGCCCCCGACCGTAATCAGTATTTCATGCTCATAATCATAAGCAATATGAAATTTTCTGTCTAAATATTTTGCAATTTCTACTTTCAATTCTTTTAATCCGGCGTTTGATGTATAAAACGTCCTTCCTTTTTCCAGAGAATAAATTCCCTCGTCCCGGATATGCCAGGGCGTGTCAAAATCCGGCTCTCCTACGCCAAGAGAAATCGCTTCTTCCATTTCATTGACAACGTCAAAAAATTTACGAATGCCGGAAGGTTCAATTTCTGCAATTCTTCTTGATAGTGGATTTCTCATGGTGTTATCTTCATCCTTTCATCCCTGCCCGGCTCTGCCATAACAGTTCCGTGATCTTTGTATTTTTTGAGTATAAAATTTGTTTTGGTTGATAAAACAGAATCCAAAGGAGAAAGCTTTTCCGAAACAAACTGAGACACTTCCCGCAGCGTCTTTCCTTCCAAAATCACCATAAAATCAAAACCGCCGGATATTAAATATACCGACTCCACCTCAGGATAATTATAGATACGCTCCGCCACTTTATCAAATCCCATGCCTCTCTGCGGCGTCACACGGACTTCAATCATAGCCGTCACTTTCTCGATCCCTGTCTTATCCCAGTTGATCAATGTATGATACCCGCAAATAACATGCTCCGCCTCCATTGCCTCCAGCTCGTTCATAACAGTCGCAACATCAACTCCAAGCACTATCGCAAGCTCTTTTAAATCAATCCGGCTGTTTTTTTCTATAAAAGTCAACATTTTTTCCCGCATATGCATTCTCCTTATTTAATGATATGATATTGCTTTATATAATTCATCCGTCTTCGGCGGTTCCAAAAATCTGCGTTCTTCTCCGTTCACAAGAACCCTGTCATTTCCCGCGGTTGCCTTGCCAATGACCGTGGCGAAAATACCGGCCTGTTTTAAATCCAATACCAGGCGATTGCCGTCTTCTGCCGCCATCAGCATTGCTCCGCTAGAAATCAGCTCGTATGGATTGATGTGAAAAAATTCACAAATCTCAACGGTTTCCTGTTTCAGCGGGATTTTCTTTAATTCAATGAAAAGCCCTACCCCGGAACTCTCCGCCATCTCCCATAGCGCGCCAAAAATGCCTCCCTCCGTCACATCATGCATTGCCCCTACCCCGGATTTTACGGCGACAGACGCTTCCGGAAGTACAGAGAGCATATGATCCAGTTTCTGCGCCTGTAAAATAAAATGTTCGGAAAACCGCGTCAAAAGCGCCTCTTTCTTTTCTTTTGCCAAAATAGAAGTTCCTTCCAGGCCCACCCATTTCGTCACAACAATGTCCATTCCGGCTTTGGCCCCGGAAGTTGAGATAAGTCCGCCTTTTTTGGCTTTTCCCACGCCTGTAACGGTAATGACCGGACGACATACGGCACTTGTAACTTCCGTATGCCCTCCCATAATCTGCACGTCTGCAAGACTGCATGCTTCCTCTGCCTGATGCACCATTTCCCGTATTTCCTGTTCCGAAATATTTTCCGGCAGCAAAACGGTAAGCATGACGCCAATCGGCAAAGCGCCGGCGCTGGCCAAATCATTCAAAGTGACCCATATTGCCAGACTTCCAATATCTGTCGCAGTTCCGGTCACCGGATCCGAAGACAAAACAAAAATTTCATCTTCCTCCAGCTCAACCGCCGCGCAATCTTCTCCTACGGCCGCGCCAAGAATAACCTCTTTTCGTCTGGTATGAATTTGTTTTAAAACGGAGCGCTTTAATACGCTTTCCGGTAATTTTCCTATTCTCATAAAACCTCACAATAAGGCTGTCCGAAAAGACAGCCTTATATTTATTATCATTCTCACGTATGCAATTACTGATCCTGCACTCCTGCATTTGCCGCCGCTGCCTGAGCCGCTGCCGCTGCCGCCGCCTCTGCCGCCGCCTGTTCCGCCGCTGCCTGTGCTGCCGCTGCCGCTGCTGCCTGGGCCGCCGGATCTCCGGCCAATGCCGCCGCCGTATTGCGTACCGTGGCCTCGTCTCCCGTGGCAATTGCAGCCGCCATCTGAGCCGCCGCTTCCGGATTATCCGTACCCACGCCTACGGCAAGAATTTTGTTAGAAGGATTATATCTGCTGCTGTTAAACTCTGTTCTGCTCTCTTCTACGCCGTCTACCGTCACAACCTTCCAGAGCCTTGCGGTATAGCCTGTATGAGAACTGGAAACCGTTGCAAAATACCCGATTCCGTGTCCCCCGTCCGCCTTAAGCGTAACTCCCGGGTCTGTCTGGCTAAGCGTCTCGCTTTCATAAGTAACCTTCCGGTTGGAAGGGCGGGTTTCCTGTCCATAAATCGTAAAATACAGCTGTCCCCCGCTGGTGTAACCTTCAATATAAATCGGAGCGTCCGTATCGTTTGTAAATTTCAAATCCTTTGACGTCCCGGCAATCGCCGCATCCATAGAAGGTTTCACATATGTGACTATCATAGAATGATTATAACGCTCATCCACCTGTAATTCCGAAAGAATCACCGCATTGTACAGGGTCGTGGAAACCTGGCAGATGCCGCCCCCATATGTCTGAACGGTTGTTCCATTCTCATAAGAGCCCGCCAACTCGTATCCGTTTTCCGCGTCAAATGGGCTGACCGCTTCATAAACAGAAAACTGCTCGCCGGGAAACACAACGGAGCCGTTAATTTTGGCAGCTCCATTCTGCACATTTTTCGCTCTTCCTGCCGCGGAAGAACTGTAATCGGTATGAAAAGACCCTAAAACGTCTTTTACCTTTGACAACTCTTCTCTTGAGCCCTGCGGCTTTGTAACCCTGGTGGAAAGCGCAATCGAAGCATTTGCGCCGGTCCATTCCTCTGCCAGATAATCCTGAATTGCCTGAACAGATTCTTCTACATTCACATCAATGCCGTCCGCGCCTTCCGTAATCGTAAATGATCCGTTTTCACGCTTCAATCCACAGTTCACTGCCTGCTGATTCAGATTATCCGCATTGACTCCAAGCAGCGTTGCAATTTTATCTTCGTCGCTTCCAAAAACAATATCAAAGCGTTTCGGTTCTTTTTCCAGGTCCTTCTTATCTTTGTAACGGGCAATTAAATTACCTGTCTTACCAAGATTCAACGCCTCGTCTATCACTTCCTGATTTAAAATAGCAAGCCCCATATCTTCCGCGGAAACCTGTATGCTCTTATCTCCTGTTGTTAAAGTAAATACCGTCTCCTTCAACGAATCTACATAAGATTCAAGCGCCTGTTTTGCTTCGGATGCTGTCATTCCGCTGACGTCAATGTCTCCAATATACACCGTATTGGGAATGACCGCCTTTTCATCTGCATCAACCACCATCAGGGAACGTCCTGCAAATCCAACTGCAAATACCAGCAGGAATAACGGAAGCAATCTGAAATATTTCTTCATGTTATCATCCTCTCTGTGTTGTTTCACTATTCGATCATTTTCATTTTAAATCATCTTGTACATATTTTTCAAGATGCATATGCACAAATATAATTGACATAATCCTGCGATTTCTGTATATTTGTAACATATGAGCTATACGATAAAAGATGCAATCGCTGTTACGACCATGGAAGCGACCAATATAATTACAACAATTCCTGCAATCCTGCGGTTTCGCTTCGGGTTAAAAAAGTTATACATGCTATCACCTCATTTTAAATTTTATATATTTCAGAAAGGAGACATTTTATGAATTTCCCCATTCCTGTTTTTTTCATATCCTCCGTAGTGTTTGTTTTATTTCTCGCAATGAAACGCGGAAAGCAGACACGCCGGCAGGAAAATACAAACGAAGCATTTCTAGAAAGAGAGCGTCAGGCAAACGCGACCCGGAAAAAGGATATTTCCAACCTGAATTATCTGCCCTATACCGCCGATGCGCTTTTACTTGATGAAGATGCGGATGAAGAGCTTTCTCAATACGTAAAAATCTTAAAAGATCTTTCCGGCCGGAAAATGCTCAATCTGTCCATGTATTCTAATACGGACTTAAAACTTATGTATGGCCCCGCCAATTTAAACGAATTAAGCGAATGTGACAACAATTACCATCTGCTTTCCGATACGCTCTTAAACTATGCGGAAAGGGAAAATACTCTGCAACGGTACGAAGCTGCCATTTCCATACTGGAATACGCCATGTCTCTTCGCATAGACAGCAGCAGAATCTATCTGATGCTTGCCCGGCTGTATGATGAGCAAAATACACCGGAAAAAATTCAGGACATTTTCCACGCCCTCTCCTCTATGGACGATTCTTTTACCTCTCACGTCCTGCCAAAACTGCGTTCTTCCCATATTGAAGAATAAGCCGGTCCATCAGGCGGGACGCTTCGCTGCGGCTTAACTGCTCAATCGGAATGTCTGTATTCAGTTCATAACATTTCGAAAGATGCATCAGCCATTCTTTCTGTCTCTGCGTCGCCGGCGTCTGCCGCTTTGCCCTGTACTGCAGCTCTTTCTTCACAAACAAATCCGGCGAATGGTTTATAAACTGAAATTCTAATTTTTCATACAATTCCTGATTTGCGGCTGCGTCTTCCAACGCCCTGTGCCGGACCAGTCTTTCAATTCCATAGCGCCCGCACAAATGATCCAATGTCTTTTTTTCCAGATCAGGAAGGCATTTGCGGGCTATCTTTAACGTATCAACGGCATAACGCGTCTGCTTTATGCGGCGGTTAATCTCCCACTGTTTGATAAAACTGTAATCAAAAATAATGTTATGGCCGACCCATGTCAATTCTTCCGCAAATTCCAAGAACTGAAGAACCGCAACATCCAGGTCATCTCCCGATGCCGCTTCTTCATCTGTAATTCCTGTAAGCTCGATTAGCTTCGGGTTCAATGCAGCGTTAGGCCGGATCAGTTTTGAAAACGTTGCTGTTATCCGCTTTCCTTTCACTTTGACAGCCCCGATTTCCAAAATACGGTCTTTCCTTGGATTCAGCCCTGTCATTTCCAAATCTACTACAATATAATCATCCACTGTCATCACCGGACGCCGCTATTTTGAAGAAGATTTCCTCTTAGCGGCAACTTTTTTGGCCAGATATTTGCCCATTTTCTTTGCGCCCGCTGCGCTGGGATGTAT
Organism: uncultured Lachnospiraceae bacterium; assembly: GCA_910586725.1. Classification (GTDB taxonomy): domain Bacteria; phylum Bacillota; class Clostridia; order Lachnospirales; family Lachnospiraceae; genus Roseburia_B. The sequence continues at coordinate 20,534 of CAJUJL010000033.1, read as the reverse complement.
TCCATCCGTATAACTTAACTGCAACGAAGAGGTTTCGACAACGGTACACCATTTTTTATAGGAAGAAACAGCGCTTCTGATTTCGTCCGCGTGAATCTGATTCAAAGGTATCATAGCCAAAATTTTTGCTTTCGGATGTTTTTTATGGAGAAGCTCTAAGACTTTCTTATACTCGTTTACATAGATATTTCCATATGTAAAAACATCGTTTGTTCCATGCTCCAAAACTATGAAATCCGCGTCAAAATCATCTGCTTTTCTGGATGCGGAAAATTTCTTGATTACATTATAACATCTGTCCGCCGTTCCCTTCTGTACAATTCCGGATGCTCCAAACCCCGAAATATACGGCGTCATATTTAACTCTTTCGCGCAATACCACGCATAGCTGTGCGTCGCGCTTGTGCCGGAAGGCGTCCCCCAGTTTAAAGTCCTTACGCCCTTGGAAATGCTGTCTCCATAAAAAGCAATCACATCATTCTTTGGCTTCACCGCCGTAACGACTCCGTTTTTCGATACCGGCTGAATCTTTTTTATGGCAACGCCGGCTTCTTTGCCCCATCGGTTTTCATATTCGGACGTCGCATCTATAACCAGCCGGACATAATGCGTCTTGGTATTGCCTACGCTGATCTTCTTCTTACTGATCAAACTACGCTTCATGCTTTTTCCGTCCACGGAGTACGCAAAATACGGCGTTCCTTTTGAAGTATTGGAAGCAAAATTGACATTGACGAATTTGCTCCCCGTAACTTTAAAGTAAACGGCGCTTCCGTCTGCATTCGTAAAATAGTATTTCCCGCCTCCGATCTTCTTCTTAAACCAGCGGCCCGTCATTCCGAAATTCCCTTTTATGTCCTCATAACACATTTTATCGCTTGTCGTGTAAATGCCATAGGAAACGGCCACATCACAATAATATTCCACCTGGTTATGCACAGCCGTAATCCTGGCTGTTCCCTTTGCCTTGGCGGTAACTTTACCCGAACTGTTTACATCGGCTACTTTTTTATTGCTGCTTGACCATTTCACCTTGGATTTAGCGCCGATTAGCTTTAGTTTTTTGGTTGTTGCCGGAGTCATGGCAACTTCCGGCTCTTCAAAATAAACCTCAGACGTTTCATCCGCCCATACGTTCGGCCCAAAGCTCAACACCTCCGCCAGCAGCATTACGCTCACTAAAAACCGTATTATTTTTGATTTTAACTTTATTTTTCCTGTCATCATAAACAAATCTCCTATGCATTATTCCTCGATGGATTCCTCAATGGGCGCGCCATTGATCGCAGTTAATGTAAGTTCGTAAGCTTTTTGTTTTTTCACCGTATAAGAAAATGTTACCTGGTCTTTTGTCTCAAGGCTGTCTTTTTCAGTTACAAGTATTCGAAGATCGACATTTTCGCCAAGCCCCGCCGTATATCTTTTTTCATCGTCCAGATAAACTCCATATGATTTTACCTGATTTTCCTCATCCATTTCTTCAATAAACAAACACAATTGCCCGATAGAAGTTTCCGTTACGCCTTCCGAATCGTGAAAGTTGTTGATAACGTCGGCAGACTTGCCGCCTTCCCTGATCACAATACAATCCGTATCTTCTGTCACCTGGTTCAAATCGACGCCCAGATTTTCAAACAGATTCCGATAATGCTTATCTTTCCATATTCTTGTATTGTAAATTTCTATCACGGCATTGAAATTTTTATCAGCCAGCAGCATCAGATATGCATCCAGATTTTTCTGCGATTTCATCCATTCCACTTTATAATCGGAGTACTCCCTGTAATCCTGATTCCATTGGGAGGCTATTTCGCTGTCTCTCCAATCTTTCAAATCAAAATGACTGGTAATGTATTCTCCCAGAAATTCCGTTGCTTTTCTGGAACCGGAAGAATTCAGATGATCTTCGTCAAAAAAATCTGTATTGTAATTCACGAACGTATCTTCCACAATCATATCGAGATACGGCACATCGTACGCGTCCGCAATATCCTGCGCGCTGTTCAGCCACATCTGGTATCCGGCATTGGGCGCATAGGGCAGAGAAGTCAGTAAAATCTCTATATTCTCCTTCTGGCACAGTTCAATGATCTTGCGCAGATATTCTTTTCCAAACGTCTCCTCCAGATTCATCTCGCTTTTATCTAAAAGCTTGGGCGGTTTTAACGGATATATTTTGGTCTGGTCAAAATTATCGGAATTATCGATATTCGCTCCCTTCTCTGTGGAAGGTTCCGCCTTATCCCAAAACGATTCGTCTATCTCTTTCCATCTGGTATGGTATATGGAATAATTAAACAAATATTCCATTCTCTCCCCTGCGGGAAACAGATCGTATATCGCAGAAATTTTCGTTTTGCTCAGCGGCATCCGGTCAAAAGACTCATGCGTCTGAGCCACGTGCTCCGGAGACACTTTATTGTTTGCTATATCAATCGCCCGAATATCAAGCACAACCAGTTTCGGCTTCGTATATTCCAGTGCGTTCTTCAAAACCCAGTAATCAATCGGTATCCACTGTCCGTGGTTTGCTAAATTATAAGAAGTAATTCCGTAATCGTTCCACAGTTCCATTGGCGATACTCCCATCACCACATGGCTCGTTCCAAGGAACAGCACGTCATAATTGCCTTCATAACTATAAAAATCATCATTTTTTATATAACTGCCTTTTCTCATCAGAAATTTCCAGGATGCCGCAAACATAAGCAGTAAAATCAGACAACACAGTATTGTCGAAATAATATTCTTTATACCTTTTTTCATATAACTACCTCTCTCACCCGCCGGCGCACTGATTTATCAGATTTCATTTTGCTTCCACTTAAAACTGAAAATACAAAAATCCGGCGGCATTGTATTCCGTTCCCCACATGCCAAAAATCAATATTGCGCAGACCGAAAAAGAAATCACCAGCCAACGGAACCAATAATCCTGTTTTGTAATTATTTTCCGCACCGCAATTCCTTTATGTTTAAAGTAATCTGCAAATAATAAAATTCCTATGCATACCATCATCACCCAAAAATTACTACGATCCAGACCGCAGTCATAAATTGACCCGTCAAATAATATCCAGGGATTGCGAACCGTCCAGATCTGCTTTAAGATTTCAATCGCATCCCGGAACCGATTCGCTCTGAAAAAGATCAGGGAAAAATCTACCAAAAATAATGTGCAGGCCATTTTTGCAAGCTTATGGCCAAAAGAATTCCTGTTCAGATGAAGAACCTCCACCAGCTTGTTCCTGACCGGCATAAGAACTTCACCCATTGTCTGATACAAACCGTTCAATCCTCCCCACGCCACAAAAGAAAATGACGCGCCGTGCCAGAGGCCGCTGACGGTAAAAACAATCATTCTGTTTATATTTTTACGGAACACTCCCTTCCTGCTTCCTCCAAGCGGAATATACAGATAATCTTTGAACCAGGACGTCAATGAAATGTGCCATTTCCTCCAATACTCGGATACCGTCGTGGAAAAATATGGAGCGTCAAAATTCTCCATCAGCCGAATGCCAAGAATTTCGGCCGCGCCCATTGCAATTACGGAATAACCATAGAAATCACAGTAAACCTGCACGGCAAAAAGCAGCGTAGCCACAATCAGATACCAGCCGCCATACTCCTCATATTTTCCATAGACAAGATCGACAAATACCGCCGTTCTGTCAGCCAGGACGACTTTTAAGAAAAATCCCCATATCATCAGAAGTATGCCGTCTCTCGCCGCTTCAAACTGAAACTTCTTCGGTACCGCAAGCTGTCTTAAGAGATTTTTAGAACGCTCAATCGGTCCCGCGACCAATTGAGGGAAAAAAGAAACAAATAAAGCGTAACGAAGAAAGCTTTTCTCCGCGTATATCTCGCCTCTGTATACATCCATCGTATAACTTAACGCCTGAAATGTGTAAAATGAAATGCCGACAGGAAGTAAAATATCAAAAACAGGAACATTCAATTCAATATGCAGCAGTCGGAACAAATTACCGAATGCTTCCAACGCAAAATTAAAATACTTAAAATAAAAAAGCACGGCCAGATTCAATGTAAAACTCAAAGCAACCGTAAGATTTTTGTATGTTTTCTTATGCGCGTCATCCCACGGTCCGTTCTTGACCCTTTCGATCATCAATCCGCTAAGGTAAGTAACAATCGTAGAAAACAAAATCAATACCGCATATTTGGCATTCCAGCACATATAAAAATAATAGCTTGCCGCCAGCAGCCAGACATGCTTTAATTTCACGGGAATTACAAAATAAAGCAGTACGACGATCGGAAAGAAAATCAGAAAATCCAATGAGTTAAAAAACATTTTATATACCTCGTCCCAAATTGTTTCTTTTATAATTATTGTCAAAAATACAGCTTCCATTCTACCATTAAAATGACAATATTGCAAGAAAAAAACTTGGTAAACGACTTTACATATGATATAATGTCACATATTATCAATTTATAGAAAAGGAGTATACCGCATTATGACAAAACACCGGATTGACAGCTTTGATTTTATGCGCAGCGTAACTGCCTGGATTATTGTGATTTACCATTTTTCAGGCATCTGTAATATGGCTCCCCAATACGCCAATTTCCCGATTATGTTTACTCATGCAAACGGCGTCTGGGGCGAAAACACAAGCGTAAACATCTTCTTTATGCTCTCAGGAGCTTCTTTGTATTATAATTATCCAAAATTAAAAGCTTCCTCTTTAAGGAGTTATTATTTTGGCAGGTTCAAGGGCCTGTTTCCCATGTTTTATATGTTATGGCTTTTTCTTTTTTATCAGAAAGCGACTACAACAGGAAACCTTTTCTATAACGGAAGTCCAAAAACCATGCTTTTAACCCTTTTCGGCATGGACGGCTATCTGTCCTACCGCTTTACGCAAAATTATTATTTTATCGGCGAATGGTTTTTAGGCGCCTTGATCTTTTTGTATCTGCTGTACCCGCTGCTTACCTGGTGCATCAGCCGCTGCCGTATTTTAACGACTCTGCTGCTTGGCGCAGCGACTCTGGCATTCCACTGGCCAATTCCTTATTTTCAGATTCAGCGGGAGCGCAATCTGATTGTATGTCTGTTCGCATTCTGGCTTGGCATGATTTTTATGGAATACAGGGAAATTTTAAGCGCGAAATGGATTGCCGCCGTCTTTGGAGGCATTGCCCTGCTTTTTATTTTTGTGAAGGTTCCGATTGACCCGTTCCTTTGCGCGCAGATGATAGCGATTGGCCTGTTTCTTTTATTCTACCACCTCGGCAGTTATGTAATGAAGCTAAAACGGCTCCGTCCGTTCTTTCAATATACGGCTTCCATTTCATACGCCATTTTCCTGTTGCAGCATGTAGTTATGGGACAGGTGATTGGCCTGTTTGGAGAATGCCGCCTAAGCGTGGCGCAGGAATTTCTGATTTTATTTGCAACGCTTTTACTGATTTATCTCTTTGCCGATATTTTAACGCGCCTGAATAAAATCATGCTGAAAAGTTTCTGGTTTACAAAAATACAAGATTTGGTTACAAAATAGCGTTACCGTTTATCGCCGGATTTGCAAAGATCCATCAGGAAACAGTTTTCACATTTTGGGCTTCTGGCAATACAAATGCTTCGCCCAAACGTAATAATCTGAATATTATAAAGAATCCAGTGATCCTTTGGAAGCGCCTTCATCAAATCCATCTCTACTTTCAAGGGATCATCGTTCTTTGTAAAACCCAGCCGCTTTGAAATGCGTTTGACATGCGTATCCACCACAATACTCGGTTCATGATAAATATTCCCCCGAATCACATTTGCTGTTTTGCGCCCAACGCCCGCCAGAGACGTCAGATCTTCCAGAGCGCTTGGCACTTCTCCATCGAATTCTTCTACCAGCTTTTTGGCACAGGCAATGATGTTTTTCGCTTTATTATGATAAAATCCAATCGAATGGATGTCCTGTTCCAATTCTTCTAAATCGGCGTTTGCAAATTTCTCCAGCGTATCGTATTTCTGAAACAAATCTTTTGTCACGATATTGACTCTTGCATCGGTGCACTGCGCGCTTAAAATTACCGCAATCAAAAGCTGCCAGTTTGTTTCGTGATTTAAATAGCAGCGGTATTCTGTTCCGTACTCCTGTTCCAGTCTCTTTAAAATTTCATTTGTTCGTTTTCCCATTGCTTCTTTACCTCCAAAACCGTATATTCGGTAGTTTTTGCCTGATGGCTCAACACATCCCGCTTCCCATATTCAAACAGCACGTAAACACATTCGGACAGCCTGTCCGGAAGCTTTGCAGCCGACTTCTCTCCTCTTGCCGGAAAATGATAAAAAAACGGCTCTATATGGGAAAGTTTGCCGTCTTTGCAAAATGATTTGGTAACTTTTTTAAAGGAAGAAGGGTTTCCCGCCCAAAAAGGACGGCTTTTCATATTCTCCCTGTAGTATAAATCAAACAAAAGCGATTCTTCGATCAAATCTTTTGGCATTTTTGCATCTTCCAAAAGAAATTCCAGCATGATTTCCGCTCTGCGGATCCTTGAATGATTTTTCTGGAAATAACCGTTTTTCTCATAGTGTTCTCCCAGCGATAAAAAGAACGAAAAAGAATCCGGATATACGACGTCAACCAGCTTCATCGTAATTTCAAACTGTCCGCTGTTGTAATATACCTCCAGCATTTCTTCCACCAGCTTAACAGATAATATCTCATCATAGGTAATCCATGCTGTTTTCATCACTTCATATGGCGGCCGATCCTGGTATATGATTCCGTATGCAGCCCTGTTTTCATACATATAAGAACCTTTCAGCACTTTCAGAAAACCAAGCTGAAGCTGATCTGGCTTTAATGCATAAATATCCCGGAACGACTGCTTAAAACGATCGTAATCCTCGAAGGGAAGCCCGGCAATCAAATCCAGGTGCAGATGAATGTTTTGGGCCTTTTGAAGCTGCGTAACCGCAGAATAAATCCGGGACAGCTGCGTTTTTCTGCGGATTTCATGAAGCGTCTTTGGATTTGTAGACTGTACGCCGATTTCAAGCTGAATCAGCCCGGGCCGAAGCGTGGACAAAAACAAAATCTCCTCCTGCGTCAAAAGATCCGCCGCAATTTCAAAATGGAAATTTGTGATTCCCCGGTCCGCGTCTTTTATGAATTGCCAGATTTCCATTGCATGTGAATGATTGCAGTTAAATGTCCGGTCTACAAACTTTACCTGCAAAACCTCGTTTTCTATAAAAAAAGAAATCTCGTTTTTTACCAGATCCAAATTTCGAAATGTCATTTTTTTATCTATGGAAGAAAGACAATAACTGCAGGAAAACGGACATCCTCTGGAAGACTCGTAGTATACGATCCTGTTTTCAAATTGGCTCATATCTGTGTATGCAAACGGCGCGTCATAAAAATCTGAACGTTTACCCGGCGCCGTAGTGAAAATTCCGTTTGTTTCCCGCAAACCGGTCTGTCTGCGAAAACCAATCCCCGCTATCTCCGACAGCTCCCCGCCCCTTCCTTCGCAATAATATTGAACCAGCGCGGCAAACGCAGCCTCCCCTTCTCCCGGAATCACTCCGAAAAAAGCCGGATTGTCCGCAAACATTTTTTCTGTTTCATAAGACACTTCCGGACCTCCCACCCAAATCGGAACGTCCGGATTCAGCTTATGAAACTCCGCCGCAATTTCTCTCACATAGTCATAATTCCAGATGTAACAGGAAAAACAAAGTACATCCGGCTTCTTCTTATATATCTCCTGAAAAATAAATTCGCTTCTCTGATTCATCGTATATTCCGCAATTTCTATAAAATCTTCATATCCTCTGGCATATGCCTTTAAATGATAAACCGCAAGATTCGAATGAATATATTTCGCGTTGATTGCCGTTAAAAGTATTCTCATCGAAAAACTCTCCTCATTAAAATTCCGCTTATGTCCTTAAGCTTTTTTGTTGAAAGTAGAGGTGTCCGCGCCATCTTCCAACTGAAAATACCGGTATTTGTCGTTGTGCGGAAACAGTTTCTCCATATAAAGGCTCCCCAGCAGATTTTTCACATTGTCCGCCTGAACCAAAGGCACGGGAAAGTCTTCCCACTGCATTTGCTGTATATTGCGGAGAAGTTTTTTAATGTCCGGCTTTTCTGATTTTTCTGTTCTCTGCTCATTTTCTGCCTTTTCTGTGTCAAGACCGCACTCTTTCACGGACTTCTCATCCATAACTGCCGGCTTTTTCTGTTCCCTGGCGTCTGCCAGAGTATACATGACATTTTGGTAAGTCTTCTCAAAACATTCCCTGTCATATTTCGACAAAAAAACAAGATCGTCTAAAGTCAGGGGTCTTTTATTGTAAATTCTGACATAAATATCTGCAAGACGTATATTTTTTTTCATTCCGCAACACCTTCTGCTTTTTTATGTACTAATTATAACGATATTTTCAACAAAATGCTACCAATTTTTGTTGAAATCAGATATAATAAGCCCGTGGGATGTTTTTTAATAAGAAAGAAAGAGGCGAACTGCAATGAAACCAGAAACAAAAGCTCCTATCAAAGGAATTCGATTACGCACACTCAATATTACCATGATCACCGTATCGTGCATCCTGTATATTCTGCTGATTGTAGCTTCTGTCCATGCCCTGAAGAAATACGACATCATGGTTTCTTCTACCGATGATTATATTGTCTGTGAGGAAGACGCCGCTCTGATCGCGGACGCTTCCAATTATCTCACAGAGCAAATACGGCTCTTTACCGTGACTACGGATCTTGCATATGTCGAAAATTATTTTACGGAAGTTTATACAACCAAACGAAGGGATACTGTTTTAGAACATCTGAAAACTTATGATGTGGACAGCAAAACTTCTGCTTATCTTCAAACTGCCCTTGATCATTCCAATCAACTAATGGACATGGAAATTTACTCTATGAGACTTGTGGCAGCCGCAAAAGATTATGATATGTCGGAATTTCCGGATGTACATAACACTGCGCTTTTATCGGAAGATGAAAGCCTCAATCCGGAAGAAATGATAGAAAAAGCCCGTGATATGGTGTTTAGCTCCGCTTATCAGGACTTTAAAACTTCGATCACTGGCAATATTTCCAGTTTTTTAAACGACGTTGTAGACGACACGCAGAAAAAACAACAGAAAAGCACACGTCAATTAAAACAAACCATGAAAGGCCAGCAGATTTTAATCAGCATATTGTTTATCGAAAATATACTCGTATTTTTTCTGATTATAAAACTGATTATCAATCCGCTGCAAATTTATGTAAATAATATTAAAAATGAAAAAAGGCTGGAAATCACCGGTTCTTATGAATTCAAATATCTGGCTCTCACCTACAATAATATTTTTGAATTAAACGCCGCCAATGAATCGATGCTGCGTCATCAGGCAGAGCACGATCCACTGACCGGAATTATTAACAGAGGCGCGTTTGACCAGCTCCGTCAGTTGCTTAAGACAAAATTTGAACCGCTTGCCCTTCTGATCATTGACGTAGATAAATTTAAGCTTGTGAATGACGGATACGGACATGAAATTGGCGATCAGGTTCTGCAAAAAGTCGCCAAACTGCTAGAAGACAGCTTCCGTGCAACCGATTTTCCGGCAAGAATCGGCGGAGACGAATTTGCCGTAATTGTCACAAACGTTACAGTCGAAATGAAATCTATGATTGAAAACAAAATAAATTCTTTAAATGAAATGCTGCTGCATCCAACCGATGATCTTCCTGCCGTTTCCCTAAGCGTAGGCGGCGCATTTTCCGAATGCGGCTTTGCGGATGAGTTATACAAACAGGCAGACTCCGCTCTGTACGAAGTCAAAAATCACGGACGCTGCGGATGCCGGTTTTATCAGGGCTAACGAAAACCGGCTTTACGCTATATCTTTTCTGCAGAACTTCACATAAGCCGTCATAAAACCTGCCGCAGCTATGACCATTCCGGTAAACAGAAGCGTTTTATCAAGGGTTAAATTTGCAACGATTTCCGCTCCGTCTGCATAACCGAAAGGAGTCAGATATTCCAGAAAATCGGCGCTGTCTGAAATATTTGCAATCAAATGAAAGAAATACATCAGCATTGCCATTCCAAGGCCAATACCGATACTTCCCCGGCGCAAAAAAGCCGAAACGCCAAAACAAATTCCGGCAAATTCGATTTGCAGCAGAAAATACGCGGTATGCAGAAGGCTTAGCTCTCTCCACGGCGCTGTCTCTCCAGCCAAAACGATGGAAAGCGCCGCAAGCGCATATACAACAAGATTCAACGCTGCAATCTGTATCAAAACCGCTGCCAGCTTTTCCGTTACAATACGAAAACGGCTGACCGGATGCGCCAGCAAAAACTCTGCCGTATGGTCTTTTTCTTCTTTCGCCAGTATACCGGCCGCAGACAGGGATGCAAAAAACGCCCCTCCCAGTCCAAGGATATTTCCACATTCAACGGCATAAAATCCTGTCAGCGTGCCAAAACTGACCTGATCCATTCCAAACGCTTCCGTAAAACTGCCCATGGAACCAAAAATTTCATTCATCTCATCCATCTGCCCTTTCATTTCCGGAAACATAAAAATACAGACTGCCAGCAAAAATCCAATTGCCGCCGTCCAGATCAAAAACGAAATTCTGTTTTGTTTCAGCTCATGCCACACAATTGTCATTTGCCATTACCTCCATCCAAATAATAATGCAGAAATATTTCTTCCAAATCAGGTTCCGCAATTGTCAAATCCTTAATCGTCTGTTTGGACAACGCGGCAAGCAGTCTGTTGACGTCTCCTCCATAAAGAAAACTGACGCCGCCATCCGTCCGTTTTAAATCGCGAATGCCGGAAAGAGAAGACAAATCCGCTTCTCCCTGTATCTGTACTCTTTTTGCATTATTTCTCGACAACGCTTCCACGCTGTCACAGGCAATCATTTTTCCATCCCGAATGATTGCCGCACGCGTACAGTTTTTTTGTATTTCGGAAAGGATATGGGACGAAAGAAAGATTGTAGTTCCCTCTTCGTGCCGTTCTTTTAAAATCGCAAAAAACTCCCGCTGCATCAAAGGATCCAGGCCGCTGGTGGGCTCATCCAAAATGCAGAGCCTGGGTTTGCTCTGGAGCGCGCACACAATCGCCACTTTTTTACGATTGCCAAAAGAAAGCTCTTCCACTTTTTTGGAAACGTCAAGCTTTAGTCTCTCACACAGCCTTTCCGCTTCCTGCGCACAGCTGACTTTTCTTAAACTGGCAGAAAGCTTTATAATTTCTTTTACTCGCATGCCGGAGTAAAAGACAGCCTCCGAAGGAAGATAACCCGTTTCTTTCAGAATCGCCTTTTTTTCTGTCAAAATATCGTTTCCGAATATCTTTGCGCTTCCACTGCTTGGCTTGATCAACCCCAAAAGCGTACGGATCGTCGTGCTTTTCCCTGCTCCGTTCGGACCAATAAAGCCAAAAAACTCTCCTTCGGATACCGAAAGATTTAAATTCTCCACGCCTCTGGACTTTCCATAATATTTTGTAAATTCTGTCGTTTCTATTGCATTCATTCTAGAATCTCCCTATTGCCATCCGACAAATTATTCTCTCTTAACCTTTCAGATTTTTCAGAGCGTCAGCATGATTAGAGATAATCTCTCCCATATCCTGACAAGTTTCAATGCCCGGACAGTCACCACATGTCGTCATGCCTTTTTTCAAAGCACACTGGCGAATCCCGCACAGGCTCTCACAGTATACTGTCTTCACTCCATCCACACGACAACCCTCACAATTGATATGCTCAGGCAAGATGGGCGCATGATTTAACTTTGCCCATAATTTTGCGGTTTTCTCACGCAATGCCTGGTCATCATGGATTGTTGCAAGATACGCATCGCATGTTTCACAATCCAATCCGCAATATGCTATCATATCCCTCAAAGCCATACCTCCTGCAATTTTTGATTTCTATGCTTTATTATAAAATATTTACCTGATGTCTGCAATGCATATTATGATATTGTCATTAACAGACACGGCGTTTTGCATCTGAGTTCCTTCTCTATGCCTTTTAGCCGCTTGTCATAATACGCGATTTCGTCCAATTCCGCTCCTCTTTTGTTTTCTTATCCCTGTTTGTTTATGCAATTGAAAATATAGTCTTTATTTTTTATATCTGCGCCCCGTATAACCTGTCATTTCACGACCTTGCGAAGAGATCGACTTCTTTCTATCCCGGAACATCTGCTGTATGATGCATTTCAACTCACGACCTCACGAAGAGGTCAACATCTGGCTTAAATAACTTGCGGTATATATATCTTATTTCAACTCACGACCTCACGAAGAGGTCGACGCAAGCGTCCGGCAGAAATGCCGGGGTTGGAACATTTCAACTCACGACCTCACGAAGAGGTCGACCCGCTACTGCCTTAGTGATTTTCAAAGCTTCATCATTTCAACTCACGACCTCACGAAGAGGTCGACAGCAAAAGTATACAAATCACTTCATGCTTTTGCTCATAAATTTGGCATATTTTACCAAAAAAACACCACTCAATTACACACAACCGTATTTATTCCACTCTTTCTTTCAACAAAACCTCTCCAAAACCAGGTGCGAATCCCCCACAATTTCGTGTTTGCTCCACACTCGCACCGACAGATCATCCTTTCAAAAAATCAAGGTATCCGTCACGTCAAATCCCGGCTTAGCTCCGATATGCTCAACTTTATTCTGATACTTATCCCCCAGATTATAAAATCTAAGACTGTCTTTTTCCTTATCAATCAAATCCTCCAGAACCGCTTTCATCTGACGAAATTTCACAGAATCCACCTGACATTCAAAAACAGAATTCTGCACTCTCTGCCCATAATTCACGCACTGCTTCGCCACTTTTCTAAGCCGTTTGCGTCCCGCCGCAGTTTCCGTATTTACATCATAAGTAACCAATATCAGCATAAAATCCATTCACCTACTTCCAGAAAAACGGCGGATACTCATCCAGATCGCCTCTTAAATGTCTGGCCAATAACATAGCCTGTGCATGAGGGGCCATGCCCCATTCTATTTTTTCATTTAAAAACGGATGCTTTATCATCTCGCCTTTTCGCTCCTGCCACGCGCGCAAAAACGTCTTTCTCCCGCTCTCTGTCAAAAGAACCGCTCCGCTTTCTTTCTTTAAAAAATCAGTTGCTTTCAGCGTTCTCTTATTAATCAGCGTCAATACAAACCTGTCAGCCATAACTCCCCGAAACTCCTCCATCAAATCCAATGCAAGAGACATGCGGCCCGGTCTGTCCGTATGGTAAAATCCAACGTACGGATCCAGTCCCACTGCTTCCAGAGCCGCGCCGCACATTCCGGCCAGCAGACTGTACGCAAAAGACAACATCGCATTTACACAATCCAGCGGCGGCCGCTTATTTCTGCCATGAAAATAAAACGTCTCCTTTTGCTGTAAAATCAATTCATCCAATACAGAAAAATAGACCGACGCCGCTTCCCCCTCCAAACCAAGAAGCGTTGCGCTGTTTTCGCATGTTCTGACGGAATCCAGGCTCTGATATAAAAATACGGACTTTGCTTTTACCTTATCTACGTCAATGCGAAGCGGATAATCCCTGATTGCACGCTCTAAAATCCATCGGGAATTATAGATTTTTCCCGTGATAAAATTTCTTGCCAGCTTTATGCTCTCCTCCTCATTTTCGCTGACCCGATACTGCTTCTTGCGCAATATAACATTTCCCTTAATTTCACCGGATACCCTTGCCAGAAAACGGCCGCTTCCGGACATAAAGCTCAAATCAATATTTCGTTCGGCACAGGCTCCCATCAAAGCCGGACTGGCCCCCGTATATCCAAACGTCACAATTCCCTGAATATTATGCAGCGGCACTCTTCCGATTTCCTCCTGCTGCTCCAGTACAACCACATTTTCTCCATCCAAAGAAAGATAACGGTTCTTTCCCGTCACATACAAAGTGTTCAGCAGCCGCTTCATTCGACACCTTCTTTCTCACCAATCCGACGACAAATATAGTCTTTTACGGAAATATCCTGATTTAACACAGGCAGACACACATCTTTCAGCGAACACGCATTGCATTTTTTGCTTCGCTTTACTTTCGGCGTATATTGCTGCGCATCATACTTATGCATTTCCAAAAACAAATCCCTCACTTTTTTTCTCAGCGCATCATCGAAGCTTATTTTCTCCCTGTGTCTCGTTTCCCCGTAATAAATATATCCAAAAGGAATCTCACAGCACAGCATTTCTTCCAGGCAAAGCGCCTGTGCCGCTATCTGCAGAGCGTCTATATCGTCTTTTTTGGGACTTCCCCGCTTATATTCCACAGGCACGGCCCGATACTTTTCTTTCTGCCCAAAAAGCGGCACGCCGTCTTTCGATTTGTGAAATTCCACCACGTCGCATTCTCCGCTTATGCCGATTTCTCCGGAATGCACCGGCAACGCCCGGACAATCAGCAAATCTCCCCGTTTTTCTTTTATGGAAGCATCGTGCGCCTTTTCATGCAGCAGCTTCCCCTCCACCGTCCTTACATTTTCCTGCCACTGCATTTCAAGATACGCAAGCGCCCATTGTCTCCGGCAAAAAGCAAAATGCTGTATGCCCGACAGCTGAAGAAATTCATCTTCCTCATACAAAATCATATACCTCCGGTTCTACGCATCCGTCCAGCTTCCAGTCAATCTGATATTCCTCAAATTTCTTCGGAGCGGCCACGTCGCAAACAGAAAATCCCCGCTGGATTCTTCCGCTGGATACCGCCGGCGTTTTCTCCTTATGCTGCCACCAATACATTTTGCACACTTCCATGCTCCCCTCCGGTCTTGCAGAAGAAGCGTCATTTTCAAACAATGTCTGCAGCGCTTGTTTCAAAAGCTCCGCGTCTTCCTGAGAAAATTTTGTCTTTTCCGCTAACTGTACATTGACGCTTCCCATCACCTTATAAACGCCGAATCCAATCCGGTGTTTGGTTCCCATGGTATCCGGCCCTTTGCCCTCCCCAGGCACGCTGTTTACGCTTTTTGTAATCTGCATACTGATTACTTCCACAGGCGAAAGACTGACTGCCTGATGAATGGAAATGGGCCCCCGCACGCCAAAAGAAACTCCATCTCCTTTTGAAGAGCCTCCTTCTCCTTTAAACGCAAACACCTGTCCAAATCCTCTTACATCGATCCACTCTTC
>CAJUJL010000033.1:3360-5224 GCA_910586725.1 uncultured Lachnospiraceae bacterium | reverse complement strand
CTTCTCCTTTAAACGCAAACACCTGTCCAAATCCTCTTACATCGATCCACTCTTCACAGGCAAGAGACGCGCAAACATCTCTGTCTGCTTTCTTCTTTTTCCCCATCTCGGCTTTCAACTTCTCATTGCTGTCCGCTCGGTCTTTCAGACTTTTGCACGTATCTCTTACCCTGTCGTCTGACTGCACAAAAATCTTTTGTCCCAGATCCTGCAGACGATTTCGTATTTTTCTTTTGATGCATACGTCGGAAATCTCTCCATATCCGTCGAGATTGATTCTCGGTCTGTTTCCATTCAGCGGATCCCCGTTTGGATTTGCATTGGAAACGCTGATAAATAATGTAAAATCAATTTTTCCTTTTAATTCGCTCATGTTTTCTTCCTCCCCTAATTTTCTTCATATTTTACGTTTTTCATAGCAAAAGACTGACTGTGAAATCCCAGAAGATACAGGCCGTCCAGTTTCGTATTTTTGCAAAAATCATCGGCTTCAAACAAATCACAAACGCCGTCCAGCAGATTTTCATAATGCCGCCGTTCAGCTGCTTTCAATTTATTCAGATAAGGCTGCAAGTTTTCTTCGATTACTTTCCAGGTTTCAAACGGCCGCTGTGAAAACATGCTCATATACCGTTTCGCATTCGTTTCTCTCCCGGAATCCCGCTCTTTTTCAAACGTGCGGTATTCCACTCTGTCTGCAATCGCAAGCAGCCTTCCATATAAGTAGTCCCTGTTTTTACAATTTTTGTCCAGTGCCACGTTCCATTCCTCCTTCATCCTGTCATATCTGTATTTTTTTACAAAAGAACACGCAAGCGCCAAAACCTTTTCCCAATTGTAGCGTTCTTTATACGTCTGCGGCGCGGACGCCCTGCCTACGGCATGCATAACCAAATCGTACGGAAGATTTCTGCCGTCCCATATGCACGGCAAAAGCCGTTTGCTGATTTCTGCATAGAGCCGTTTGCCGTTTTTGTCATGGATCGTTAAAAATTTTTTCGCATCGGAATCTGACCCATATAAAAAATCTGCAATCTCCTTTACGCCTGGAATTCCAATATAATCCATTTTCTTCCCATCTTTAAATTTCGTATGTACCCAGGAACATTGTCTGTGCCATCGTTCCATATTTTCCAAATATCTTCCCGTTTCCAAAACTTTATATTCCGCCAAAGCCAAACGTCCCGTCGTAGCCGCGTCAAACGCCATCAGAATCATTCTGGAAGCATTATTTATCCTGCTTCGATACCCATGTAACGCCTGGTAAAACTGTTTTGCAGTAATGGAATTTCCATCCGGACGAAACAGCGTGTGAGATTCATATTCTACATCATCCTTAAACATGCCGTCCGTTTCATGCTCCATATCATCCTCAAACATACCGTCCGCTTCATACTCTGCATCGTTTTCAAATATATTCTCCGCTTCTGTCTGCTCCATATCGTTCTCAAATATGCCATTTGCTTTCGCATACTCCTTGTCATTTCTGCAATCAACTGCTTCTACAGAACCGTCAGGCAGATTTTTTGTATAATCCGAACCAATCGTTTCCGTATCCGCATCCCACTCTGCCATATCGGATAAATTCGATTCCCATACCGCAAAAGTCAGCGAATCAAAATGCCGCCCCTGTTTTCGAATCATCCACTTTAATGCGTTGTGGATCTTTTGCGACGTCTCGCCGCCAATGGAAAAAGCCTCTTCCTTACTCGCAAAACGCCCGCGAAACGTATAATTATCTTTGTCATTCGAAGAAATCAGCTTTGCCCCGTCTCCCTCGCTTCTGATTTTTTTCGAATGAAAATAAGACGGCGTTTCTAACTTTCCAGTCAGATAATCCAGCTCTTTTTCTTTCTGTAAAAAA
>CAJUJL010000033.1:0-3260 GCA_910586725.1 uncultured Lachnospiraceae bacterium | reverse complement strand
CCGCCTCCTCTTCTGTAAATTCCCCAAGTCCCGAAAAAGCATCTTTGCCAAATTCTCTGACGCTAATTTCTTTAATGAATCGTTTTTCCTTACATGCTTCCGGCCGTATAAATGTAATTACGCCTCCCTTAGTTCCCTCTTTTTTCATCACCGGATGCCAGAAATTTACGGTCATTTTGTTTTTCTCCTCCGGCAGAATGGCTTCATCCGCATACGTAATGCCGTGGTACATAAATCCATAAGAAATTTCTCCCGGCGCATTGTCATAATAGCTGTCTTTCGACAAAAAATCGCATGGTTCGACAAACGCCTGGCATTCCCTCGTCCCCAAAAAGACGTCTCTGCGGCCGCCCCGCTCTACCATGCGTTTTGCAATGTTGTGATGCTTGTTTTCATTCTTTCCGTCCGAAACCAATTCCGGATGATTGTAATTTACCTCAAAATGCGCCCTGACCTGATAGCAGACGTCTTTTAAATATGTATAATAAGCCAGCTCATTTCCCCCGTTATATGCAATCGGACGCACGCCTTTCGTCTCCGTCTGAATCGGCTTCATAATACGCACGGCGTCCACAATCCACATAATGCTCGGTTTCCAGTAAATGCTTTCCACAATCCCCTTTAACGCCTCGTAAGTCGGAATGTGATAGCTTGATTTTTCTCCTCCCACGCGCGTAACCGGATCGGAAAACAGCGCGTAATCGCCATATACTTCAAATTCAATTGTGTTTCGATATTTTTTCACCGTCTCACCTCCCTGTTAAAAATCCAAAAACTTGTTTTGAGATACTTCCAAAACTCCCAGCTTTGTATCATAGTAATCCATATTTAACGCAAGCGCTCCCGTATCTCCAATCGGATATAAGGCGTGCTTAAGTTTTTCTTTCAGAAACGGCGAAATTCCCACCGTATAAGGCTGCAGCCTTTGCAGCAGTTTCTTTTGTCCTGCCAGACTCCGTTCCGTCTCCAAAGCATCCATAAGCTGCCTTGCCGTCTCATCATAGGAAATGACAACCGATACTTTTGCATCGTCCGATATGACCTCAAACTCTTCTCCTGCCGTATGAAATGCCTGCTGTAACGGGCCTTTTGGCATTGATCCATTATGGTTCCTGAAATACTGCATTCTTCCCATTTCATTTTTTCCTAGCAATTCCACCAGGCTTGTCTCTCCGATGGAAGACGGAAATTTTGTCACGTTTGCGCCAAGCGCATGGTAATACAGCTTATAAAATCTGAATATCGCAGACTGCGAATCCAGCGCGTGTCCAAACGCTTCCGGGCTTTGCCTGAATTCATACAAAAGCCGTTCACAGGCAGTGCGGGCGTGTTTGATTTCAAAAAGCTTTTCGATATGCTCCGCTTCCTGCGTAAGCTTAACAATATAAACCTTTCCAAAACCGTCCCTCTCTTTATGACGGTTGCAGCGTCCCGCCGCCTGAATTATGCTGTCGAGTCCCGCAATCGAACGGATAACGCATCCAAATGAAAGATTGACTCCCGCTTCTACCAGCTGCGTGCTGACGCAAATCATCTTTTTTCTCTTCTTTTGCGCCGCTTTTATGGCGTTTAATTCGTCATTCCGGTTTTTCGGACACATATTTGTGCTTAAATGATAGAGTTCGCATTCTTCCTTAACGCTCTCTTTTAACGCCTGATACACTTCCTTTGCGGCGGCTTTTGTGTTCACAATCACAAGCGTTGAATGATACGTTTGAAACGCCTCCAGTATAAAGGCTTTCAAATCATCGATTCGCATTCCCCCGGGAACCGCGTCTGTCCGGTCCTCAATCGTCACACGGCGAAACGCTTCTGCATACGACTGTGGATTTCCCGCCATCTCCTCGCATTTCATCAGATTATTTTCTTTTAACTTCGCCAGTGACGGCTGTGTGGCCGAACAAAGGACAACCGTCGTATCGCAGAATTCCGAAAGAAAATTGACCGCCAGATGAAACAATTCCGTACATCGGACAGGAATCGCCTGAATTTCATCAAAAATAATCACGCTGCCGCACAGCGCGCGCATACGGCGAATGCTGCTTTTCTGACCGGAAAATAAGGTGTTTAACAATTGAACGGCCGTCGTCACAATGATGGGACTGTCCCATCTTTCCGTCAGCTTTTTGTATCGCGCTTCTTTTTCTTCGTCTTCCTGAATCAGATTGCAGTGGTGTTCCAGCACATACGCTTCATTTCCCACCGCTTTGCGAATATCTTCCGCATTCTGCTCTAAAATCGAATTGTACGGCGCCACATAAATGATATGCCGCCTGTCAAATTTTCTCGCACAATACAGCGCAAACCGCAGACCGGAAAACGTCTTGCCCGCGCCTGTGGGAACGGTCAGGCGGTACCTGCGCCCGCCCTCCTCTGACGCCCGATAACACAAATCTGAAATCTCGTTTCGCATAGCGTTTAACGGGCTTTGCTGTCCGTCAGAAGAAGCCAGACTCTCTATATAACGCTCAAAATGCTTGATCGACGCTTCCCAGATTTCTTTTACAGATTCCCCGGAAGTTCTCTCTTCAATCGGCGCATCCTCCGAAAAACCTGCCGAATCGCTCCAGTCACTGTCAATCAACAGCGATAACAAAAGCCGTTCGTACATACCCAGATAAAATTCAATATTTCCGAACTCATCCCTGCCTCCCTGCGATTGTACGACTTTTTTCACATGTTCAAAAAGCAGCTTGCAGTCCCTGTGCGCAGCCTGTGCCAGCTTCAGCAAATCTTCTTTTGGAAAAATCTGATAAAAACGCTGTTTGACGGACGCAAAATCCAAATCCTTTTTTCCGCGCCTCTCCGAAACGCTCTCTCCCGTCTCCATGTCAATGCAGTCCTGCAAACCATGATGCGAATAAATCGCCGTTCCCACCAGTTTCGATACAAACGCCTCGTTTGTCATCTCTTCCAACAGACGTCCCCCGGCGGAAGAATGATCGATGCGCCTCTGCCTGGCAGTTCCGCCGGATTTTAAAATATCCTGCATATATTCCTGAAACTCCCCCAGCTTTCCCATATCATGCAAAAACGCCGCAAGCGCGGCCATATGCCGCATAATCTCCAGCGGACAGTTTTTTTCTGCCAGATACGCGACATTTTGTAAATGTGTGTGCAGATACTGCACCCGCTTCGTTTCCGCGTCCACATGCGCTAAGAACTGACATGGATTCAGCCTTATCTGTATTTGATTGTCTTTTTCCGTTTCGCATCCCTCCCGTGGCTTCCAAATCCTTTTTTCTTTGCTGATACATTTG
>CAJUJL010000032.1 GCA_910586725.1 uncultured Lachnospiraceae bacterium | reverse complement strand
TTTTATACGGGGGCTGGGGCGGTATATGTCCGCATCCGGTTATCAGGATGTCTATACGGGTGAAGACGATAAACGCTGCTTTGAAAGCGATTATATCCCTTATGTATTTACCAGGGCTGAAATAAAACGGATATTTTCAGAAATGGATGGCGCCCGTCTTAAAAAGCCGTCTTTCCTGAACCATTCTTTCCGTCTGATCGTATCCTTGTGCTACTGCTGCGGGCTTAGAAAATCAGAGGCGGTATCCCTGAAGATAAAGGATATTGATTTCCAGACAGGTAAAATCAATATCTTAAACAGCAAGAGGGATGTAAGCAGGATAATTGTTGTGTCCAGCTCGCTGCTGAAAATAATGGAAAAGTATTACAACGATTACTGCACAGGTTATGGGCAGGATGACTGGTTTATCCAGAATTCAAAAGGCGGGGCTTATTGTAGGGCCACTCTTTACAAGCTGTACCACGAACTGCTGGAAAAAGCAGGCATCCCTGAAAGGAGCGACGGGAGAATCCACCGCCTGCATGACATGCGGCATGCCTTCTGCGTACATACCCTGGAACAATGCAGGCAAAAGGTTTTGATCTATATACTTCCCTCCCCCTGCTGTCAGTGTATCTTGGACATAAACATATCACTGAGACAGAATACTACCTGCGCCTTGTGGACGAATGCCACAGTTCCATGCTGGATCAGTACGCACGGTATTGTCCGTCCGTTTTCTCAGAGGAGGTGGATGATAATGAAAACTGACAGTTTTGCGTACCATGTCACAAGATATTTTTCCGATTACCTGCCGAACCAGACAGCGGCATCGCCAAATACAATCCATTCCTACCGGGATACGTTTGTACAGCTTTTAAACTTTTTCAAAAAAGAAAAACACGTCCTGCCGGAAAAACTCAGGTTTTCTGATTTTACATCTGAAAATGTGGAAGAATTTCTGTGCTGGCTTGAAAAGGAAAGGGGAATCGGCGCCTCTACAAGAAACCAGCGGCTTGCTGCAGTACATGCTTTTTTCCGGTACATCCAGTACAGGGAGCCCGTCGGATTTGAGCAGTGTGCAGGAGTGCTTGCTGTCCCTTTCAAAAAAACACCGTCTCCATCTGTTGATTATATGAGCCTTGAGGAAATGCAGGTCCTTTTTTCGGTTCCGGATCAGACAGACCAGAAGGGGCTGCGTGATCTGACAGTCATGCTGGTCCTCTACGAAACAGGGGCACGCGTTCAGGAACTCATAGACCTGCAGACCGCAAGCTTCCGGTTCGGAAGCATTAACCATGTGCAGCTTCACGGGAAAGGGGATAAAAGCTGGATCGTGCCGATAAATGCCAGGGTTGCGTCTGTCACACAGAAATATATAAAACGGTATAGCCGCATCCAACCGGATGCTTTGGTTTTTACCAACCGGACAGGCGGGAAGCTTACGAGGGCAGGAGTCCAGTATATCATTGATAAAAATGTAGCGCTTGCACGCAAGCAGCATCCGAATCTGTTTACAGGCAAGATCACAAACCATTCTTTTCGGCACAGCAAGGCAATGCATTTGTTAGAAGCAGGTGTAAATCTTGTATATATCAGGGATTTCCTCGGGCATTCATCCATAGTGACAACCGAGGTATATGCCAGATCGAACCCCAAAATCAAAGAAGAACATCTGCGAAAAAACAGTGCTTCTATTGAAGTGCAGGAAAAATATAGTGCAAAAGAAAAGGATGATTTGATGGACTGGTTGAAAAAATCGCTTTAATGGGATAAAATTTTATGTAAAGAAAAATGATTCTGAACTCCTTTGTTTAGCAGGTGTTCAGAATCAGCTTTACATAACAAACAGCTATACATAACAGACTACATGGACGATGAATATCATTATCAGGGCGCTTATGTATCTGGTTCAGACGCTCCATGATTACTTTGACCGTACCAGACAAAATCTTTATAAGAGCAAAAAGGTACAGATGCCAATTCCGGAAATCTATGTGGTTTATACAGGCGACAGAAAAACGCGTCCATCTGAAATTTCGCTGTCACAGGAATTTTTTGGCGGAAGAGAATGTTGTATCGACGTAAAAGTTAACATGATATATGACGGAAAAGAAGGAGACATCATCAATCAGTACGTTGTATTTACAAAAGTCTGCAGTGAGCAGATTGCTTTGCATGGAACAAAACGGGCTGTTTTAGAAGCAATTCGTATTTGCAAAGACAGGAATGTGCTAAGAGAGTACCTGGAAAGCATGGAGAAGGAGGTTGTGGATATTATGATGGTATTGTATGATGAGCAGGAAATTATGCGGTCTTATTTAGAAAGCGAAGTATATGAAGCAAGAAAGAAAGGACGTCAGGAAGGAATGCGGGAAGGACGTCAGGAAGGAATCAATGAAGAAAAAGTGGAAACAGCGCTTCGTATGCTGGGGAAAAGAAAATACTCCATAGAAGAAATCGCGGATTGTTCTGAATTGTCTGTGGAAAAAGTAAGAGATTTAGAATCGGAATTATTTCAGATGGCATAACGGACAAATATCTATTCGATACGAAAACAGGATTTTACAAAAGAAGTCCTGTTTTTTAGTTGGGGATTCCCGTTTACAAATAATAGAAGGATAGTAGCGTTTTGCAACCTGATTAAAATAAAAGAAGAAAGTGAAGAATCTGTTACCACTTAGTTTCAGTTTTAAAAACGCATTGACCATTCCGCAGACAGCGTGTATAATATGGAAACTATCAAATAGAAAGAAGGTCTGGACAATGAAAAATGTGTATAATACTTTTGGAGGAACGGCAGACGCGCCCTGGTACGATACGGATGGGAAACGGATCCAGGCGCATGGTGGACAAGTTCAGAAGTTCACGGTAAATGGAAAAGATAAATGGTATTGGATTGGAGAAGATAAGACGTATGGTTACCGGCCCTGCGGCGGTATTCATCTGTATAGTTCGGATGATTTGTACAATTGGAAAGATGAAGGGATTATTCTTCGGACAATGGAATCAACAGATGAATTTGAAGAGCCGTATTTTAAAGAACTTTACGGCAGCCTTACAAAAGAAGAAAAAGAAACGATATTTATAGATCTGGACAGAAACAGATGCGTGATTGAGCGTCCTAAAATGCTGTATAACGAAAAAACAGGAAAATACGTCATCTGGTTTCATGCAGACGGACGGTTTCCGGGATGCAAGGGAGATTATGACAAGGCCAAAGCAGGCGTTGCCGTTTGTGATCGCCCCAACGGTGTGTTTCGGATGCTTGGAAGCTATAAGTTAAATTATCATAACGACCCAAACGGCGAGTATGGTTTTGACGGGTGGGAAAACCGGGGATCCGTGCGAGATATGAATCTGTTTTTAGATAAAGACCGGACGGCGTATATTATTTATTCTTCCGAGGGCAATCGAACGACATTTGTTTCCCGGTTAAATGAAGAATATACAAATCTTGCGGTGGATAGGGATCAGGCAGTGGAAGGCGTGGATTTTACCAGAAATTTTATCGGCTGCTTCAGAGAAGCCCATGCGATGTTTTGTTATCAGAATAAGTATTATATGATTAATTCAGGCTGTACGTCGTGGAGTCCGAATCCCGCAAGATATGCCGTGGCAGACCATCCGATGGGACCCTGGAGGGACATGGGGGACCCGTGTATGGAAAAAGGCAGGGAAACAACGTATGATTCGCAGAGTACGTGTGTAATTTTGGTCGATGAGGAAAAGGGCGGCTGCATATATATGGGAGACAGATGGAAAGAAGAAGATTTGGCGGTATCCGGATATATCTGGCTTCCGATCGTATTTTTGCCGGATGGAAAAATGATATTGGAAAAAAGAGAAGACTGGAGCTATGGGCAGGAAAGCAGTAAATGATGATGAAGTTTTACTCTTTACAAGCCTTCGCGTAAATGATACAATTGTAAAAATAACAACAAAACAGATGATGACGGACTTTGGGAGGAAGCGTTTATGAATGGAGTGGCACAAAAGTTAAAAGCATTTTCAGACCGTCGGAAAACAGAGCGAGAAAGGACAGCGGAGAACGTGGAAAAGGAAGATTTTTTATTAAGTCAGATTGACGAATTCAGGGAAAAAGCAAGGCAGCTTCAGGAACTGCTTACTTCGAAAGAGGATAAAGTGCAAAAGCTGCAGGAGATTGTGGCGGAAAGAGAAGGTAAGGCGCAAGAGCTTTCGGATATGATTGAAGAGAGGCAGGATGCCGCGGATCGTGTGGTTTCCGGCGTTGGAATGCAGATTGAAGGCATGATTGAAAAAGTGGATGCCAAATTAAATGAATTGAATGAGACATTTGCGGAGCGGCTGGCAGAAAATGCGGTGGGCAGTACGGAGCAGAATGAAGAAGTCCGTACACTGATCAAAGAGCACAATGAGAAATTAAAAGAAACAATTACCGGTCTGGAATGGCAGTTTGACCGGATAAAGAATGAGATTTGTGAGAAAATACATACGGAAGATGTAAACTGCTACCGCAATATGCAGGCATTGATTGAAGATTCCGATAAGAAAATCGAATCGGTAAGAGATGAAGTCACAAGATTTCGTTCTTCCGGAACAATGATAAAAATAGTCCTTGTAATTACTATATTGAATTGTGCTGGCCTGGCAGCGTTAGCTGCCCGTATGCTCGGTCTTATATAAAATACAAGTAACATTTTTAGAAATCAGGAATATATATAAGATATACAGAGTTCATGGGTGTCACAAGAAGCAATACGTATATGGCTTTGCGGGACGCCTTTCTTCTTGTATTACGGAAGATTCGGTTTCAGGATGCAAAAGGAGTACGGGAAAAAATGGGATTAAATCATGAAAAAAAGGTATGGATTATAGGACATAAAAATCCGGATACGGATTCTGTCTGCGCGGCAATCGCATATGCCGATTTGAAAAACAAAATCAGCAATATCCGCCATGAGGCGAAACGCGCCGGAAATATCAATGAGGAAACAAGATATGTGTTGAATTATTTTCATGTGGATGAGCCGGAGTTGGTGACTGATGTAAGAGCTCAGATCAAAGACATTTCTTTTCGCCGGTTGGCGGGCGTCAACGATCATATTTCCCTGAAACTGGCATGGGAGCTTATGACCACGGAAAACGTCGTTACACTTCCGGTAACAAATGCCAATAATCAGCTGTGCGGCTTGATTGTAACGAGAGATATTGCGACTTCGCATATGGAGGTATAT
Source organism: uncultured Lachnospiraceae bacterium (assembly GCA_910586725.1). Taxonomy (GTDB): domain Bacteria; phylum Bacillota; class Clostridia; order Lachnospirales; family Lachnospiraceae; genus Roseburia_B. The sequence goes on along the minus strand of CAJUJL010000032.1, from coordinate 25,452 downwards.
GATAACCGGATTTTAGCTACGGCAAAGACATCATATAAAAACATTGCGCAGACATTAAAAGGCAATTTTCTGGCCGGAAACGAGCATGCTTATTTTACAAAAGGAAAAGTAGTCATTGAAACTTCAAGCCCTGACTGGATGGAAGAATATATGGAGCAGGATGATCTGGTGATTCTGGGAGGCCATTTCAAATCACAGATGCGTGCAATTGAAAATAATGCAAGTTGTCTGGTGGTATGTTCCGGATTTGCCGTCAGCCAGGAAGTGATTTCTGCGGCGAATAAGCGCGACTGCGTAGTGATAGGAACGCCGTACGATACGTTTACGGTTGCGCGTTTGATCAATCAGAGTATGCCGATTAAATATTTTATGACGAAAAATAATCTGATCCAGTTTGATCTGGACGATTATGTGGATGATGTAAAAGAAGTGATGTCCAAAGTGCGTCATCGTGATTTTCCGATCGTGGATGAAGAGAATCATTACGTAGGTATGATTTCACGCAGATATTTATTCAATACTCAGAAAAAGAAAGTGATTTTAGTAGACCACAATGAAAAAACACAGGCGGTTGACGGGATTGGCGGCGCGGATATTTTAGAGATTATCGATCATCACAGGTTAGGCAGCCTGGAGACGATTTCTCCCGTGTTTTTCCGTAATCAGCCATTAGGCTGTACATCGACCATTATTTATCAGATGTATCAGGAAAAAGACATTAAAATTGCAAAAGAAACAGCGGGAATTTTATGTGCGGCAATTATTTCGGATACGCTGATGTTTCGTTCTCCGACCTGCACGCCTATCGACAGGGCGGCAGCGGAAGAATTGGCGAATATTGCCGGAATTGATATTGAAATACTTGCAAAGAATATGTTTCAGGCGGGCAGCGATTTTAACCGTAAATCGCCGGAAGAAATATTTTATCAGGATTTCAAAACATTTACCATTGATCAATATGAGTTTGGCGTGGCGCAATTAAGCGCAATGAGCAAGGAAGAACTGGAAACGGTTCGGGAGAAGCTGAAAGATTATATTCACAGTGTCTTAAAAGACCGCAAATTAGATATGGTATTTGTAATGTTGACAGATATATTGGAAGAATCTACCATACTATTAAGCGCTGGCGAAGATGCAGATGAAATTATCAGCCGCGCATTTGCAGCGATAAGAGAGGAAGACGGTTATTTGCTGAAAGGAGTTGTATCCAGAAAGAAACAGTTAATACCGGCGCTTATGGCTAAGATACAGGAATAGAAAATCTATAGGGGATTAGTAAGGATGTGATGCATTATGAAGTTTGAAAAAATGGATAACGGGTCACTGCGTTGTACTTTGACCCAGGATGATTTGGAAGAGCATGGGATTGGATTGGATGATTTTTTTTCCAATACGCCCAATGCCAGAGAATTTTTAGAAAACTTGATTCGGATTGCCGAAGAAGAGGTGGGATTTAAAACAAGCGGCAATATGATGTCGATCCAGGCAGCCATTATGTCTGAGAATGAAATTGTATTGACGTTTTCGGAGAGCCAGGTCAGCAGTGCGGAGATTTTAGAACATATCAAGAATATGTTCGGTTCATCTGCAGTAAAAGAAATCGAAAAAGAAAAACCGGATGTTAAGGCAGATATTTTAAAGGAAGCCGGGAAATCCAAAAAAGAGAAAGTCATAGAAGGAGACAGGGAGGGATATGCTTATCTGCTTACGTTTTCTTCTTTTGACAGCGTTCGGAAATTCTGTCAGGTGCTTCCAAAAAGTTCGAAGGCAAAAAGCCGGCTGTATTATCTGGATCAGACCAAAAAATATTTTCTTTGGGCAGATTTAAATAACTGCACAAGGGGATATGTATATGAATTTGTTGCGGCATCTATGGAATATGCAAAAGGAATTGAAAAAGACAGCGCGCGCAGCAATTTCCTGGAAGAACACGCCAATGTGATATTAAAAAACAAGGCATTGGAGACTCTGGCAAAGTTATAAATAAAATATGGCGAATGAGAATACTTTACCCCCGGGACACAGGAGAGCATTTGACCTTTTGTGTCCTGGGGGTAAAGTATTTTGGAGTTAAAATATTTGTTACGTTTATTGTATTAGCAAATCCATCAGATAGGTATAAATATTCAGGTTTTGTTTTTGCCAGTTTGTGCAGATCGCCTGTGCCTGTGCTTTTGTCTGTACATGGAGCGTCAGATCTATTACAGACAAATTATTTTCTTTTAACTGGCAGCGGACGTCGAAACCGGAATAGGTGGCTTTGTAAAAATCAGCAATCACAGAATTCTCGTCTTTTAAAGACATCTTATTTTTCTCGAAGTAAGAAATAATATCATGCTCGATCGCCGGTGTAATCTTATCTTCAAAAAATTTTAACGTTTCTTTTCCGGGCGCTGTAACATAATATTGTGTATTATTATGCGTAGATTGAAATCGGATCAAGTCCGAATCCAAAAGCTCGTTGATCATTTGCTGAACCGTAAAATAATCCGTATAATTTTGTTCCAGAAAAAAGTTAGAGATCTGTGTATTGGAAAGAGGGAAATCTACTTTTTCCAGCATGGCTAAAATAGTTATTTTATAAATCGTATTTGGATCAGCCATGGATGTTCTCCCTGGGAGTTTTTCGAATATGGGATTTTACGGCATTGCTAACGGCTTCTGCTACGCGTGGGTCAAACGCTTCCGGCATAATAAAATCTTCATTCAGCTTATCGTCACTGACAAGATCGGCAATTGCTTTGGCAGCGGCAAGCTTCATTTCTTCTGTAATCTGGCTGGCGCGGCCTTCCAATGCGCCTTTGAAAATACCCGGAAAAGCAACGACATTGTTTATCTGATTGGGGAAGTCGCTTCTTCCTGTACCGACAATTCTTGCGCCGGCAGCTTTTGCAACGTCCGGCATAATTTCCGGTACGGGATTTGCCATGGCAAAAAGAATAGCGTCTTTGTTCATGGAAGCGACCATATCGGAACTTACAATATTCGGTGCGGAAACGCCTACAAAAATGTCCGCGCCTTTTAAAGCGTCTGCAAGAGTTCCATGATCGTTTTCCAGATTGGTAACTTCCGTCATTTTTTGCTGCATCCAGTTCAGGTTTTGATACTCTTTGTTTATCATCCCTTCTTTGTCACACATCGTTATGTGTAAAAATCCGTAAGTTAAAAGAAGTTTTGTAATTGCGATTCCGGCAGAGCCCGCGCCGTTTACAACGACTTTACAGTTTTCCTTTTTCTTTCCGGTTACTTTTAGGGCATTGATGATTCCCGCGAGTACGACAATAGCCGTTCCATGCTGGTCGTCATGAAAAACCGGAATATCCAGCATCTGGTTCAGGCGATCTTCAATTTCAAAACATCTCGGCGCTGAAATGTCTTCCAGATTGATGCCGCCAAAAGCAGGCGCTATATTTTTAACAGATTGAATGATTTCTTCCGTGTTTTGCGTATCCAGACAAATCGGGACGGCATTTACGTTGCCGAATTCCTTGAAAAGCACGCATTTGCCTTCCATAACAGGCATTGCGGCATAGGGGCCGATATTGCCAAGGCCAAGTACTGCGCTTCCGTCAGAAACGACGGCAACCGTATTTGCTTTTATTGTGTAAGTGTATGCATCGGCGGGATCTTTGGCAATGGCTTTACAAGGCTCTGCAACCCCTGGGGTGTAGGCTATGGAAAGCGCATCGCGGTCTTTTACCGGTGATTTTGAGATGATTTCTAATTTTCCGTTCCATTCTTTATGTGCAATTAATGCTTTTTCTCCGTAATCCATGACAGCGCTCCTTTTTTTGTTTTCAATCATTTCATATCATAGCACTAAAAATATGACAAATCAAGAAAAAGGACTTTCTATTTTTATAAAGATGTTGTATAATTGGAAAATCAGTGGTACAAACCATTCTTTGTCGCATCAGACAGGAATCCCATACAATAAACAGGACGCAAATGCGAATAGGAGATTATGGAAGAATGAGAGAAAAATATGAAAGTCTGTCAGTAACAGTGCTAAGAGATTTGGCAAAAGCAAGGGGATTAAAGAATTTATCCGGATTAAAGAAAAGCGAACTGGTAGAGCGAATGTTAGAAGAAGATGAGAAAGAAGCAAAAAACCAGAAAGAAGAAAAGGGAGATAAAGAAGATAAAGCGTCCAAAGAGGTCAGGGAGGAAATGAAGTGCGAACAGGATGGGAAGGCTGCCGTACAGGATGTGTCAAATGCGGTTGCAAGGGATGAGTTAGACAGCGGGATCACGGCAAACGGGATATTGGAAGTTATGCCGGACGGTTATGGATTTATCCGCTGTGAGAATTATCTGCCGGGAGAGAAAGACGTGTATGTATCTCCTTCGCAGATACGCAAATTCAATTTAAAAACAGGAGACATTATCAGCGGAAATACAAGGATTAAGACGCAGCAGGAGAAATTCAGCGCATTATTATATGTAAATACAATTAACGGTTTTCATCCGGGCGTTGCGCAGCGGCGCAAAAACTTTGAAGAGCTTACACCGGTGTTTCCAAATGAAAGGATTCGACTGGAACAGCCGGGCGTGTCGATGGCGATGCGGATTGTGGATCTTGTTTCGCCCATTGGCAAAGGGCAGCGAGGCATGATTGTTTCTCCGCCAAAAGCGGGAAAGACGACGCTGTTAAAGCAAATTGCAAGGGCAGTCACGAAATCCAATCCGGATATGCATCTGATTATTCTTTTGATTGATGAACGGCCGGAAGAAGTGACGGATATTAAAGAAGCGATTGAAGGAAAAAATGTAGAAGTTATTTATTCTACGTTTGACGAGCTTCCGGAGCATCACAAACGCGTTTCGGAAATGGTGATCGAGCGGGCGAAACGCCTTGTGGAGCATCGGAGAGACGTTATGATTCTTTTGGACAGCATTACGCGTCTGGCAAGGGCGTACAATCTGACGGTTCCGCCAAGCGGCCGGACGTTATCCGGAGGTCTTGACCCTGCGGCGCTGCATATGCCAAAGCGGTTTTTTGGAGCGGCCAGAAATATGAGAGAAGGGGGGAGCCTGACGATTCTCGCATCCGCTCTGGTAGATACCGGCAGTAAAATGGATGACGTGGTCTTTGAAGAATTCAAAGGAACCGGCAATATGGAGCTGGTTTTGGATCGGAAGCTTTCCGAGAAGCGCGTATTTCCTGCAATCGACATCGTAAAATCCGGCACCAGAAGAGAAGACCTTTTGTTAGATCAGGAAGAACAGGAAGCAGTGGAAATCATGCGCAAGGCATTTAACGGTTCCAAATCAGAAGACGCGGTGGAATCGGTTTTAAATATGTTTGCGAGAACAAGAAATAACAGAGAATACATTCAAATGGTGAAAAAGACAAGATTTTTTTAAATTTACTTGCATAATGAAAATGAGTATGATATACTGAATAAGCTGTTTATGAAGATGTGAATAAGCAATTTTTTATGATATGAAAACTTTGTGAGGTGAAAGACATGAGAGAAGGAATCCATCCAGATTACTATCAGGCAACTGTGACATGTAACTGTGGCAATACATTTGTTACAGGTTCGACAAAGAAAGATATTCACGTTGAAATCTGTTCCAAATGTCATCCGTTCTACACAGGCCAGCAGAAGATGGCTCAGGCGCGCGGACGTATTGACAAGTTCAACAGGAAGTACGGCATGGTTCAGAATTAGTTTGCAGTACATGGCAAGGTTGAGGTTAATTTTAATCTCAACCTTTTTTGAGTATAATGGAGAAAAATATGAGATATTCGGGTATTGGCGGTCAGGCAGTTATGGAAGGCGTCATGATGAAAAATGGAAATAAATATGCCGTTGCGGTCCGAAACCCTGACAAAGAAATTGTGATTGAGTCCTCGGAATACGGAGGAATCGGTAAAAATAAAAAACTGAAAAACATGCCTGTTTTTAGAGGCGTCTTTAATTTTATAGAATCTTTGTCGCTTGGATTTAAGACCTTGACCTATTCAGCTTCCGTTTTAGAAGAAGAGGATAAAGAAGGGAAGAAGGATCCAAAGAGCAAAAAGAAAGACGATCTTGTGATGGGAATTACCGTTACGGCGTCCGTTGTATTGGCCATAGCCATTTTTATGGCGCTTCCTTACGGTATATCGCTTTTGTTTCGCAAGGCAGTTTCTTCGCAATGGGTTCTTGCGCTGCTGGAAGGAGCGCTGCGGCTTTTGATTTTTCTTTGCTATGTAGGGGGAATATCCTTGATGCCGGATATTAAGCGGGTCTATATGTACCATGGAGCCGAACATAAGTGCATCAATTGTATTGAGAGCGGCAGGGAATTGACGGTTGAAAATGTACGGGAAAGCTCAAGGCTGCACAAACGCTGCGGGACAAGTTTTTTATTGATCGTGATGTTTGTGAGTATTTTATTTTTTATGTTTATCCGTGTGGATTCCGGCATTTTGCGTCTTGCGCTTCGATTGCTGCTGATTCCGGTTATAGCAGGAGTTTCTTATGAATTTATACGGCTGGCGGGGCGCAGCGATCATTTCCTTGTGAATTTAATCAGTAAGCCGGGGCTTATGCTGCAAAAAATTACAACGAGAGAGCCGGAAGACGATATGATCGAAGTGGGAATTGCTTCGGTAGAAGCAGTGTTTGACTGGAAAGCCTACATAAAAGAGATAAATGATTCCGCTTTGGAAAGAAGGTAGGGTATGACGTATCGGGAAGCTGTTTGCCGGGGGGAATCCCTGCTCAAAGAAAAAGGAATTGCAGACGCCGGATGCGATGCATGGCTGCTGCTTTCCATGGTATGCGGGATAGACAGAAATTTTTATTATATGCATATGAATGATGCTATGGCGGCAGGGCATCAATTGGAATACGAGAAAGTTTTAAACATAAGAGCCGGACATATGCCCCTGCAGTATATTACGGGCGAGCAGGAATTTATGGGGCTGCGGTTTCTGGTGGACAGGGACGTTCTGATTCCAAGGTGGGATACGGAGATTCTTGTGGAAGAGGCTTTAAAACGCATCAAACCACAAATGGAAGTATTGGATTTATGCACCGGATCCGGCTGTATTATCATCAGTATTTTAAAAAAAGAGCCGTCGATTTTGGCGACAGCGTCGGATGTTTCCGGCCAGGCTTTGCGTATAGCCCAAAAGAACGCTGCATTAAACGGCGTTTCCGTAAATCTGATTGAAAGCGATTTGTTTTGCAATATAGCGGGAAAATTTGATATGATTGTTTCAAATCCGCCCTATATCAAAACGGAAGAGATTGAAAAGCTGATGCCGGAGGTGCGGGAATATGAGCCGCGAAAAGCATTGGACGGAAGCGCGGACGGGCTTTTCTTTTACCGGAATATTATATTGGAAGGAAAACGTTTTTTAAAACCGGCGGGTTATCTGGTGTTTGAAATCGGATCGGACCAGGGAGAAGAAGTGTGTGCCTTGATGCGGGAGGCAGGATATAATAAAATTGAAATCGTGAAAGACCTGGCAGGTCACAATCGCGTAGTAATAGGAGGAAATCATGTTTGATAAGTTAGAAGATCTTGTGTTGCGTCTGGAAGAAGTGTTAAATCAGTTGAGCAAGCCGGATGTGGCGTCGGACGCAGAGCGTTTTCGCAAGCTCATGAAGGAGCAAAGCGATTTGACGCCGATTGTGGACGTATATAAAGAATACAGGCAGAACCAGCAGAATATTGAAGAATCGCTGATGCTTTTGGATGAGGAAAGCGATGAGGAGATGCGGGAGTTTGCAAAAGAAGAATTGAACGAGTCCAAGGCAAACGTTGAGAAATTAGAAGAAAAGCTGAAAATACTGCTTCTTCCCAAAGACCCGAATGATGATAAAAACGTAATTGTAGAAATCCGCGCAGGAGCCGGCGGAGACGAAGCGGCATTGTTTGCGGCGGAGATTTACCGTATGTATGTACATTATGCGGAAGGCAGACGCTGGAAAGTAGAAACGGTAGGGTGCGAGGAAATCGGAATCGGCGGAATGAAAAGCGTAAGTTTTATGCTGACGGGACAGGGCGCTTATTCGGTTATGAAATACGAATCCGGCGTTCACCGCGTACAGCGTGTGCCTGAAACGGAATCGGGCGGGCGCATTCATACATCCACGATCAGCGTAGCGGTTATGCCGGAGGCGGAAGAGGTGGAAGTGGAAATTGACGAAAAAGACATTCGCATTGACGTGATGCGCGCTTCCGGAAACGGAGGGCAATGCGTCAACACGACGGATTCCGCGGTTCGTCTGACACATTATCCCACGGGAATCGTCGTATACAGCCAGACAGAGAAATCACAGCTTCAGAATAAAGCAAAAGCTTTTGCGCTTCTGCGTGCAAAGCTCTACGATATGGAATGCCAAAAAGCGCACGATGCGGAGGCGGAAGCCAGAAGGAGCCAGATCGGTACGGGAGACCGATCCGAAAAAATCCGCACCTACAATTTTCCGCAGGGAAGGGTGACAGATCATAGGATTGGCCTTACACTGTATAAGTTGGATAAAGTAATGAACGGCGATATTCAGGAAATCATTGACGCCTGCGTTGCTGCGGACCAGGCGGCGAAGTTAAGCAATCTCGAAGATAATGCCTGATCTAAGGGCTTTGGATGAATGACGGTCTTGACTTGTTGACCTTGAAAAAAAGAGCCATTGCATTTATGACGGATTTTGTCATGGATGCGATGGCTTTTATTGTTATGAATTTCCCATTTCTTTTGATCTTTTAACGCAGCATCTTTGTGCGCTGATTACGGCGTTGCGCATACCCTGTTCTTCCAGCTTTACAACAGCTGCAATGGTTGTGCCCCCCGGGGAACAGACGGCGTCTTTTAGGGCTCCCGGGTGCATGCCGGTTTCAAGAACCATTTTTGCCGAACCGTATACGGCCTGGGCGGCAAACTTGTATGCCTGGGCTCTTGGCATTCCGTCTGCAACGGCGGCGTCTGCCATCGCTTCAATAAACATATACACATAAGCAGGAGAGGAACCGCTGACGCCAATAACGGCATCCATGAGGGATTCCGGTATAATCTCAGATTTTCCGAAACTTTCGAATATCTCAATTACATTCTGCATCTCATCCGAAGTAACGTATGGATTCGGCGTCAGAGCGGACATGGCTTCTAAAACTGCGGCGGGCGTGTTTGGCATGGCCCGGACAATTTTAAGAGGTTTGTCAAAATACTGGTTGAGCCTGGCATGGCTGATTCCTGCCGCGATTGAAACAATAATTTTCCCCTCATCCGTAATATCGCGGATTTCTCTTATAATTTCTTCGTACATATAAGGTTTTACAGCTAAAAACAGAATGTCACTGCGGCAGGCGACTTCCTGATTGTCTAAAGTTACCCGTATGCCATACGCGTTAAGCAGCCGGTCTAACGTGGCTTGTGAACGCGCGGAGGCAATGATCTGCTCTTTTTGATAAAGACGGGAATGAATCATTCCACTAATTATGGCGGAGGCCATGTTGCCTCCGCCGATAAATCCGATCGTTTTATCTGTCATAATGAGATTGATCTCTTAGAAATCTGTTAAATCGGCAGCCCTTTTTTCAAGAAAAGCGCCCATGCCTTCTGTTTTATCGTGCGTAGAGCAGGTTACGCCAAATAAGTTTGCTTCCATTTCAACCGCATTCTTGATGTCCATGTCGTATCCGTTGTTGATGGCTGCTTTTGCAATTGCAACGGCATAGCTTCCTTTGGAGATGATTTTTTTGGCCATTGCAGTAGCGGTCGGCATCAATTCTTCCTTGGCAACTACTTTATTGACAAGGCCGATCCGGTAAGCTTCGTTTGCATCAATATTGTCACAGGTGAAAATCAGTTCTTTGGCGCGTCCCATGCCAACCAAACGGGCAAGTCTCTGTGTGCCGCCGAATCCTGGAATTATGCCAAGTCCGCATTCCGGCTGTCCGAAAATAGCGTTGTCGGAAGCAATGCGGATGTCGCATGCCATAGAGATTTCACATCCTCCGCCAAGCGCAAAGCCGTTTACGGCTGCGATCGTTACCTGTCTCATGTTCATTAATTTAAAAAATGGAACAGAAGCTTTCATACCAAATGCTCTTGCTTCCGCAGCGGTGAAATTTACCATTTCGGCAATATCTGCTCCTGCAACGAACGATTTGAATTCATTGCCCTTTTTATCGGCGCCGCCGGTTAAGATCACAACTTTGATGTCGTCGCGGCCTTCAATTTCGGTTAAAACCTCGGTCAATTCGTCTAATGTTTCGGAATTCAGTGCATTTAATGCAGCAGGTCTGCTGATTTTTAACACGGCGATCTGGTCTGCAACTTCCAATACTAAATTGTTCATGTAAAAACCTCCTGTTTTAATTTACAGATGAATGCGTCTCACCTGTCTGTTTTTATGATCAGGACAATTATACACCTATTACCATGCTTTGACAATAAATTCAGAAAATTATTTTACCACAGCCGGGCCGAATTGCATGTTAAAAAATATAAATTGTTATACATTGACGAAAAATAAATATATTGATATAATAATTTTATATAATATGCTCGGTAAATTTATTTTCATCGGGATGAAAACGGGTATTTTTAATAAGAAGGAGGAAGAAGATGAAGAGTGGTAAAAGCAAAGTAAAATCCGTATTTTGTATTACGGGTTTGCTTACAATGTTACTCGTATTTTGCATTCCGGCGTTTGCGGGAATACAGGAAGGAAGCGGAGAGTATGAGATTTATCCTACGCCGCAGGATATTGTATATGGAGACGGAAACACAACGCTGACCAATCAGGTAGATGTGGTCTGCGGGCCGGGAATTGATTCTTACACACAGAAAAGAATAGGAGATACGTTAGATGTTTTGAATTTATCCAAGAGTACGACAGCATCGTCTTCAAATACGAAGCTGATTGTGGGTATATATGATTCCGGAGACGCTGCAGACGCTTACAGCGGGCAGATTGGCGTGGAAGATCTTTTTGAGGGTACGATGGAAGACTTGACAGTCGAGCAAAGATTTAACAAGTACGCATTGTGGATTTCAAACGGTACGATTGTTGTTCTCGGACAGGATACGGATTCTGCTTATGCCGGTATAACAACGCTAAAACGTATTTTTGAACAGCTCAAAGGAAAAGAGATCAGAAACCTTGCGCTCAAAGATTATGCAGAAATTGAATTCCGCGGGTTTATCGAAGGATATTATGGGAATCCCTGGTCTCATGAAGACCGTATGGATTTGATGAAGTTCGGCGGTGAAATCAAGATGAACCAGTATGTTTTTGCGCCGAAAGATGATCCGTATCATGCGGAGCGGTGGCGTGAATTGTACCCGGATGAAGTGGGTGATAAAAATACGCTGAATCATGTCAGGGAACTTGCAAAAGCCGGAAATGAAAGCAAATGTTTTTATGTTTATGCACTGCATCCGTTTAAGAGCAGCCGTCCTTTGAAAGAAGCGACATATGATGAGGATTTGAGACAGCTTAAAGCAAAATTCAAACAGGTGATTGACGCAGGCGTAAGACAGATTGCAATTCTTGAGGATGACGCCAGTGCAAACGGATGGACAACAGAGACTTTGATTCGGCTTTTGAACGATGTGACAGCATGGCTGGAAGATTTAAAAGAACAGGAGTATCCGGATTTAAAGACAGATCTATTGTTTTGTCCGGGATGGATGGCATATGCCAATAATATGACGGGCAATGGCGGCGACGTTCAAAAAATACAGCAGATTCACGCCGGCGTTGGAAATAATGTCAGAATTGTAATGACAGGCGGAAAAGTTTGGGGAGATGTAACGACAACATTTGCAGATAATTTTTATAATAAACTAAACGAAATGGAGTCTCCGGGCCGTTATCCGTATTTGTGGGTGAACTGGCCATGTAATGACAATACGAAAGACAGTGTTATCATGGGTGGCCATAATGGAATCTTACGCGAAGGACTGGAGGGTTATAAGTATCAGGGTATTATTTTAAATCCAATGCAGGATTCAGAGCCATCGAAAGTTGCGATTTTTACTGCCGCAGATTTCTGCTGGAATATTTGGGAACAGAGTGAAAATGCAGAAGACAGAGGAAAAGCGGGCGATCAGGCATGGGATGATTCTTTTAAATATATTGATCATATGACGCCTCTTGAAACTGAGTCTTCCACAGCTTTAAGGGAAATTGCAAAGCATATGATTGCACAGAGTCCGGGACAGGCAAATAACCAGGGGGCGTTTGACGAGTCTGTTGAGATCAAGGATCAGCTTTCGGCTTTTATTCAAAAGATGAATGCAGAATCTTTAGAGCAGAGCGATTTAGATGAAATGACAGAAATATTTAAGACAATCTATGATGCGCTTGTATTTTATATGGAAGAGGGAACGAACAGGCGTATGGCGTTGCAGCTTACACCATATGCAAGCAGTCTGCGCGATATAGCTCAAGCGGACCTGTATCTGCTGGACGCATTGAGCGACCTCCTATCCGGTAAAAATTCTGCTGTTTATGAAAAATTTTCGAATGCGCAGGCAAGTTATGAAAAATCAGGCACTTATGGATTTATCTATGTGAATGAGACGAAGTATGGCCAAGGCGGAAGAAAACACATCAAACCATTTACGGATAAACTGATGGCTTACGTATCGGAACAGGTGACCAATATCGTTAATCCTCCTGATTTTGATGAACTGAAATACGAGATTACGCTTTCTGATCGCACAGCAGCGTGGGAGGTACATCAGGGAACGGAAGAGAATCTGACAGATGGAGACGACTCCACGTTTGTATGGTATAATGTCAAGAATAGTGATGTGACATCAAAAGGAGATTATATTGAGTTTGATCTTGGAGAGGAAAAGCCGGTAGGCCGCGTGCGCGCAGTAGTCGGTTCAGAAGGCAGCGGGGATAAATGGACGAAATATCACGTAGAATATTCCACAGATAAATCAAGCTGGAGCAAGACGGATACATATACCGGTTCTTCTTCTACAAAAGATGTGTATGAGGTGAATCTTGGCGGATCGGAAGCGCGGTACATTCGGCTTGTCAATGATTTGCAGCTGAATAAATGGGTAAGGTTTTCGGAGATGACGGTTTATTCCGGACTCAAGAAGGAAGGCGTTTATACGAATGCGGAAGATGGCGGATGGTCGTCAGAAATGGGTGAAGATACTTTTCAGTTGTTACCCAAAGAGGGCGCTGTATTAAATCCAGATGAATATGTCGGATTAAAACTTGACCGGATTCACGATGTCCAGAATATAACGGCTACAGGCGCGGATAATCTTATTCTGGAAATGTCTGTGAATGCAAAAGAATGGAAGGAAAGCACGAAAGGAGCGGCACGTTATATTCGTTTGATCAATAAAACAAACGCAGCTGTTACGTTTGACCTTGAGTCTTTTGTGGTTCAGACAAAAGAATATAAACCGATTGATTTTTTGAAATCTAATATTGGCAACAATGATGAAAACCAGGATGCAAGAAGTCTTGGAACGGCGCGAAACTGGATGGATGGTGATATTACTACGGCAGCCAAATTTGCCAGCGGCCCAAGCGATGGAAAATATGTTGTTTATGATCTGGGGCAGGAAGTAGACATTCGTTCCCTTAAAGTATGGACGAAAGTGGGTACTTATGATTATCCGAGAGCCGCAAAATTTCAGGCTTCACTTTCTGCAGAAGATGATGGAGAATGGCAGGATATTCTTGTCATTGATGGCGATGCGTCGCAAGCAGCTTTTTCAACCAGTCCGGAAGAAAATGGATGGACGGCCGGAGAAGGGCCTGTAGAAGTAGCGTACGCTTATTGTGAGGCGAAAAATTTTACACCTGTGAAAGCAAGGTATTTACGTTTGTATTTTACATCGGGAAATGCCGGACGCTGGGTAGAGCTTTACGAAGTGGAAATCAACGAGGGAGAATATTTGCCGCCGATCAATGATCCTACCTTTGAGACGGATTTTGCATTGTCAAATGGCATCGTGATGCAAAATTTAAATGACAATGATTTTACAACGGCATTTCGGCCGGAGGGTATTGAAAAGGGCTCTTTTATTTATCATTTTTCAGATGAAAAAGAAATCGGAAGAATCAATATTCTGCAGAGCAGCGGTGACATAAGCAATGCGAAAGTGTCTTTGCGGACTGGTGCGGATACATGGGTGGAAGCAGGAACCCTGGATAAAAGCTTTTCTTCTTTTTATACGGAAGATTTGGAGAATGTTTATGCGCTTAAAGTAGAATGGGAGAATACGGTTCCTGTTATTTATGAAATCATTACATTGACAGATCCGGGAGATTTTATTGAACAGGCGGAACAGGCGGTGAATCAGGCGGAAGCGGCTGTGAATACTGCAAAGAGCGATTTGGATAAGGTCAAAGCAGAAACGGGCAAAGCAGAAAATGAACTTTCCGCTATTGCGCAACAGGTAAAAAATGCAGAGGCGAAAGTTGCCGCTGCGCAAACAGTAACCGATAAGCTGCAGGCAGAAATAGAACTCAATAACTTATTGGCGTCACAGGCAGCAGCACAGGCAGTCGTGGCTGAGAAGAAATCGGTGCAGTCTTTAAGTGAAGCCGCACTGGCAAATGCAGTTGCAAAACATCTTAGGGCACAAGCAGAATTGTTAAGAGGGGAAGAACGGAAACAAAAGCAACAGGACGCAATATTGAAAGATCAGGAAGCGGTTCTTAAAGAAGAAGAATCCGTCAAACTGGAGAAAGAGGCAATCAACAAAAAAAATGAGCAGGAGAAGTATAAACAGGAGGCTCTAAAGAAGCAGAATGAGTTGAAACTGGCTTTGGAGCAGGGGCAGAAGCAGGAAGTTGTGAAGGATTTCCAAGATAGTAAGTTTAAATATCAGGTAATTAGCGCAGAGAAGAAAACGGTTGTCCTTGTAGGGCCTGTGGATAAAAAGTCAGCAAAGAAAGTAGTAATTCCTGCAACTGTAACTTACAAAGATATTACTTATTCCGTAGTGGAGATTAAAGACAATGCTTTTAAGAACTGCTCAAAAATGACATCTGTTATCATTGGCAAAAATGTTGTAAAAATCGGTAAACAGGCGTTTTACAATTGCAAGAAGTTAAAAACCATAAATATGAAGAAGGCAAAGAAAATTACTTCTTTTGGCAAGAACGCTTTCAAAAAGATTCATAAAAAAGCAAAGATTACTGTACCGAAGAATAAATACAGCCAATATAAGAAAAAAATGAAAAAAGCTGTTTCTTCGCAAAAGATAATTAAAAAATAATTGTAAAAGATCAGAGAACAGATGCGATTGGTAAAGGTCGCATCTGTTCTTTTTTAGCGGGCGTTTTCAGGCAGATCCGTTTCATTTTTGAGGTTTCTTTTGCAAATTGGTAAAAAGTTGCAATTTGATCCGCTTTATGGTAAGCTGGCCTATGAAAATAGTTGGATCATATTTAGCTTTAGATAAGGAGATTTTGGCTATGAGAACGAGCGGAATTTTAATGCATATTTCTTCGCTTCCATCGAAATATGGAATTGGGACGATGGGTAGAGAAGCGAAACGATTTGTAAATTTTCTGGCGGAAGCGGGACAGACATATTGGCAGATTCTTCCGATTTGCCCAACCAGTTATGGCGATTCTCCGTATCAGTCTTTTTCCAGTTTTGCAGGAAATCCTTATTTTATCGATTTGGAGAAGCTTTGCCAGGCAGGGCTTTTGCGGGATGCAGAATGCGAAGCGTATGACTGGGGCCCCAAAGAAACAGAGGTTGATTTTGGAATTCTTTATGAAAATCGCTACGATTTGTTAAAGAAAGCGTATGCGCGGTTTGCGAAAAAAAAGCCGAAAAGCTTTGAAGAATTTTGTGAAAACGAGAAGGAATGGCTGGAAGATTATGCCATATTTATGGCGTTAAAAGATGTAAACGGCGGAGCTGCCTGGTATCAATGGGAAAAAGAACTGAAATTTCGAGAAGAAGCAGCCATGAAGAGAGTCCGTGAACAGTATAAAGAAGAAATTGAATTTTATAAAATGCTGCAGTATCTTTTTTTCCGGCAGTGGAGAAGCTTAAAAGCATATGCGGGTAAAAAGGGAATTTCTGTTATTGGCGACGTACCGATTTATGTGGCCGGGGACAGCGCCGACGTATGGGCGAATCCCGGACAGTTTTATCTGGATGAGAATTTAGACCCAATTGAGGTGGCTGGCTGTCCCCCGGACGCATTTTCCGAGGATGGGCAGTTATGGGGCAATCCGCTGTTTCGCTGGGATTACATGAAAAAGGACGGATACGCCTGGTGGACGAACCGCATCCGGACAATGTCAAAACTTTATGATGTAGTCAGAATCGATCATTTCCGTGGTTTTGATTCGTATTATGCGATTCCCGCGGGGGATGACACCGCAAGGAACGGAACCTGGAGAGAAGGGCCCGGCATGGACTTGTTTCATGCGGTAGAAAAAAAACTTGGCAAATTAAACATTGTTGTGGAAGATTTGGGATTTTTGACGCCGTCCGTTTTAAAGCTTGTAAAAGATTCCGGTTTTCCTGGCATGAAAGTCATCCAGTTTGCTTTTGATACAAGAGAGGAAAGCGATTATCTGCCTCACAATTACAGCAGCCACAGTATCGTCTATACGGGCACACATGACAATGATACAATTATGGGATGGATGGAGACGGCTCCAAAAGACAGTATTAAATTTGCGAAAAAATATTTTAATTTGAGCAGAAAAGAAGGATATAACTGGGGCATGATGCGCGGCGCGTGGGCAAGCGTCAGCGATTTGGCGGTTGTTCCGATGCAGGATCTTTTGGGACTTGGAAGTAAGGCGCGTATGAATACGCCCTCTACACTGGGCGGCAATTGGAAGTGGCGGGCAAGAAAAAGCGATATTAATTTAAAGCTCGCCAGAAAAGTAAGGAAGTATATGAAACTGTATGGACGCGAATGCAAAGAAGAAAAGCCGTAAGATAAATTTACGGGATTTTAGCGGGCAATCGAAAACACAATCTTGAAAAGCATAGAATGATAGTATAAAATAGTAGCGATTTGAGGAAAAATGGAAGAGGAGAAATTGAAGAATGAGAAAAACCAAAATTGTATGTACGTTAGGGCCTGCGACGGATCGAGAAGGCGTGCTGGAGAAACTGATCGAAAACGGGATGAATGTTGCAAGATGCAATTTTTCTCATGGCAGTTATGAAGAGCACAAGGCCAGAATGGATCAGGTGAAAGAGTTTAGTGAAAAGCATCATACTTCGACGGCGATTATGCTGGATACGAAAGGTCCGGAAATTCGTCTTGGCGTGTTTAAAGATCATGAAATTATCCTGCAGGAAGGAGATAAATTCACGCTGTACTCGGAAGAAAGAGAAGGAGACAAAGACGGTATTTCTATTACGTATCCGGATTTGTATCAGGATGTGGAAGTTGGAACCATTATTTTAATTGACGACGGCCTGGTCGAGATGGAAGTCATTGAATTAAAAGACGAGCAGATTGTCTGCCAGGTAAAAAACGGCGGAAAAGTGTCAGACCGCAAAGGCGTCAATGTGCCGAATGTGAAACTGTCCATGCCGTTTTTGAGCGAGAAAGATAAGGAAGATATATTATTTGGAATCAAAGAAGATGTGGATTTCGTTGCAGCGTCCTTTGTAAGACGGGCGGATGATATTCATAAGATGCGCAAATTTTTAAATGACCATGGCGGATATGATATTAATATTATTGCCAAGATTGAAAATCGGGAAGGCGTGGAAAATATCAATGAAATTTTGCAGGCGGCGGAAGGCGTAATGGTAGCGCGAGGAGATATGGGCGTTGAAATTCCGTATGAAGAAGTGCCTGTGCTCCAGAAAATGATTATCAAAAAAGGAATGGAGACAGGAAAACAGATCATTACGGCTACGCAGATGCTGGATTCTATGATGAAAAATCCAAGGCCAACCAGAGCCGAGACTACGGACGTTGCAAACGCTATTTACGACGGAACAGGGGCTATTATGCTCTCGGGTGAGACGGCGGCCGGGCTTTATCCGGTGGAAGCGCTTGAGACGATGGTGCGTATTGCAGACCGTACCGAGCAGGACATTGATTACAGGAAACGTTTTTTTGCGCGTGAAAGAAAGGCAAATCCGGATGTAACAGACGCGATTTGCCATGCTACCTGTACAACGGCGCTTGATTTAAATGCCCGGGCAATCGTAACTGTTACAAAGAGCGGATATTCTGCAAGAAATATTTCCAAATATTGTCCGGCCTGTGACGTAATCTGCGGTACGACGGACAAAAAAGTAGCCCGGCAGTTAAATCTTGTGTTTGGAACCGTTCCGGTGATATTGGAAAACAAAAAAGACATTTTTGAGTTGTTTGATCATGCGCTTGAAGCGGCAGAAAGCCGGAATTATCTGGAGAAAGGCGATATTACGGTGATCACTTCCGGCGTACCCATCGGCGTATCCGGAACGACGAATATGATAAAGGTTCAGACCGTATAAGATTCCGAAATTATAGTCATAATCCATGACCCCTTTCATACAATGTATAAAGTATTTTACTAAGTACATTGCAGGAAAGGGGTATTTTTTTATGGAAATGGCATCTGATAAAGAATTTAATCTTTATAGAGACATACAGCAGCGAACCGGCGGTGAAATTTATATTGGCATCGTGGGCCCGGTCCGCACAGGCAAATCAACTTTTATCAAACGTTTTATGGATCTTATGGTGCTTCCGAATATAGAGGATGAGAACAGCAGACAAAGAACAGTAGATGAGCTTCCGCAGTCTGCACAGGGAAAAACCATAATGACGACAGAACCTAAATTTATTCCGAAAGACGCCGCAGTAATTCATCTGGACAAAGATGCTGAAGTGAAAGTCCGCCTGATTGACTGCGTAGGATACATGGTGGACGGCGCGGCAGGACATATGGAAGGAAACAATAAACGTATGGTAAAAACGCCGTGGTTTGATTATGAAATTCCATTTGTGGACGCGGCTTCGATTGGAACGCAGAAAGTAATTAAAGATCATTCTACGATTGGAATAGTCGTCACTACCGACGGATCTTTTGGAGAATTGAAAAGAGATAATTATATTTCCGCAGAAGAAAAAACCGTTGGAGAATTAAAAACGCTGGGCAAACCTTTTGTCATCGTATTAAATTCCGAGCGGCCGTACAGCGACGAGACGGTGAAGTTAGCAGAGCAGATGACGGAAAAATACCAGATGCCGGTAATCCCTGTGAGCTGCGAACAATTGCGCAAAGACGATATAAACCGGATTTTGGAAAGCATCTTGTATGAATTTCCAATTGTAAAAATGGAATTTTATATTCCCAAATGGGCGGAGATGCTTCCGGCAGCCAACCGGATGAAAGAAAACGTAATTGAAAATGCAAGGGCAATTCTAAATTCCGTCACAAAAGCGAAAGATATGAAAGAAATCAGAAAACAGGAAAATTCGGAATATATTGCAGATATTCATTTAGACAAAGCGGACTTAGCGCAGGGCCTCTTAAGAATAAAAATCGAAATGGAAGATAAATATTATTATGAAAACATCAGCGAGTTGACCGGTGTGCCAATTCAGGGCGAATACCAGCTGATCTCTCTGATTAAAGATCTTTCCGCACAGAAAAGCGCTTACGATAAAGTGGCGGATGCCGTCAACGCAGTGCAGATGAAGGGATACGGCGTCATTCATCCGCAATTAAACGACATTTCGCTGGATGAGCCGGAGCTGATCCGCCACGGCAATAAATACGGCGTCAAACTAAAAGCCACCTCTCCTTCGGTGCATCTGATCCGCGCCAACATCGAGACGGAAATTGCGCCGATCGTAGGCAGTGAAGAGCAGGCAAAAGATTTGATTGACTATATCAAAGAAGGGCAAAACACGGAAAGCGGCATATGGGATACCAATATTTTCGGAAAGTCCGTTGGCGAATTAATGGAAGACGGCATTCGCAGCAAAATTTCCATGATGGACGATGAATGCCAGATGAAATTGCAGGATACCATGCAGAAGATTGTAAATGACAGCAATGGGGGATTGGTGTGTATTATTATCTGACGCACCGAAAGCAAAAGAAAAAAGAAAGAAAAGTCTCTTCCACGCCTGGGGTGTGCAGAGGCTTTTTTCTCATGCTCTAACTGCCCATACTTACAACAGATATAAGCGCCTTAAACCTAAGCAAAAAACCCACAATTTCAATCCCTTCCCAAGGAAACGAAACACATCCAACGCACAATCAGCCAGTATTTCACTTCCCCCTCCACAATTAATGCTTGCAGCCCCAAAAGATAACATATATAATAAAAAATAGCTAAATTCATGCAGGAGGCAAGCGATGAATGAAATCTGTTTCAAATTACAAAACTGCTTAAAAAGCATAAAAAATAAAGTGAATTTCACACCCAAAGCCGCCCTGGTCTTAGGCTCCGGCCTTGGGGATTTTGCTTCTCAAATTGAGACGGAGGCCATATTGGACTATCACGAAGTGGAAGGTTTTCCGGTATCTACCGTGGAAGGCCATGCGGGACGCTATGTCTTTGGCCGTATCGGAGACGTTCCGGTCGTGTGTATGCAGGGAAGGGTGCATTATTACGAAGGATATTCCATGTCGGACGTCGTTCTTCCGATACGTCTGATGAAGCTGATGGGAGCGGAAGTTTTATTTCTGACGAACGCGTCCGGCGGCATCAAACAGGGAATGCGAGCCGGGGATTTTATGCTGATTACCGGGCAGATCGCCTCCTTTGTGCCGTCTCCTTTGATCGGAGCAAATATAAATGAGCTTGGCGCAAGATTTCCGGATATGAGCCACATTTATGACGAAGATTTGCAAAAAATTGTAAAAAAGACAGCGTTAGACCATGGAATTGATTTGAAAGAAGGCGTGTATCTGCAGATGAGCGGGCCACAGTATGAATCGCCCGAAGAAGTTTCGATGTGCCGGATTTTGGGCGCGGATGCCGTGGGGATGAGCACCGCCTGTGAAGCGATTGCGGCCAATCATATGGGAATGAGAATCGTGGGCGTTTCCTGCATTTCCAATATGGCCTCCGGGATTTCGCCAAATCCACTGACGCACGAGGAGATTCAGGAAACGGCGGATAAAACGGCGCCGTTGTTTCAAAAACTGGTATATGAATCAATAGTCCGAATCGGGGAGTATTTGGAGAAGAAAACGGGGGTGGATGTTTGAATATCCGGTTTTACAATGCCAAAATACTGCTTCTTTCAGAAGACCGCAGTTTTTCTTTGACCGAAGGAGAACTCTGGGTGCAGGGAAATAAAATCGCATATATCGGAAGCGGCAAAGACAGGGAGCAGGGAGCTTATTTTTGGGACAGGGAAATTGATGCCGAAGGAAACGTGTTGATGCCCGGATTTAAAAATGCGCATACCCATACGGCGATGACATTTCTTCGCTCCTATGCAGATGACCTTCCTTTGCAGGAATGGCTGCGCCAAAAGGTTTTTCCGAAGGAAGCCATGCTTACGCATGAAGATATTTATCATCTTTTCAAACTTGGGATTATGGAATATCTGACCAGTGGAATAACGTCGAATTTTGATATGTATTTTGCGCCGCTGCCAGGGGCCAAAGCTTCCGTAGACTGCGGGTTTCGCACGGTATTTACAAGCGGGCTGAATGATTTTTGCCAGTCGGTAAAAGAAGTGGAAGAATTGTATGAAACAATTAACGGCATGAGTGAGCGGACAAGCTTTCTGATGGGATTTCACGCGGAATATACGACGTCTTTGCCGTTGATGGCAGCGCTTGCCGCATTGGCGCAGAAAACAAAGTCTCCTGTCTGGCTTCATAATTCGGAAACCAGGCAGGAAGTGGAGAGCTGTAAAAAGCGATACGGAAAGACGCCAACGCAGCTTACGGAAGAGCTTGGGATGTATCATTATGGAGGCGGCGGCTATCATTGCGTTTATCTGGATGATGAGGATATGGAAATCTTTCGAAAGAGAGGGCTTACCGCAGTTACAAATCCGGCTTCGAATTTGAAGCTTGCCAGCGGTATAGCGCCGGTAAAGCGGTTTCTTGACGAAGGGATTTCTGTTGCGATCGGGACGGACGGGCCGGCCAGCAACAATTGCCTGGATATGTTCCGGGAGATGTTTCTTGTCAGCGGGCTTGCAAAAGTGCGGGAGCAGGATGCGTCCTGCGTGTCGGCAGAGGAAACGCTTTATATGGCCACTGCGGGAGGAGCCAGGGCGATGGGGCTTATGGATTGCGACTCCTTGGCGGAAGGAAAGCTTGCCGATTTGATTTTAATAGATTTACAGCAGCCAAATATGCAGCCGGAGAATCATTTTGTCAAAAATATCGTCTATTCCGGCAGTAAGCAGAATGTGCTGCTTACCATGGTAGATGGTAAGATTTTGTATGAAAGACAGAAATTTTATATTGGCACAGATCCAAAAGAAGTCTATCGTCTGGCCAATGCAATTATCGGGAGGATGCGGGAATGATAGTTACGTTTGTGCACCACAGCTGCTTTGTAGTGGAAATGAAGGAGCGCGTGTTTGTTTTTGATTATTTTAAAAACGGGAAGGTCAAGGGGTTTGAATTTACGGGAGTTTTGCCGGAGTTTGACAAAGAAAAGCCGCTGTATGTGTTTGCCAGCCATTTTCATCAGGATCATTTTGACGTTGAAATTTTAAAATGGGCGGAAAAATATGCAAAGATTCATTATATTTTATCCAAGGATATTAAGCTTTCGGGCCGTTATCTTGAGCGGAACGGAATTGATCCCTCCGTAAAGGAAAAGATAACGTTTGTGCAGCCTTTGAAACATTATGAAATAGACGATATGGAGATCAGAACGCTGCGATCAACCGATGCAGGCGTTGCATTTTTGATCCATGCGGAGGATAAATATATTTATCATGCCGGAGATTTGAATCTCTGGAAATGGGACGGCGCCGGAGAGCTGGTAAACGGCAAAGAAACAAGGGCTTATAAACATGAAATCAATAAACTGGCCGATTATGCCATAGACGTGGCGTTTGTGCCGCTTGATTCAAGACAGAAAAAATACGCTGTAGAAGGGCTTTCTTATTTTATGGAACATGTAGATGCAAAAGCGATTTTTCCCATGCATATGTGGCAGGATTACAGCTATATTCAAATATTCAAATCCAAGATCTCAAATGGGGCGTTTGCGAGAAGGCTTGTCGATATTTCGGGAGAAAACGAGGCATATGAAATTTTGGATGATCCGGTATAAAAAGAAAGGGATCATTGCGGAGGATGGATATGAAAGTAACGATTTATACGGACGGCGCGGCAAGGGGAAACCCCAATGGGCCGGGAGGATACGGAGCGGTTTTGGAATATGTGGATTCGGGTGGAAATTTGCATACAAAAGAAATTTCAGCCGGATATAAAAAAACGACGAACAACCGGATGGAGCTGATGGCAGTCATCCGGGCGCTGGAGTGCTTGAACCGCTCCTGTGAAATTACGCTTTACTCTGATTCCAAATACGTGGTGGATGCGTTTAACCAAAAGTGGATTGAAAGCTGGCAGAGAAAGGGATGGAAAAAATCCGACAATAAGCCGGTAAAAAACATTGATCTCTGGAAAAAGCTTTTGCTGTTAAAGCAGCCGCATACGATACAATTTCGCTGGGTCAAAGGACATGACGGCCACACGCAGAATGAGCGGTGTGATTTGCTGGCTACGGCGGCGGCAGACGGAGAAAATCTGCTGGAAGATGAGGAGCTTATGTAATATTAAAAAATAGCTATAAAAAAATGGAAATTTGGTATTGACATTTGCAGAAAGATTTGGTATTCTATAAAAGCTGTTGAGAGCAAATAAATGATTTGCGGAAGTGTCGGAACTGGCAGACGAGCAAGACTAAGGATCTTGTGAGCAATGCGCTCGTGTGGGTTCAAGTCCCATCTTCCGCATTGAGTAAGTTTAGGAAACCTTGATTTTATTGGGGTTTCCTTATTTTTATGTTTCAACGTTTTGAACACGCTTGAACACGTTCGTTATTTTACTGTTTATCGCTTTTTCATAAGCGTCAGCACGATTGTCGAATGAAGCGGTAGCGTGCATATAATATTTTTCAGTTGTGGAAAAATCTTTATGTCCTGCGAATTTCCTGATTTCTTCATTGGATAATGCTTTTGATTCCCCCATATTGGATATACAGGTTTTGCGGATAGAATGCGTTCCCTTTTGGGGTGTGTGAATCATTTTGTTTAAACGCCGCAATACATTGTTAATAGCGTCGTTTTTCATACGTTCCCCATTTTTATCCAGCATTAAATATTCTGAATGAAAACCTCTTTGTTCATTGGCATTTAAAATCATGGCAAGAAACTGCTTTGCGCCGCTGGATAAAAATAACTGCCTGTCGGCGTTTGGGCTTTTCCCATATGGTACGACTTCGTAACCGTTTCGTTTTATTTTGCCGTTTTCCGGTTTTTCATAATGTTTAATCTCCTGACGTTGTATATGTACCGTGGATTCTGAAAAGTCACTTGTTTTTAATGCAACCAGTTCCCCCACGCGTAAAGCTAAGGTGAAATTTAAACATACCCCCAAATATGCAGTGTTTCCCGTTTTATCATATTGTTTTAGAGCGGCACAAATGATTTGTTCTTCCTCATCATTGATATAAACCTGCTGTGCCGCTTCTTTTTCCGCTTCAAATTCAAATTTCTTATATGAGATATTCCGTATAATTCTGGATATGTTCCGCTGTAAAAGGTCTGATTCAATAGCGAAATCATAAAGCATGTTTGATAAACTTTTCATCTCCTTAAATTTCCGTTTTGTCAGCTTATGAGCCGAAATTTTATCCAAAAACCAAATTTTGAGCGTTGCAACCGTTATTTCTTCAAACTTACATTTGACAATGGAATCGTCTTTATAGTAGGTTCTCCAAACCCAGTCCAGCTTGTTTGCATTTGCTAATGACGTTTCTTTCCCTTTGTATTCCAGAAATAAAGGATACAGCTTTTCAAATGTGTCAATTTTGGATTTTTCCTCCGGATTTTTATAAAAAGCGATTATTTTATTTTCAAGGTTCTCTTTCGATACGCTGGTGACAGCTTTTCTCCTGCCGTCTGACAAGGGCAGATACGTCCTGTAACGCTTGTCATGCTTGGAATAATATATGTCATATGGGTGTTGCTTTAAATAGTATTTTTTGTCCATATTTGTTATTTCATTCAGCGCATTCTCTATCCCTTTTACACTAACAAGATTCAAAAATTCTGTCAATGCTTCGTCGTCTGAATATTCATTTATTTTTTTCAAAATGGTTAATGCTTCTTTCTGCATTATGGAAATCATATAAAGCAACACCCCCTTTCTTTATAAAAGGCATTTCATCAAAATCGTTTTCAAGTTCCTATTGCGACATTGCGACAAAATCATGTCGCAGTTTCTAAACGCTTTAAAATCAATGGTTTTTGGTACTTGCGACACCCACCTGTAATACTAGGGGCGGGCGCGCCCTGCCTGTCGCGCG
>CAJUJL010000031.1 GCA_910586725.1 uncultured Lachnospiraceae bacterium | reverse complement strand
TTTGAATCCGTGTGGAGCATGGAAAGCGAAAGCTGCCAGTCAAGCGTTGCCAGCGTGATATGTAACTTGCGGAAAAAGATAGAGCCGGACAATAAAAACCCCACCTATATAAAGACGGTTTTAGGCATAGGCTGGGGTAACGATGGAAAGCGTGCATTTCTCATAAGATTTGCACGTTCTCCCCTTTTTTCATTATTTTTCAAAAATCTATTGACAGCGTTCCTCAAAACGAGTATATTACAGATGTGATGTAGTTAGTTACTTGACTAACTAACATGCTAACAAAAAGGGGTGATGTGGTTGAATATAAATCCAAATACAGAAAAGCCAATATTCATTCAGATTGCAGAACAGCTAGAGGACTCTATATTCACAGGGGTATATCCGGAAGAAACGAAAATTCCCTCAACTAACGAAATATCCGCCTTGTTGAATATCAATCCTCATACCGTTTTAAAAGGAATGAATTTACTTGTGGACGAAGAAATCATCTATAAGAAAAGAGGTTTAGGAATGTTCGTGAAAGAAAGTGCAGTAGAAAAGATACGCCAGAAAAGACAGGGACAATTTTACGAGCAGTTTATTGCTTCGTTGATAGAAGAAGCCAACAAATTGCACATGACGAAAAATGAAATTATTTCAATGATAGAAAGGGGTTATGAAAGTGAATGCAATTCAAATTAAGAATGTTACCAAAAAATACAAAGATGTTACTGCTCTTGATCATGTTTCCTTTTCTTTTGATTATGGAAAAATCTACGGATTTTTAGGGAGAAACGGAGCAGGAAAATCTACACTGATTAACATTATCGCTAATCGAATTTTCGCAGACTGCGGAGAAATTACGATTGATGATATTCCGGCTGAGGAAAATATGAAAATTCACGATAAAATTTTCTGCATGAGTGAGGCGGATTTATATGACGAAAGTTTAAAAGTCAAGGAGCTTTTTAAATGGATTGACCGCTTCTATGATGACTTTGACAAGGCAAAGGCTTTTGAAATTGCAGGAAAATTCAATCTTGATACCAACAGAAAATTTAAGGTCTTATCAAAAGGGTATCAGTCCATTTTTAAGCTGACAGTTGCCTTATCCCTTAATGTTCCGTATGTGATTTTTGATGAACCCGTTCTTGGATTGGACGCAAATCATAGGGAACTGTTTTATGAACTGCTTTTAAAAGATTATGAAGCCAACGAGCGAACAATCATTATAGCGACGCACCTCATTGAAGAAGTAGCAAACATCATTGAGGAAGTTATACTGATTGATAAAGGAAAAGTCTTGTTACAGGATAATGTCGGTTCATTGTTAGAAACCGGATATAGTGTATCTGGCTTGGCGCACGAAGTAGATACCTACTGTGCAGACAAGAATGTTATCGGTTTTGATGAATTGGGAAATCTAAAAATCGCTTATGTGCTGGGCGAAAAAACACCTCTTCCAAAGACTGGAAATCTATCGCTTTCAGCCATGAATTTACAAAAATTGTTTGTCAAGCTGACGGAGAAAGGTGGTAACTGATTATGAAAAATTTGAAATCCATTATACAGTATGAATGTATAACATCTTTTAAATACGTCTGGATGTTTTACGCAATCCAGTATGCCCTTGTAGCCTTTATCACAATCATTATCGGGCTTGCCATGGGGACTTTTGAAGATGTCGGAACAAACTGTTTGGAAATAAATACGTTAATTTATATTGGTGTCTTGGGTGTTTTAGGTTTTAAAGATGATTTTAAAATGCTGATACAGAACGGATTTACCCGTAAATATATCTTTACCGCAACATTCTCTATGTTTGGTTTTATTTCCGGAACAATGGCATTGACTGATACAATAGTAGGAAATTTGATACATCATTTCAATAACGGCTATTCTACCCTTTATGGCGGCATTTATGGATATGATCATCTATTTATGAACTGGCTTTGGTTATTCCTGCTTTATGTTACATTCTGCTGTCTGTTATATTTGATTATTCTTATAATCAATAAGACAGGAAAAAACGTGTCTGTCATCTTAGGAGTAGTCTTTGGCGGTATTGTTTTATTGATTGTAGCGTTAATCAGATATGTATTTACAGGAGAAACGATCCATAACATTTTAGAGTTTTTAATGAAAGCTATGGGATTTATGGCAGACGGAACAATCAATTATGTGTTTCCTGCAATTACTCTGTTTGTACTTGTAGCAATTCTGGGGGCTGGCTCTTATGCAATTATTCGTCGTACAGAATTGAAATAAAAGCAATTTTGAAATTTGAAATCAGAGTGAAGCAATCATATTACGTGAATGAAAAATGGGAGATACACAGATGTTTGCGCTATCTCCCGTGTTGTTTTTTATGTCATATCAAGGCTCGCTCAATCGTGGCAAATTTCGTTTCATTTTAGGCAGGTTTCATTACATCGGATGCAAAAACAGAAAAATTTTGCCGATATAAACACTGTAACAAAAGGATCAACTGCCTGGACTTTGGATAAGGGGGCAGCGGCGGTTCTGACTGACAGGAGAACCGCAGAGGAGGAAAGGAGGAAAAGAAGAATAGATGGGAACGGAAGCAATCGGCAATGCAGGCTCCCAATGGGGCGCCGCTTTTCGAAACAAGCCTTTATTTTTGATGTCGGTAAAAGAGACGCGGGCGCTTTTTGATGGGAAACTGAAAAAAAACATGACGCTTTACGAGGATACCTGCACGCTTGGCGGCAACGACGCTTACCGGAACAAAAATACGGTCTACGAAGCGTCCGGCAACGGCTCGGGAGGCGTTTTTTTGGATCTCGGATTTTTAATCAAGGATGAAACAAGCAGCTTAAAGGGAAATCTGAGCGATAAAAAAGACGTGGATTTCTATCATTTTTCCATACCCTATAACCGGACGATGCAGAATTACTTTCAGGTGGATATTTGCATGGATTTGCCGGAGGGATGCGACTATAATCTGACGCTGTATGATGAGTATGGAAATCAGGTGGGAGAGGCTAAGTGGAATGGAGAGGGACAGAAAACCGTAAGCATACCAAACTGGGACACCGCTACAAAAAAATACTGTATCAAAATCGAAAATGGAAACGGAGAAGAAGTTTCGCCCGAAGATGCATACCGCATTCACTTTCGCATTTCCGAAAATAAGGATCAGGAAAAAACAGACGCCGTTCGTATTGCCTATGGAGAACTTCAGATGGCGTACAGAGGGAAAGCGGAAAACTGGAGGGAATGCCTGGACCGTTACAATGCAGTTTTGCAGGAGACGGAAAAAAATTATGAAAAAGAAGTGGAGAAGCTTCATAAGGAACAGTATGAAAATTTGCCGGAAGAATTGAAGTACAGAGGAGATCGTACGGCGGATGAATTGCTGCAGGATCTGGCGGACGGAAAATCGTTGAGCGACGCGGAACTTGCGTATGTCCGGATTTTTTCCAACCTGAAGGATTTTTCGCGCGCACAGCAAAAAGCGGAGCTGAAAAATGATTTTTCCAAAGAATTTATGGAAGAATTAAAAGAGCTTGGCATTTCCCAGGACGACGTGGAGGGAATGCGCATAAAAATAGAAAGCGACGGAACGGTTTTGGCAGAGGGAATCGCAGACGATGGCGTCAAAGCGCAGGTAGAACAGCTGGTCAGGAAAAAGTATGGAGAGCAGATGTGCCATTATTATATGGAAACGGCGGACAGCGTCGGAAATTTATCCTCCGGCCTGTACCAGTATGCGGTGAACGTGCAGGAGGTAAGACGATACTTAAAGGGAGTGACGGGAGAAGACGTGCCGCTTACTGATTTATATTTTACATCGGACGGAAAAATCGGAGGTTTGCCTGAGAAAGCGTCTCACCTGATCAACGATACGAAAAACAATGCCAAAACAGAGCGGATGCGGGACGCGCTTTCGGATATAATCGGATACTTAAAAAACAGTAAAGCGATTGGAATTCCGGATTTTACCGCGGAATTTCGATTTGACAATGGAGTTTTTGACGTAGTGGACAATGGGTTTTCCATTGATATGGAAGCTTTGCAAAAAAGCATGGAACAAAAAAACACCGGCTCTTTGGGCGTGTATGAATATCAGTTTAAAAAAACGATTTAGACAGATTTTAAGAAAAGGAGGCACATAATATGAGAATGTATGGCATCGGAGGGACGCACCGTGCGATGGGATTTGAGGCGAAACGTCCGGAGAACAACGCGACCGGAAAGAATTTTACGGAGCAGATGGGCAAAGCGGCGAGCGCGAAGCCCCGCGTATATACGGTTTATGCAAAAACAGACGACATGCTTTATTCCGGTGGAAACGGTACGGGATTGTCTTTTTATATTAAATATGCGAAAGATTCTACAGAAGAAGATCCAACGGTGATTGCAAAAGGCGTAGATGAAAACGGAGAAGAATTTGAGCAGACGATACATATCAACGACATCAATCCAAACTGCGCGACGATTGTGGAAATGCGGGCGTTAGAGGCCTATACGGGCGTGGAAAAGCAAAACGGATTTACTTCGCTTCCCATGGAAACCGGAAGCATGGGGCTGAATGACAGAAGAAATTTTATGGATATGTTTCAAAAGCAAATTCGCGATATGAGTATTTTGAAGCAGAGAAACGCAATGGCATATTATCAGTACAGTATGGAGACATACTGGGATTTTATGAATCGGAAATAACGTCAGATAAGCCAAACCATCTGTTCTTACCGCTTTAGACCGGCGGTTTGGACAGATGGTTATTTTTTATTTAGAATATTAGAAATTGCAAAAATTCGCGTTACGCGTATTTTTAATCAAATGATCCGGATTTATCATTTTAATCAGTTCTCTGAAAAGTTTTGGTGGATGTGACAGGAATAATGTAATATTATAATATCAAAGGATTAGCAGGTTTTTACCTGCGCATTAAGAATGAAAGCGATCTGTTTTTCAAAAAATCAAAAGGAGAAAAGCCATGACGAATAGAGAACGAAGAGACGCGCAGATAGCGTATATCTCAGACGACAGCGTATTTGAGGAGCAGAAAGAATGCAGGAAAAAGCTTCAGGAATTTAATTTTATGGACCGTTCTGATTTTGACGGATTAAAAAAAGCGGCGAAAGAGCTGCTTGGAAAATCAGATAAAGCTTTTATCAATCCGCCGTTTTACTGCGATTATGGAACGCATATTGAAGTGGGGAAAAATTTTTTTGCCAACTATAACTGCACGATTCTGGATGTGGCAAAGGTGAAAATCGGGGACAATTGCCAGATGGCTCCCAATGTTTCGATTTATACGGCGGGACATCCCATTCATCCGGTGAGCCGCAATTCCGGTTACGAATATGGAAAGGAAGTAACGATTGGGGACAATGTCTGGATTGGAGGAAACAGCGTGATCTGCCCGGGCGTTACGATTGGGGATCACGTAGTGATCGGCGCGGGAAGCGTGGTGACAAAAGATATTCCCGACTGGTCGGTTGCGGCGGGAAATCCCTGTAAAGTGATACGAAAGATTACGGAGGAAGAGAAACGATATTTGTTTCGTAAGGAAGAAATCGACGACGAAGCATGGGAAGATATATTGTCAAGGATGGAATAAATAAAAGACAGATATTAAGTGAGAGCGGAGATGTGTTGTATGGAGAAAAAAGCATTTGAAAGTATATATCAGGAAATATTTCCATTCTGGAAAGAAATATCGGAGAAAGACAGAGATTATATCTGTCAGAATTCCCATGCCGTTACCTATTCAAAAGGAGAAACGATTCATGACGGCAATGAATGCTCCGGCGTGATTCTTGTCCGCTCAGGAAGTCTGCGGCTTTTTATGATGTCGGACGAGGGAAAGGACATTACGCTTTACCGGCTGCATAAAGGCGATCTGTGCATGCTGTCCGCATCCTGCGTGCTGGAGGCGATTACGTTTGAAGTGTTTGTAGACGCCGAAGAGGACAGCGAGTGCTGCGTAGTCAGCGGACCTGCGTTTGCGGCAGTTTCGGAGCGAAATCCGTCGATTCGGATTTTTGCGCTTGAGACTGCGGTTGGCCGCTTTTCAGACGTCATGTGGGTTATGCAGCAGATTCTCTTTATGAGTATGGACAAAAGGCTTGCTATTTTTCTTTTGGATGAATCTTCAAGGATTGGGACGGATACGATTGCACTGACACACGGGCAGATTGCCCGTTATATGGGATCTGCCCGCGAGGTTGTGTCAAGAATGCTGAAATATTTTTCAAATGAAGGGATTGTAGAAGTTTCCAGAGGGGGGATAAAAATTCTCGATAAGAAGCGTCTGCGAACGCTTGCCTGTTAATTTTCTAACATGGCAAGAATTTCCGGCTTTGGTTTTGCGCCGGCGGATTGCCGGATGACCTTTCCGTTTTTCATAACGGCCAGCGTCGGTATGCTTAAGACGCCGAACGACTGCGCAAGCTCCGGTTCTTTATCGACGTTGATTTTCCCTACGAGATATTGCGGATTTTCCTCTGCAATCTCATCCACAATTGGGGATACCATGCGGCAGGGGCCGCACCAGTCCGCGTAAAAATCAAGAAGCACGGGTTTTTCATTTGTTTTTACAGATTCAAAATTATTTTTATTTACGTTTAATACTGACATAATTGTTACCATCCTTTCTGTTGTCTGTAATGATAGTATAACCGATATTTTTTATTTTTTCCGTGACGAAGTCACATGTTTTGCTTTACAAATCAGCTGCGTCATTGTTCCCATGGGACAGTATACGCACCAGGAACGGGGCTTGCATAAAACCATGGTGAAAAGTCCAAGCACGGTGGAAGTGAGCATAACGCTGTAAAAGCCGAATGCAAACTGCGCGACGCCGTCGGAAAACAAAGTTCCATGGTACGCCCAGCGCCAGGGAAGCCGAAACGTCCAAAGCAGGGTGACGACCGTATTTAAATTTTTGGTTCCGGCGAATACCAGATAAGTGTTCCACAGCATCATAAAAAACATGACAAAAAAGAAAATCAGAAATCCGTATCGGAACCAGGCGGATTTCAGCCATTTTGGAATGTCTTTTTTTCGGGAAAGGCCAAATCTGCCGCCAATCAGGGAAAAGAGCTGTCCTCTGCCGCAAAATTTGTTGCAGTAAGCTTTATTGCCTCCCGCAATGGCTATGATAAGCGGGATAAAGAAGCAGAGCAGTCCAAGCCATGCGAACAGAATATTGAAAAACCCCAGAATCAGATAGGAAAGAGAGACAATCCAAAGAAAATCATACCATTTCTTTTTTTGCTTCATTGTTCCGTCACCTCCAGCGTGATAATGTCTGCCGGACACTCTTTTGCGCAGAGACCGCATCCGACGCATAAATCTTTATTGACGTTTGCGTATATGCCCTTATGTATGGTGATTGCGCGTTTTGGGCAGATTTTCATGCAGCATCCGCAGGCTACGCATTCCCGGATGTTGACGGCTGCTTTTCTTTTTATCATATGATAACTCCTCCTGTTTTGTATCAGTATACAGGAGGGATTCTTTTCTTTCTGTGACAAAGTCACATAAAACCGGAAATCATAAAATGTCGGGAAGACAGGAGAAACCGGATTCAAAGCCATGAAAAAGACATGGACTTTTCAGGATGGAAGCGTTAAGATGATTTAGAAGCGGAACAAAGCGTGGATAACAGGAAAATACAATAGATTTGAGGTGGCGGAATGTTAAAAAAATCCCTTACCATGCAGTATATGGGAACCATATTGGGAATGGTGGCCGGGACGGTTTTGCTGTGCTGGTTTTTAAATACTACATTTTTGGAATATTACTATACGTATAATAAGCAGAAAGCCATGCTGGAAGGGTTTTCTACAATAGACGGCGAAAGCAGACAGGATACGATGGAAAGCGCCGGATTTGATGTGGAGTTTGAGAGGATTTGTTCTGACGGCAATATTTCTATTTTGATTATCAGTGCGGACGGATCTATTGTCCGGACTTCCGTAAACGATACGCAGACAATCAAAAGGCAGTTTATGGACGTGCTTTTTGGAAATTATGATTCCGGCGCTTCTGAAATTATCAAAGAGACAAATGATTACGTGCTTAGAAAACAGGCGGATTCCAGAATGGGTTCCGAGTATTTGATTTTGCTGGGAACTTTATCGGACGGAAATTTGATTCTGATGCGTACGGCATTGGAAAGCATACGGGAAAGCGCCGGGATTTCCAATCGTTTTCTGGCGTACAGCGGCACTCTGGCCGTAATTTTGAGCGCGATGTTAAGTGTTTTTGCGTCAAGAAAAATTGCAAAGCCGATTCTTGAGCTTACGGACATATCCAAAAGGATGACAGATCTGGATTTTAACGCAAAATATCAAAGCAAGGGAGAAAATGAAATTGATCAGCTGGGCGAACATATCAATCAGCTGTCGCATACGCTGGAGAAAACAATTTCCGAATTAAAGAGTGCGAATAATGAGCTGCTGATTGATATAGAAAGAAAAACTCAGATTGATGAAATGCGCAAAGACTTTTTATCCAATGTTTCGCATGAGCTGAAAACGCCGCTTGCATTGATTCAGGGGTATGCAGAGGGTCTTTTGGAATGTATCAATGAAGACGAAGAAAGCAGAAGCTTTTATTGTGAAGTGATTATGGATGAAGCCGACAAAATGAATCAGATGGTGAAGAAGCTTCTGACGTTGAATCAGCTGGAATTTGGGAACGACATTGTGACGATGGAAAGATTTGATCTGACGGAATTGATCCGCGGCGTTCTTGCGTCCGCGTCGATTTTATTGAAACAAAATGAGATTACGCTGACGTTTAATACGGATATGCCGATGTATGTCTGGGCGGATGAATTTAAAGTAGAAGAGGTAGTGACAAATTATTTGAGCAATGCGATTCATCATGTGCAGGATCCAAAGCATATTGATATTAAATATACTCAGATGGAAGATTATGTCCGCGTCAGTGTTTTTAATACAGGCCAGCAGATCCCGCCCGAAGATGTTGATCAGATATGGGTTAAATTTTATAAAGTGGACAAGGCAAGGACCAGGGAATATGGCGGCAGCGGCATTGGGCTTTCCATTGTAAAGGCGATTATGGATTCCTTTCACAGGGAGTGCGGCGTAAGAAACCATGCAAACGGCGTGGAGTTCTGGTTTGAGCTGGATACAAAAAGCCAGTGATAAAATTATAATTAATAGTTGCCCATTCTTTGAAATAATGTTAGAATAAAAATGTTCATAGATTTTTATGGAGCGGAGGCACAAGATGAAAAGCGCAAAAATTAAGATTACCGCAGCAGCGCTTGCGGCAGCTTTTGTATTTACCGGATGCGGCAATGATTTCTATGTATTGACGCCGGATGAGGAGGATGCTGTCATAAGTTACGCTTCTCGCGTAGTAGCAAAGTATAATACGTATCAGCAGGACGGAGAGGTATTTGTCATGCAGGAGGTTCTGGATGGTGAAAATGAAGAAGAGCCATTAGAAGAGGATACGGAGCTTACGACGGAAGAAGATGCGGAGGAAGAAGCATCGGAAAATACGGAAGCATCGGATGAGCGGGAAGATAGCGCGTCGGATACGCAGACTGCGGATACGGAAAGTCCCGAAACGGTTTCAACAATCAGTGAAGCCCTGAACCTGGGAAATATTCAGGCTGTCTATGCAGGAAACAGGCTGTGCACCACATATGAGCAGTCCGATGTGTATGCTGTGGATGCGTCAGCAGGACGGCAGCTTCTGGTATTGAATGTGGATTTGTCAAACCAGGAGAAGCAGGATATACATATAGATATGCTGCAGGCTGCGCCCACCTTTCAGGTGATTGTCAATGAGACGGAAAAAGCCATGGCGCAGACTACGATTCTTTCTAATGATCTGTCTACCTTTCAGGGGGATATAAAAGCGGGCGAGACAAAGAAAACAGTCCTTCTGTTTGAGATTCCCAAAGAGATTCAGGAAATTACCGGTCTTCAGTTGAAAATCAATCTGGACGGCGCGTTTCATATGGTGAATTTATAAAAATATAATACATAACGCTGTTTTTGTGGTATAATGCAGACAGAACAGGAAATGTCGTTTTTAAATAAAAAATAATGATAATATGCCGGGAGGAAAAAGATATGGATACAAATATATTATTGGAAAGCGGGACAAACGAACTGGAGATATTGGAATTTGCGTTGG
Organism: uncultured Lachnospiraceae bacterium; assembly: GCA_910586725.1. Classification (GTDB taxonomy): domain Bacteria; phylum Bacillota; class Clostridia; order Lachnospirales; family Lachnospiraceae; genus Roseburia_B. The sequence continues at coordinate 21,572 of CAJUJL010000031.1, read as the reverse complement.
GCAGAAACCGATACGGAATTAATGTGGCGAAGATACGTGAAATTTTATCCTATCAGCCGGTTACCCCGATTCCTCATGCGAATCCATGCGTAGAAGGCATTTTCATGCCGCGTGATGTTATGATTACGGTAATCAGCTTAAAAAGATGCATTGGAATTCCGGAAGATGAAAAAGAAGGGCTTTTTATCATAACCAACTTCAATAAATTAAATATTGCGTTTCATGTAGATGAAGTAATCGGCATACATAGAGTATCCTGGGAAGACATCATTAAGCCGGATTCCACCATCAACTCCGATGACAGCGGAGTTTCTACCGGTGTTGTCAAATTAAATGATAATCTGGTTGTTATTTTGGATTTTGAACGAATTGTAACGGACATCAGCCCGGAGACAGGTCTGAAAATATCCGATCTGGATGATTATGAAGGACATGACAGAAGTGAGAATCCGATTTTGATTGCGGAAGATTCGCCGCTGCTTAGCAAACTGATTACAGACTGTCTTAAGAAAGCGGGCTATACAAAGCAGATTGTTACGGCGAACGGACAGGAAGCATGGAATAAAATCTGTGATTTTAAGAGACGTGGCGTATTGGACAGCATGGTGCATTGTATCATTACGGATATAGAAATGCCGCTGATGGACGGACATCGTTTGACAAAACTTGTTAAGACCGATGATGAGGCAAGGGCGATACCGCTTGTTATTTTTTCATCTCTTGTAAATGATGAGATGCGTCGTAAGGGAGAACAGCTTGGAGCAGATGCACAGTTGACAAAGCCGGAAATCGGCAAACTGGTTGAGACGATTGATAGTTTGGTTGATTCTCGTTTTGAAGCATAACAATAGTTGAGGGATGTGATGGTTTGTCACATCCCTTCCTAGGTATAAATGGTATAAATACAGGAGGTATTCGCGGTGAATAAGACTGAGGAATATTTGGATTCCTTGCTGAATAATGTTTCTCCGGAGAGAAAAGCGGAAGCAGACAGGAAGAGGCGGAGAACCAGTGCGGATTTTGTCAAAGAATTTGAAAGCGATTTGGATGAAACGGATATAGATGATGTGATCCGGGAGTTTGAGGAGGAAATAAGCGGTCCGGAGTCTGCAGGCAAAACAGAAGACGGTTTTTTTGGCAATCTGGAGGGTATTGTAAATACCGCAAAAGAGGCGTCTGCCGTCAAACAGACCCAGAAAGAAGACAGATTTGAAGTGGATACATTAGAAGATGATTCCTGGATCGAACCGTCTGCGGATCCAAAGGAAGCCGGAACCAATGATGAGCATGTTTCCGAGGAAGAGCGGGAATTATCGGAAGCGCTCTCAAGTCTGCCTACGGCGGAGGATATATCCGATATTTCCGGAGCCGCCGGTTCGGTCTATCAGGAAGATGATGATTTTGAGGAAGAATATTCAGAGCGGGAGACGCCTGAGAAGAAGCCGAAGAAAGAGTCAAAGAAAGAAGAAAAAAAAGGTTTTTTCGGAAAACTTTCCAAGATCTTATTTGGAGACGATGACGATGAAGTGACGGATGAAAAGGAACAGGCGTCAGAAGGAGAAGCCGGTGAATCCGGCTCCAAAAAGGACAAAGGCAAAAAGAAAAAAGACAAAAAAGAAAAGAAAGCAAAAGAGAAGAAGCCAAAAGAGAAAAAAGCCAAAGAGCCAAAGCCCAAGAAAGAAAAGAAAGAGAAAAAGCCGAAGAAACCAAAAGAAGTGGATTTATCGCCACCGCTTCCGAAGGCACCGGTAATTTTGATTTTTATTATGTGTTTCTCGGTGATGCTTTTTGTGATTATTTCATCTACGCTGCTTGGATATTCAACGAGTATAGAAGAGGCCAAGGCTGCGTATGCGGCGCAGAATTATGTGGATGCTTACGAGACGATTGCAGGGCTTGAAGCCAAGTCTGCGGATGAAGAATTCTGTCAGAAGGTATTTTTGCTTGCCAAGGTACAGGGAAAGATGGCAAATGGGGACAGTTTATATGGTTCCGGAAAATATACAATGGCGCTGGATTCCTATATTTGCGCATTGGGCAGATACGATGCCAATTATGAAGATGCGGCAGCTTGTCAGATACAAAAGGAATATGATAACCTGCAAAGCCAGATTGTTACGCGGCTTCAGGAAAAGTTTCAGGTAAGCGAAGAAGAAGCCAGGGAACTCTACAGGTTAAATAACCGGACGGAGTATTCGGTCAGGGTTTATCAGCTTGTAAAAGCACAGGGGCTTACAGAATAGGATAAATGGGATATGATAGCGATTTTAGATTATGATGCGGGCAACTTAAAGAGCGTAGAGAAAGCGCTGGCTTTTTTAGGGGAGCAAAGCATTATTACAAGAGACAGGAAGGAAGTTCGTAAAGCCGATAAGGTTATTCTGCCGGGAGTGGGATCTTTTGGCGCGGCAATGGAGCAGTTAAAAAAATACGAAATAGATAAAATGCTTCAGGAGGCGTCTGAAGAGAAGCCTGTGCTTGGAATTTGCCTGGGGCTTCAGCTCTTGTTTGAGGGAAGCGAGGAAAGCCCGGGGATCGAAGGGCTTGGTCTTTTAAAAGGCAGAATTCTTAGAATCCCGGATCGGGAAGGTCTTAAGATACCGCACATTGGCTGGAATTCTCTTACCCTTGAAAATAATGGGACCTTATTTCAAAATTCAGATGCGTCGCCTTATGTTTATTTTGTGCATTCTTATTATTTAAAAGCGGAAGATGAGAGCATTGTCAGGGCGTCTGCGGAATATGGCGTGCATATTCATGCGTCTGTGGAGCAGGGAAATCTGTTTGCCTGTCAGTTTCATCCTGAGAAGAGCGGAAGTGCGGGACTTTCTATTTTATCTGAATTTGCAAGGCTTTAGGAAGGACATATCGATGTTTACGAAAAGAATTATACCCTGCCTGGATGTCAATAACGGCAGGGTAGTCAAAGGAGTAAATTTTGTAAATTTAAAAGACGCCGGGGATCCGATTGAGATTGCGGCAGCATATGATAAAGCGGGAGCGGATGAAGTCGTATTTTTAGATATTACGGCTTCTTCTGACCATCGGGCAACAGTTGTGGATATGGTGCGCCAGGTAGCCGAGAAAGTATTTATTCCTTTTACCGTAGGGGGAGGCATTCGTACGGTGGAGGACTTTAAAGCGCTGCTGCGGGAAGGCGCAGACAAAATATCCATCAATTCCTCTGCGATTGACCGGCCGCAGCTTATTTCGGAAGCCGCGGATAAATTTGGCAGCCAGTGCGTTGTAGTTGCGATTGACGCCAGGCGCAGAAAAGATGGAAGCGGATGGAATATTTATAAGCATGGAGGCCGCATTGATGTCGGAATTGACGCAGTGGAATGGGCAATTCAGGTTGACCGGCTGGGAGCGGGAGAAATCTTGCTGACCAGCATGGATTGTGATGGAACCAAGGCCGGTTATGATATAGAACTTACAAAAATCATTGCGCAAAATGTTTCGATTCCGGTCATCGCTTCGGGCGGCGCCGGCACAAAGGAGCATTTTTACGAGGCGCTGACAAAGGGAGAAGCAGATGCGGCGTTGGCGGCGTCGCTGTTTCATTACAAAGAACTGGAGATTATGGAACTGAAAAATTACCTTGCGGATCAAGGCGTATCTGTCAGAAGATAGGCAAAGGGAGGAAAAGCAGATGGGAATGATTGCAAACGATTGGCTTGCGGCGGTTTCGGAGGAGTTTAAAGCGCCTTATTACAGAGAATTGTACACTTTTATCAAGGAAGAGTACGGCAAAACTGTAATATATCCTCCGGCAGACGATATTTTCAACGCTTTTCATTTTACGCCGCTTAGTAAAGTGAAAGTATTGCTTTTGGGGCAGGATCCCTATCATAATGTAAATCAGGCGCACGGACTTAGTTTTTCTGTGCTGCCAAGCCAAAAAGACATTCCTCCTTCTCTGCAAAACATCTATCAGGAGCTGCATGACGATCTGGGCTGTGCGATTCCCAATAACGGATATTTAAAAAAATGGGCGGATCAGGGTGTTCTGCTTTTGAATACGGTGTTGACCGTGCGGGCTCATCAGGCAAATTCTCATCAGGGAAAAGGATGGGAAAAATTTACGGATGCGGTAATAAGGGCTGTGAATGAACAGGATCGTCCGGTTGTGTACCTGCTTTGGGGCCGTCCGGCGCAAAGTAAAATGCCTATGCTGACAAATCCTAAGCATTTGGTGTTAAAGGCTCCGCATCCAAGTCCATTGTCTGCGTACCGGGGATTTTTTGGATGCAGACATTTCAGTCAGACGAACGCGTTTTTAGAAGAGCACGGCATAGAACCGATTGACTGGCAGATTGAAGACATTCCCAATGAATAATTTCAGAAAGATTTGTAAATAGCTACTTTAAAAAGAAGGTTTTTCTGGAATGTATTTTATTATCGGTGAAGAAGGTATTATAGAGACGGATCGAAAAGGTTTTGAAGAAAATTCCGGTGGAGTCGGGATTTTTGATGAAGAAGAATGGAGCATGGAATTAAAGCTAAAAGAAAAATTTTCTCTTAGCAGGGATGAAGAGAAAGTATTTTTCTGCAAGATGGAAACATATGCTTCTTATTTATTTGGATTATTTCATGTGCCAATCAAAAAAAAGGAGCGGCGAAGTTTTGATTTTGCCGTTTATATTTTGACGGACAGACTGATTTTTATAGAAGAAGATTCCAGAATAAAAGAAATGATTGATCTCATCCGTAGAAGAGTCGGCGAAGGCCATTATTCCATGGGTGAGTTTCTGTCTGATTTTTTTATGGCTCTGGTGGAAGAAGATATTTTGTATCTGGCTTCGCTGGAGCGTGAAATTGCAGAAATGGAAGAGATGGTTCTGCAGGGAAAAACAGAACATTTTCATTATCGCATGCTGAGCATAAAAAAAGAAATTTCCCGTTTGTATTGTTATTATTGTCAGATGACGGATGTAGGAGATGTTTTGTCTGTCAAGCAACGTATATGCAGCAATTTTTTAGACCGCGTTGACCGGATTAAGCAAGAGGCTCAGTCATTACGGGAATATGCCATGCAGGTGCAGGATGTTTATCAGTCGGAGATTTCGATTCACCAGAATAATATTATGAAGTTTTTGACGGTTGTGACGACAATTTTTCTTCCTCTGACCTTGATTGCGGGCTGGTATGGAATGAATTTTTATAATATGCCGGAATTGACCTGGAAGTATGGTTATCCGGTTGTTTCGGCAATTAGTCTGCTTGTCATTATTGTGAGTCTTTGGTTTTTTAATAAAAAGAAATTTTTTTAATTTGATATGGAGAGGCGCTTATTTTGAAAGAAAATGATAAAATGGCTTATAAGGCGCAGCAAAGAGAATGGAAAAAATCAGAAAAAAAGAGCGGCAAAAAGAGCGGCGCCAATATAAAGAAGCGCTGAAAAGAGAGCACAGGTACGGAGCGGGCACGGCAATCGGCTGGGAGCGCCTTGATAATACGGCGCATCTTTTTCCGGTAATCGCGGGAGAAGATATGAGCAATGTTTACCGTATTTTTGTTGTTTTAAATGAAGAAGTGAAAAAAGAGATCTTACAGCAGGCTTTGAATATTGTACTTCCCAAATTTGACGGATTTAACGTGCGGCTAAGGAGGGGGGTATTCTGGTATTATTTTGAGGAAAATGGCAAGCCTGCGCCGGCCGTACGGGAAGAAAATACATATCCCTGTCGGTATATTGTTCAGAATCAAAATCGCAGTTATCTGTTTCGCGTTTCCTATTACAAAAATCGTATTAATCTGGAAGTCTTCCACGTCTTAACGGATGGTATGGGTGGAATCAATTTTTTGAAAGAGCTGACGTATCAGTATCTGCGGATTGCGCATCCATTGCTTCAGAAGAAGACGGGAGATTTGCTGTCCGTTGATACGTCGTTAAACAGAGAAGACAGTTTTTTGAAAAATTATAGGAAAAGCCATGTCAAAGGATATAAAACGCAAAAGGCTTTTTTGCTGAAAGGGGAGAAGCTGCGTGCCGGAGAGTTTGGCGTGATCCACGGAATCATGAGCGTGGAAGCTCTCAAAAAAGTTTCGCACAGGTATGACGCGAGTATCAATGAATACCTTGTGGCGTCTTTTATTTACAGCATTTATACGGAATCTATGCGGGGAGCGCAGCGGAAATATCCGATTCGCGCGGCCGTTCCGGTAAATCTTCGGCCTTTTTTTCATTCAGTTACGACGAAAAATTTTTTTGTGATGGTGTCGGCGGAATTTCTTCCGGTAAAGGAACAGTATACGTTTTCCGAAGTTCTCAAAATCACAAAGCAAAGTCTTCAGGAACAGATTACAAGGGAGCATCTGGAAAATCTTTTCTCTTACAATGTTTCCAATGAAAAAAATCTAATGGCAAGAGCGGTGCCTTTGTTTATCAAAAATATGGCAATTCGATATGTATACACAAAGGCAGCGCTTGCCAATACCACAACGGTAACAAATATCGGAAATGTCAGTGTGGCGGATGATTATATGCCGTATATTCAGATGTTCGGAGCTTTTCTGGCCATGTCAAAAGGGCAGCCGTTAAAAGGGACAATATGCTCCTATGGGGATAAACTGATTTTTACATTCAGTTCGGTTCTTGCCGATTCGTCCATACAACGGGGGTTTTTCCGTAGGATGTCGGAGGACGGACTGAAAGTTGCAGTTGAAAGCAACGGCGTATATTATGACTAAACATTACGCTTCCGTATGAAAGGAAACATGTTCGCCGTCTAATATGCGGTTGGTTGTCCTTACGGCGCACATTTTGCCGCACATCGAGCAGGTATGCCGGTCGGATGGAGGCGTGCTTTCAAAATATTTTTTTGCCTTGTCTTTGTCAAGAGAGAGATCAAACATGGCTTCCCAGTCAATCTTATGCCGCGCGGAAGACATTGCGTTGTCTCTTTCTCTTGCATGAGGGATTTGTTTTGCGATGTCTGCGGCATGGGCGGCGATTTTGCATGCAATGATTCCTTCTTTGACATCGTTTAGATCCGGAAGCCTAAGGTGTTCCGCGGGCGTAACATAACAGAGAAAGTCGGCTCCGTTTGCGGCGGCGATTGCCCCGCCGATGGCTGATGTAATGTGATCGTAGCCCGGGGCAATATCGGTGACGATAGGACCTAAGACATAAAAAGGAGCATTGTGGCAGAGACGCTTTTGCAGCTGCATATTGGATTCAATTTCGTTCATTGCCATATGCCCCGGACCTTCTACCATAACCTGTACATTTTTATCCCAGGCGCGTTTCGTCAGATTTCCAAGTTCAATCAGTTCGCAGATTTGTCCGGCGTCTGTACTGTCGTCGATACAGCCGGGACGAAGCGCATCGCCAAGACTTATGGTTACATCATATTCATGCAAAATCTCAAGTACTTCGTCATAATATTCATAAAACGGATTTTCATTTCCGGTCATCTGCATCCAGGCAAACAAAAGGGATCCGCCTCTGGAAACAATATTCATCCTTCTTTTTTCCCGTAGAAAAGCTTCTGTCGTACGGCGGTTGATTCCCGCGTGTATCGTCATAAAATCCACGCCTTCTTCGGCATGCGCACGGATTACGCTTAAAAAGTCTTTTGCGGTAATCTTCATAAGATCCTTTTCCAGATAACCGATGGCGTCATACATGGGAACGGTTCCGATCATAGCAGTTGATTTTGCGATCAATTCCTTTCGAAACGCATGCGTTTTTCCGTAATTACTTAAGTCCATGATAGATTCCGCGCCAAATTCCGTCGCAAGCATCGCTTTTTGCATCTCCAGATCATAATTTTTGCAGTCGCCGGAGATGCCGAGGTTGACATTTATTTTTGTACGAAGCCCCTGGCCGATTCCTTCCGCGCAAAGAGCTTTGTGATTCACATTGCATGGAATGGCTACGCAGCCTTTTGCTACAAGCTGACGCAGCTTTTCTTCTTCTATATATTCCTTTTTTGCAACCGTTTTCATTTCGGGCGTGATAATTCCTGCTTTTGCGGCTTCCATTTGTGTGCTATAGTTTTTCATAATAATTCTCCTTTTTAATTGAATTTAAAAGAAAGGCATGATTCAGGGGGCCGTTTCCTTTTCCAAGATGGGTCATGGAAGATAATGCGCCGGAAACGTACAATTTTCCAAGCCTTACAGATTCCGGCAGAGAAGCGCCCTTTGCCAGGTTTGACGCTATGGCGCTGGATAGCGTGCAGCCCGTGCCATGCGTATTCGGGTTGTTGATGCGGCTGCCGTAAAACCAGTATACCTGGCCGCCGGTATACAATACGTCATTTGCGTTGGAGTGAGTATGTCCTCCTTTGCAAAGAACGGCACAGCCATAAGCATCACTGATTTTTCCGGCAGCATGTTCCATATCCTGTTCGCCCTGTATGGATATGCCAGAAAGAATTTCCGCTTCCGGAATATTAGGCGTTACAATATCGGCCAGCGGCAGAAGATATTTTTTCATTGCATTTATGCCCGCTTCATCAATCAGATTTGTTTTGCTTGTGGCAGCCATTACAGGATCGATCACAATGTTTCGGGCGTCATAAAAGGCAAGTTTTTTGGCAATTACTTCGATTAAAGCAGCGGAATGGACCATGCCGATTTTTACGGCGTCCGGGAAAATATCCTGAAATACGGCGTCCAGCTGTTGTTCTAAAAATTTTGGGGTGACTTCCATAATGGCAGAAACTTTCACGGTGTTTTGAGCGGTTAGTGCGGTGATGGCAGTCATTGCGTATACGCCGTGCATCGTCATGGTTTTTAGATCCGCCTGAATGCCGGCTCCTCCGCCGGAATCGCTTCCGGCAATTGTCAGCGCTGTTTTCACTGGATTCCTCCTTTGGTTTGCATCAATTGCTCCACCTGTTTTTTTAGTTCAATGGTGGATGCGGTAATGTTGTCTGCTGCGAAAACCGCGGATGAAACGGCAATGCCGGACATGCCGCAGCCTTTTAGCTGCATGACGTTGGAGTGAGAAACGCCGCCGATTGCAACTGCGGGAATCGTAACGCAGGAGCAGATGTGAAAAAGCAATTGCGGCGTTATCCGAATCGCGTTTTGTTTGGTAGGCGACGGAAAAACGGCGCCCACGCCAAGGTAATCGGCGCCGTCGGCTTGCGCTTTTTTTGCCTGTTCAATTGTTTTGGCGGTGGCGCCGATGATAAAATTTTTGCCCGCCCTTTGACGGATGCTTTTTACCGGTTCATCGTCCGCGCCTACGTGTACGCCGTCCGCGCCGCTTTTTAAAGCGACGTTTACGTTGTCGTTGATAATCAGCGGGACATGATATTTGCGGCAAAGCTGTTTGATTTGAATGGCTTCCGTTACAAATGAAGCTTCATCCAATCCTTTTTCTCTAAGCTGGAGCATGGTAATGCCGCCTTTTAACGCGTTTTCGGTCTGGTTTAGAAATGTTTGCGCATCCGTCTGCGCGCGGTTTGTAATTGCATATAAAAGCATATGTTTCGTTTGAAACTGCATAAGATTTACCTGCTTTCTTCCATAATTTTTAAATATGCCGCCGGATCATTGCATTGCATAATGCCGCTCATAACGCACAGGCCTTTTGCCCCGGCATGTCGGACAAAAGGAGCGTTTTCACTGTTAATCCCGCCGATGGCGTATACGGGCAGAGCCGTATTGGCGCATATTTCTTTTAAAAAGGGAATTCCCCGTGCCGCAAGGCGCGGTTTGCATGCAGTGGCAAAAATATGGCCGGCAATGATGTAAGTGCATCCGAGACGTTTGGCTTCTTTTGCTTCCTGCAGGGAATGACAGGAAGATCCAATGACCTGGAATGCCATTTTCTGAATATCCGTCATATTCCGAAGGAGCGGAAGCGGAAGGTGGACGGCGCTTACATGCAGACGCAGGGCGGTTTCGGGAAAGCTGTGCAAAATACAGGGAACATGATGTCTTTGGCATATGGCAAGAACTTTAGCCGCAAGTTTTTCATATGCGGTTTCCGATAAATCTTTTTCACGCAACAGGATTCCTCTGGGATGGCATGCGGCGGTTTTTTCGATTCGTTCCAGAAAATCTTCTGCACAGAGCGTTCGGTTTGTGACGCATAATAAATCAGACATAGAGATAATCGTTCAACACAGGCTGCAATCCCTCGGTTTTCAGATCCCGGTATATTTTGCCGAGACTTCTGGCGTCGTTGATTTCAAATTGCTCATCGCCCCGTTGTCTGCCTGTTTCCTTTCCAAAATATTTTTCCTCGTGATCTCCGATTCCCGTAGAGACTCCGGCAGATATTTTTGTAGCGGCAATTTTGGCGATACCGTTTCGGAAACGTTCGCTTTCACGGGAAGATACCGTAATTCCGATAAAAGGCATAAAAATCCGGTAAGCGCAAAGAATTTGGCAAAGCTGCTTTTCCCCCACATCCCAGGCACGTATCGTATGGTTATGAATAATCGGGCGAAGTCTCGGGCAGGACAAAGACAGTTCTGCGTGTGGATATTTTCTTTGCAGGTAATAGGCGTGGAGCGCGCTGGCAAGCGCGTCTTTTCTGAAATCAGAAAGCCCGAACAAAGCAGAAAACGCCACGCCTCTCATGCCTCCCATAAGCGCGCGTTCCTGTGCGTCAAAACGATACGGCCAGACGCGTTTATTTCCGAGCAGATGCAGGGTTTCGTACCGGTCCGTATCGTACGTTTCCTGAAATACTGTGACATAATCTGCGCCGCATGCATGCAGAAACCGGTATTCATCCGTGTTGAGCGGATAAATTTCAACGCCTGTCATTTTAAAATACCGGCTGGCCAGTTTACAGGCTTCCCCAATGTAATTCACGTCGCTTTTGGCGCGGCTTTCACCGGTAAGGATAAGGATTTCTTCCATGCCGCTTTGCGCGATAATGTTCATTTCCCGTTCGATTTGCGAAAGGCTCAGTTTCATGCGGCTGATTTGGTTGTGACAATTGAAGCCGCAGTATACGCAGTAATTTTCGCAGTAGTTTGCGATATACAAAGGCGTGAACAAATAGACGGTATTGCCGAAATGTCTGCCGGTTTCCCTTTGCGCTTTTTGCGCCATTTCTTCCAGATATGGTTCCGCCGCGGGGGAGAGAAGCGCCTTGAAGTCATCTATGCTGCAAAAATCGCGGTTTAACGCTGCCGTTACGTCTTTGGCTGTATAAGCGGAGGGGTGATAAGAATTCATGTGCGACATTACTTTTTCGCATACATCGGATGTAATCTGCTCCATGCCGGGCAGGTATTGCATGTGGTTGATGCGGCAGCGGGAATGTTCCATTACTGTCCCTCCCCGTCATGCAAAAATCCTGTCAGAGGATCGGAAGATGCGGCTCCGCGCGCAAGAACGCGCCCCAATCCGGCGAGATACGCTTTGCGGCCGGCTTCGATCGCCAGGTGAAACGCAGACGCCATTTGAGGAATATCTCCTGCGGTTGCCAGAGCGGTGTTTGCCATTATAGCCGCGGCGCCCATTTCCATTGCTTCACAGGCCTGGGAAGGTCTGCCGATGCCAGCGTCCACAATGACCGGCAGATTGATTTCGTCAATCAGAATCTGAATAAATTCCCGTGTACAAAGCCCTTTGTTTGAGCCGATTGGAGAAGCAAGCGGCATAACGGCGGCGGCGCCCGCGTTATGCAAATCTCTTGCCGTATTCAGATCGGGGTACATATAGGGCAGGACAATAAATCCTTCTTTTGCCAGAATTTCAGTTGCCCGGACGGTTTCCGTTTGATCCGGGAGCAGATATTTGCTGTCGCGCATAATTTCTATTTTTATAAAATTTCCGCATCCCAGTTCTCTTGCGAGCATTGCAATCCGAACGGCCTCCCGGGCGTTTCTTGCGCCGGAGGTGTTTGGCAGCAGCGTAATGTGTTTTGGTATGTAGTCCAGTATATTTTCCTGTTCTTTCGTATTAGCTCTGCGAACGGCAAGCGTGATGATTTCCGCATGAGCGTTTTTTATGGCGGCTTCAATTAAATCCAGAGAATATTTGCCGGAGCCTAAAATAAAACGGGAATGAAATTCGTGTCCTCCGATGATAAGAGTATCGTTTTCTTGCATAATAATTCCTTCTTTCTGGTTTGTGATGCGTTACAGGCGTTTGAGAGGCTGTAACAGAATTGTAAAGAGAGCTTCTGCGGCTGCCCTGGTTATACGTCATGGATTCCTGCGAGAAGGCAGAGGGCCATATGCGCCTGGTGCGCGGCGCAGATCATAACGCGGGAGGACACGAGCCCGATGTCGTCGGCCGCGTCTTTGGCGCCGTCTCCGCAGAGAAAAAAATGTTCCGTAAGTTTCCGCGTTTGAATGAGATTAGAAGGGCCAAGACCGGACATGCCCGAAGCGGCAATTAAATATTTTTCCGGCATCGCTTCCGATACATAGTTGACAAACGCCGCTTTTTCCGTAGCATCGTCAAAGGCTTCACAGATCACATCCGCATCGGAAAGCAGCGGGTAAAAATTTTCTTCGGTGATCCGCAGGGTATGCGCTGTCATGGAGAGATAGGGGGAAATCTCCAGTAAGTTTTGGACAAGCGCCGTAGTTTTGTACATTCCGATTTGAGAAGCTTTGTATTGCTGGCGGTGCAGATTGGATAGATCTACCCGGTCAAAGTCTGTCAAAATCAGGCTGCCGACTCCTGCGCGGGCCAGCGAGACGGCAATGTTGGAGCCGAGTCCGCCAAGTCCGCAGACAGCGACGGTTCCTTTGGAAAATTTTTCCTGAAGCGTTTTGCCGTGGCGGTCTGCCAGCGCCAGGAGCATTTCCTGTTTGGATGGAATCGGTCGCAAATCATCCACCTCCCACAAAGCGGACGATTTCAACGACGTCTCCGTCGGCCAGTATGGCCTCTGCATATTGTGATTTTGGAATGATTTTGCCGTTTCGTTCGACGGCGATCTGTTCCAGGCCGTAATTGGCGCCGGAAAGATACCACAGAAGCGTCCGGCCGGCAATATCTAATTTGGATCCGTTGATTGTAACCATACAATTCCTCCTTGAAAAATAAAAAAGCTGCCGATTTGGCAGCTTTCCTTACAGTACTACATGGTTCGTATCCCTACGTTGGCATTATCCAAATCAGGTAATGGGTCGAAGGTCATACCTTCCTCTCAGCCTGTCATACAAGCTCCCCGGCTTTATATAATTTTGCAATGCGGCGTCCTGATTTGGAAACCGTTTGAGTATTCCGTTTTATGGCCGTTTGGCCTTGATTTAGCGGATTCGATTTTTACTATACACTTGTTTTCAGGAAAATGCAAGGAAAATTATGAAATGTGTTGTATTGTCGGTCTTTCTGGGATAAGATACTAAATGGCGGACGGATAGAAAATGAAAAATGGAGAATGGTATTATGGGAAGATGCAGACAATGCAATGTGAACATATTAGACGACGCACAAATCTGTCCTTTGTGTAAATGTGTCATAGAATGGGAGGATGGAATGGAAAATTTTTATCCTGACATTCGGTTTCGGGCAAGAAAATTAAATCTTGCCGTTCGCATTTTTTTATTTTTTGCAATTTTATTGGAAGTGTTTTTGGTATATTTAAACTGGAACTATATGCAGGGTATCTGGTGGAGCGTGATTAGCGGCGCGGGATTTGCATATCTTTATTTTATAGCAAGGTTCGCCGTGTTGAACGACAATGCAGGGTATCGTTTGAAATTTCTGGCATTGACTTTTTTTGGGATTTTATATGTGATATTGATTGACTGTGTCATAGGGTATCACGGGTGGTCCGTTAATTTTGTTCTGCCGGGAGGCCTGTTGTTTGTGGATGCGGCGATTCTTGCCGTTATGTTTTTGAATCGCCGGAACTGGCAGAGTTATATTATGTTGGAGCTGTTTATGATTTTATTGAGTCTGCTGCCGATTATTTTGATTCTGACGGGTATTGTGACAGAAACTTTTATCAGTGCGCTCGCGTTTGTGGTTTCCGTTCTGCTGTTTCTTGGGACTTTGATTATTGGTGACAGGCGTGCAAAAAGCGAATTAAAAAGGCGGTTTCACGTCAGGTGACAGGAAAGGCGTGATGCTTTGATGACAGGGAGCCGCTTCGCGTGCGGAATGAAAGGAAATTATGAGTTACAGGGATAAAAAAGAGGAAGACACAAGCATTGCCGGAACATTGGTCAGAGTATTGATCGCGCGTTTTTCGTCAGATCACTTGTTGGGCAAAAAAATCAAAAACGGAGAGCTCCGCAGAAAATGGATTGAGCCGCCATGGACGGCGCCGGACGGATTTTTGTGGACGGAAATAAAATATAAAGAATTTGAAATGGAATGGCTGGAAGCGGAAAAAAGCGATTCAGATTATGTTTTGCTGCAGCTTCACGGTGGCGGCTATGTTGGAATGCTGCACAATGCGTACCGCAATTTTGCCGTTCTTTACAGTGAACTGGGAAACGGAATGTCTGTGCTTACGATTAATTACCGCGTTGCGCCACAGCATCCGTATCCGGCGGCTCTGGAAGATGCGGTTTGTGCATATGAATGGCTGCTGGAAAAAGGCTATGATTCGAATCGGATTCTTGTGGCCGGAGACTCTGCGGGGGGAGGGCTTGCGCTTGCCCTTGTAATGTATTTAAGAGATCATGGCGCAAAGCTTCCCGCGGGAATTATCGCAATGTCTCCATGGACGGATCTGACTGCTTCAGGAGAATCTTATCAGTCGAATTATGAAAAAGATCCGCTGTTTGGAAATACAAAGGACAGTTTGATTTATAACAGAGAATATGTGGGATTGGAAGATCCTAAAAATCCGTACATTTCACCTGCTTTTGGAGAATTTGACAATTTTCCGCCTATGTTGGTACAGGTGGGTTCTTATGAGATGCTTTTGAGCGATTCCGAAACCGTAGCCAGAAAGGCCCGGGAAAAAGGAGTGAAGGTGCGCTTGCACGTATATGAGGGGATGTTTCATGTGTTTCAGATGGCAATGCAGCTTATGCCGGAATCAAGGCTGGCATGGAAAGAGATCGGAAAATTTTTGAACGTAGTCTGTGAATCAGAAATTTAGGTTGACGTGATTTCCTTCATTTTCTATAATGTAGCCATAGCCTTTGATTTGTTACGGGTATCAGGCAGGATAGATGATTTCTGTCAATCGTGTTTATATGAAATGGAGGAAATAATGCAAAATAGTATAAAATCAAAAATTACAATATTTTTTTGTGCCGTCTGTATATTTCTTATCGGAACGGCGGTTCCGGCTCTTGCCGCCGGAACATTGACTATTGCGGTATCGTCGGGAACGGTTCGGACGGGAGATACGGTAACGGTAACGGTGTATGCGGAAAATGCCAACGGAGAAGAAGTTACTGCCGATATGAACATTACTTATGATACGTCAAAGCTGGAATATGTCAGCAGTTCCGTCACAGGAGCCACGGGAGGCGGAGGAACGGTAAAGGCGAGCGGTTCCGGCATAAACATTAAATTCAAGGCAATTGGTTCCGGAGACGCCTATGTAAAAGCGGAGGGCGCAACGCTTACGGCTGCGGGAGCGCATATTAATGTGTCTGGAACGCAGACAGAAACCATTTCGGAAGAAGGAGGGACGAAATCAGGGGATAATTCGCTTTCTTCCCTGACGCTTTCACAGGGTACGCTGTCGCCGTCTTTCAAAGGCAGCGTTACCGCGTATACAGCGGAAGTCGGAAGCGATGTAAATGAAATTACGGTAACTCCGGTTACGTCGAACAGCAAAGCGACGGTAGAATCCATAACAGGAAATAAAGACTTAAAAACAGGCGTCAATGTGATAACCGTTTTGGTCAAGGCTGAAAACGGCACAACCGCTTCTTATAAAATCACGGTAACAAAGAAAGAAACGCCGACAACTTCGTCAGGCAATGCAGGGGCTTCCAATATTGCCGGTTCTGCAGCGGAGGAGGCAATCGGCGGATCAGACAGCAGTGAAACGCCGACGGTTTCCGATCCGGATGCGATTGTTATAGGCGGAGTGAACTATAAAATATCACAGGATTTTACGGAAGAAGAAATACCGGAAGGCTTTTCAAAAGCGGATTTTGAATACAAAGGAAACGCCTATCAGGGCATTATGTTCGACCAGGGCTATTTGGGCATGTATTATCTGGTGAACGATGCGGGAGAAGGAAAGTTTTTTATATACGATGCAAACAGAGACAAATTTTATCCTTATGTGCGTTTGAGCAGCGGAGAACATTTTATTATTCTGATCACAGTGCCAAACGGGGTGATTCCTCCGGATAATTACAAAGAAATAGAGTTGACGCTCAAGGAGAATGTTACGGTTCCGGCATATCAGTACACCGGAGGAGAAGATAAAGAAATCGTAAAAATAGATACGGAGGAAGAATCCGTGGCAATTATAGACAGCGCAGATTTTTATCTGTTTTATGGCATGGACGCTACGGGCGTGACGTGCTGGTACCAGTATGACACATTGCAGGGAACGTATCAGCGGTTTAATGAAGAGGCGCTGTCGGCTCCGGATGTGCCTGAGGATTATGAAGAGCTGTCTAAATCCTATCAGGAATTAAAAGACAAGCAGAAGGATACCCGGGTGAAAAACAGAAGAACGATCGCGATTCTGATTTTTGTCATGGTTGTCCTGGTAGTTATTATTATCAATATTCTTTTGAAATTCAGGGATTTTCGTGAAGAGGAAGAGGAATATGAGGAAGAAAAACCTGACAGAAAAGTACGTTTCAAAAGAAAAGAGATAAATACCCGAAGCGCCAGAAAAGAAGTAAAAGCCAAAGCAGTCAAAAAGCCTGAATTTGAAAGGAAAAGGCATTTAAAAACAGAGGAATGGGAAGAAGATTCGGATTTTTACGATAGAGATGACGACGATATTATAGATGAATTTGAGGAAAATCCGGGTGTTCTTAGAAAGAAACCGGTCAAAAAGGCACAAAAAGCAGTACGAGAAGAGGATGATGACTTAGAATTTTTGGATTTAGATGATTTATAAAAAGGTGGGCATATGCAGAAATCATTTACGAATAAAGCGCAGAAGGCGTTGAAACTTGCGGAAAAGGCATCCAAAATGATGCGGCACAATTATATTGGGACGGAACATTTGCTGTTGGGGCTCTTAAGAGAAGGAACCGGAGTGGCGGCAAACGTATTAATGGACAATGGGGTTGAGGCAAATCAATTGCTGGATTTGATCAAAAGCCTGATTGCTCCTTCGGGACATACTGCGGTAGAAGATGCTGACGGATGGACGCCAAGAGCCGAGCAGATTCTGGAAAATGCTGGAAGAGAGGCAGATCGCTTTTCGAGCAAAGAGATTGGAACGGAACATCTGCTGATCGCGATTTTAAAAGAAACCGAATGCGCGGCGTCCCGTCTGATGAATACGTTAAATATCAATATGCAGAAATTGTATGTAGATACGTTAGTTGCAATGGGCGAAGACGGAAACCTCTACAGAGAGGATTTTCAGAACGGGAAACCCAATAAGCGTAAAAGCGCAGCCAATACGCCTATGCTGGATCAATATGCAAGGGATTTGACGAAGCTTGCCACGGAAAGATACCTGGACCCGGTCATTGGAAGAGATGACGAGATACAAAGAGTAATTCAGGTTTTAAGCAGAAGAGGGAAAAACAACCCCTGTTTGATCGGAGAGCCAGGCGTTGGAAAGACAGCGATTGTAGAGGGGCTTGCACAGCGCATTGTCATGGGCCTGGCGCCGGATACGGTGGCTGATAAACGCGTTGTTACACTGGATTTGTCCGGGATGGTCGCCGGCTCAAAATACCGGGGTGAATTTGAAGAGAGGATCAAAAAAGTAATCCGTGAAGTTACACAGGCCGGAAATATTTTACTGTTTATTGATGAGATTCACACGATCATTGGCGCAGGAGGGGCAGAGGGAGCGATTGACGCGTCCAATATTTTAAAACCGTCTCTCGCGAGAGGAGAGATACAGTTAATCGGTGCAACGACGATAGCGGAATACCGTAAATATATTGAAAAAGACGCTGCATTGGAACGCCGGTTTCAGCCTATCACCGTAGAAGAGCCAAAAAGAGACCAGGCAATTGAAATTTTAAGAGGGCTGCGGAATCAGTATGAAGACCATCACCATGTCATCATTACGGACGATGGAATCGAAGCGGCGGTAGATTTGTCAATTCGTTATATCAATGACCGTTTTTTGCCGGACAAAGCAATTGACCTGATGGATGAAGCGGCTTCCAAAGTGCGCTTGCATGGCTATCAGGTTCCCGAGAACGTAATGGAATTAGAGCAGAAAATAGCTGAATTTGATTCAGCTATTGAAAAGGCGCTTATGGACGAGGATTTGGAAGAAGCCGCCCGCATCAGCGGCAAAAAACAGGAGGCCAGCCAAAAATACGCGAAGTTATGTAAAAAATATAAAAAAGAGACAGATCGTAAAGTTTTAATTGTTGGAGCGGAGGAAATGGCCGATATTGTGTCCGGCTGGACGAAAATTCCCGTCAGTAAATTAGAAGAGGGAGAAGCGGCGCGGCTTTGCCGTCTGGAAAAGACATTGCGCAAACGCGTCATCGGTCAGGAAGAAGCGATAGGGGCCGTAGCAAAAGCCGTCAGAAGAGGCAGGGTGGGATTGAAGGATCCGAACCGCCCGATTGGTTCATTTTTGTTTTTGGGTCCTACCGGCGTAGGAAAGACAGAAATTACAAAAACGCTTGCGGAAGCAATGTTTGGCAATGAACAGGCAATGATTCGGGTAGACATGTCCGAATATATGGAACGTCATAGCGTATCAAAAATGATCGGTTCACCGCCTGGCTATGTCGGTTATGATGAAGGAGGGCAGCTTTCCGAAAAAGTCCGCAGAAATCCATATTCGGTTATTTTATTTGATGAGATTGAAAAGGCGCATCCGGACGTGTTTAATATTTTACTTCAGGTGCTGGACGATGGCCATATTACCGATGCGCAGGGACGGAAAGTGGATTTTAAAAATACGATTATCATTATGACGTCCAATGCCGGAGCCAAGGCCATTGTTTCACCCAAAAAGCTGGGATTTGGCGTGTCAGAAGATGAAAAACAAAATTACAATCAGATGAAAGAAGGCGTTATGGAAGAGGTAAAGCGTATCTTCAAACCGGAATTTTTAAACAGAATAGACGAGACAATCGTATTCCGTGCTTTGGACAGAGAAGATATGAAGAAAATCGTGACGCTTCTATCCAAAAATCTTACCGATCGATGCAAAAATCAAATGGATATTACGTTATCCATAAAAGATTCTCTGAAAGCATATATCGTAGAATCTGCTTTTGATCCGAAATACGGCGCGCGTCCGCTAAGGCGTAAAATTCAGAATGTTGTGGAAGATGCGCTTGCAGAAGAAATTTTAAACGGAAAAATTAAAAAAGGCGACGTAGTGGATGTGGGCGTTCGCGGGGAACAGGTTCGTTTCTCTGTCAAAAATAAGCAGTAAAAATATCTGGAAAAAAGAGCGCAGTTATTATATAATGTTCATACATGCAGTGTGCAGCAGTAGTTTTGGCTGCCGGGCGCAGAGTATTAAATTGAGAAGAGCACAAGGGTGCAGCAGTATCACAGGAGGATAAAGATGTCAGTAATCAGTGAATTGATTCGCAGCGAATCAGATGGAACCATAAGTTTTGGAGATTATAGTCTGGCTGCTAAATCTAAATTGGAGAATTTTGAACATGCAGGGGATTTATACAAAGTAAAAACATTTCAGGAGATTACCAAATTAGAGAGAAATGGCATGTTTGTATATGAGTCCGTACCTGGAACGGCGGTTATTGGTTTTAAGTCTGCGGAAGAAGAGGTTTCTTTTCAGGTAGAAGGGCCAAACGATGCGCAGATCACATTGGAACTGGAAGCAGGAACGGAATATAACATTATCATTAACGGCATGGAAGCCGGTGTGATGAAGACAAATCTGGGCGGAAAATTGAATATCAGCGTTGAAATGGAAGGAAACGATCCGGTTTCCGTAAAAATTTCCAAAAAATAAAAATCAGCTTTGAAAGAATGTGCATTGCACATTCTTTCTTATCGTCAGCGCGCACAAAAGAGCGTGTGTCCGTTTGTGCGCCGGGAGTTACAGATCAGGAGAAAAGATGGCAAAAGAAAAAGTAATATTTTATTGTCAGTCATGCGGAACGGAATCTTCAAAATGGATGGGGCAGTGCCCTTCCTGTAAAGAATGGAATACGTTTGTAGAAGAAGCGGTTACCGTAAAAAAAGGCAGACAGGCTTCTTTACGGCAGGAAGTAAAAGCAAAAGTCACAAAATTAAATGAAATAGAGTTTTCGGGAGAGGAACGCGTCACTACCGGCATCGCTGAGTTAGACAGAGCGCTTGGCGGCGGAATTGTGCGCGGTTCGATGATATTAGTCGGGGGAGATCCCGGGATCGGAAAATCGACGCTTCTGCTTCAGGTATGTAAAAATCTGGCAGATCAAAAACAAAACATTCTCTATGTATCCGGTGAGGAATCTTTGCAGCAGATTAAACTGCGAGCAGAGCGCATAGGAAAGTTCGGAGATACTGTTTCACTGTTATGTGAGACAAATCTGGACGTTATCAGCGAAATTGTAAGAAGAGACCCGCCTTACGCCATGGTGATTGACTCAATACAGACTATGTACAATGAAAGCATAGAATCGGCTCCGGGCAGCGTATCACAGGTCAGGGAATCTACGGGAAGTCTGCTTCGATTAGCCAAAGGGCTTGGAATGGCGGTTTTTGTGATTGGCCATGTGACGAAAGAAGGAGTGGTGGCAGGTCCCAGGGTATTAGAACATATGGTGGATACGGTTTTATATTTTGAAGGAGACAGACATGCGACATACCGCATTTTGCGCTGCATAAAGAACAGGTTTGGTTCGACAAATGAAATCGGGGTTTTTGAGATGCGCGCCAGCGGACTGGAAGAGGTGAAAAATCCGTCGGAATTTATGCTTGGGGGAAAACCCAAAGGAGCCAGCGGATCGGTAGTCGCCTGTTCCATGGAAGGAAGCAGACCGATTCTTTTGGAAGTGCAGGCCCTGGTCTGCCGCAGCAATTTTGGGATGCCGCGGAGAACTGCGGCAGGAACCGATTTTAACAGAGTGAATCTTCTGATGGCAGTATTGGAAAAAAGAGTGGGGCTTCAGATGGGGAGCTGCGACGCCTATGTAAATATTGCCGGAGGAATTCGTATGAATGAGCCGGCAATTGATCTTGGAATTGTATTGGCGCTGGTATCCAGTTACAAAAACCGTCCGATTGATGAAAAAACAATTTGCTTTGGCGAAGTGGGCTTAAGCGGAGAAGTCCGGGCAGTCAATATGGCGGAGCAAAGAGTTCAGGAAGCCAGAAAACTGGGATTTACAACATGTATTCTGCCTGAAGTAATGAAAGAAGTATTGTCCGGCATGGATGGAATACGGTTGCTTGGAGTAAAAAGCGTAAAAGACGCGATTGATTTGTTAATTTAATGAATTTTTGAGAAAATTCGAAAAAAATAAAAAAAGATGTTGACAAAGTAAAATTAACATGATATTATAATCTAGCTGTCGCGGAAAACGACAAAAACAGAACCATGACAACTGAACAGTGAAACAGCTCTGAAAGAAGAAATTCAA
>CAJUJL010000030.1 GCA_910586725.1 uncultured Lachnospiraceae bacterium | reverse complement strand
AGAATAAGCCTGTAAGCTGTTTTTCTTGCTTACAAACTTATTATACGAGGAGAAACAAACTATGGAAAAACCAATCACCTTACAAATCGAAGAATTCAAGAAAACCATTGCAGAATCCATCCAGTCTTCCAACCTTCCGGTCTTCCTCCTTGATTACATATTTCGGGATTTCTATAGCGAAATCCATCTCTTAAATCAGAGCAAGTCCGAGCAAGACAAAATCTCTTATGAAGCGTCATTAAAACCCAAGACAGAACAGGAGGAAGAACATTGAACAATGTTGCAAAAAAAATTGAAATCGACCTGTACTCTCCCGCTTCCTATGAAGTCATACACGCCCAGCAGGGAGACACCCTATCACGCGCTATAGAATTTGTCCTTTACAGCCAGGGGATGCCTTATCCCATACCGGACAACGTAACTATTTACATGGAAGGACACAGGGGCGACAACACATTTTTTGAACCAAAGCCCTGCACTGTGTCCGAAAACGTAATTACGGCCATATTAGACAGCGACATTCTATATGAATCCGGAACGGCTGAGGCCAAAATCGTTTTATACGATTCTGACCATGACGCGATCCTCTCCACCATCCCGTTTTCCATTTCCATACAGAAACATCCCTGTGACAAAAATAAAATTGAATCCGCAAAGCGTTCCGTTATTGACTGGCTGGTTCTTGGTTTTGAAAAACTAAAAAACAAGCTGAAAGACACAATGACATCCCTTGAAGAAGAAACCAGACGGGCAACTGCCGCAGAAGAGGCAATTGCCGAAAACTTAAGCCAGGAATCGGAAAGGGCCATCGTCAAGGAAAACGAAATCGCCGAAAACTTAACAAAAGAGGCTTCGCGTGCGCAAGATGCAGAGGCACATCTTTCTTCCAGTAAAGCGGATCTTGACAGCCCTTCTTTGACCGGAGAGCCAACCGCGCCGACCGCACCTCCGGACACCAATACTGCGCAAATCGCAACCACGGCTTTTGTCCATACGGCGGTAAGCGAAGGCATTGCCGCAAGCGACGCTATGATTTTTAAAGGCACGATCGGAATGGACGGAACAATCACAGAACTTCCTTCCACATATAAAACAGGATGGACTTACCGCGTCACAACGGAAGGGGTTTATGCCGGAGAAACATGTGAAAACGGGGATTTGATCATTGCCCTCGTTGACAGGGACGGTTCGGAAAATCTGGACTCCGACTGGTGCGTTGCGCAGACAAACATTGACGGCGCGATTACGGAAATTAAAGGATTGGACGGCCATATCTTATGCGCCCGCTCCGGAAGCTCCGTCACCGTCCGACACGGAGATGTAGAAAGAACAGAGACTTCATCTTTACAAACCATAGCGGACAAAGACAGTTTTTCCGCAATTAAATCCATTTCTATTAACAATCAGGGCCATGTAACCGCCATCGAAACACAAGACGTTACCCTTGACCTTTCTTCCCTTGGCGTTGTGACAGGCGTAAAAGGAGATTCCGAGACGGAATACCGCGGGGGAAACGTAAATTTAACCGCAGAAGATGTTGGCGCGCTTCCAATTTCCGGAGGAACAATGACCGGAAGAATCCAGATCCCCAGTAAAGCTTTAAGCTGGAATGAAGGAAAAGAGCTGTCCAATGCTGCAATCGGAATCATAAGGCCGTATTCTCCAAACGCATATTTTTCTGTCATTGCAGATAAAACGGTTAGCAATTATATATGGAGTCTTGGCTCAATACAGGATGAAGTTGGAATTTATGGATATACAAAAGATGGGGCTACACCTCATTGGAAGTTTGCGATCAATGCCGCTACGGGAGACGCCAGTTTCGCCAGAGACATAAGAACTAGTGGTCAGGTAGTGTGCAGCGGCAGATATACAAACCAGTTAACCGCAAGATTTGGAAGTTCTGCCATTCAGGTTCGTGAAAATAATCTTGTAAAAAACACCCAAAGTGATATTGGTTACGCTCCTTCAATTGGGTTTCACTGGGCAGAAAGAGCCGCCGGCACTCTTTGTCTTGGCGCCGACTCAAAACTACGATTTCTATACCAGGCTGGAAATACAGGAACTATAATTGCCAATCTTGAAGGAAATGCATCAACGGCCACAACGGCCACTAAAGCCACACAAGATGGAAATGGCAATGTAATTATTAACACTTATGCGAAGAAAAGTATTTATGGAGATACATCTGTAAGCTTAGGAAGGAAAAGCGGAACTACTGTTGGCGCGAATAGTTTTGCGGTTGGAAGTAGTGTAGAAGCAAGCGGCCTTTACTCCCATGCAGAAGGATATTACACTACAGCACGCGGCAGTCGCTCTCATGCAGAAGGAAGTGACACTACAGCACGCGGCGCTTACTCTCATGCGGAAGGATACTATACAACAGCAGACATCGATTGTTCTCATGCGGAAGGATACTATACAACATCAATCGGTTATTACTCTCATGCGGAAGGATACTATACAACAGCAAACGGTTATTCTTCTCATGTGGAAGGATACTATACAACATCAGATAACTATGCTTCCCATGCATGTGGGAAATACAATAAGAAAATGTTAAGTGGTGCAAACAATGGCACTCAAACAGGGGACGCATTCGTCATCGGAAATGGCGTTGGAAACGCTTCACGTTCCAATGCCCTGCGCGTCACTTACAAAGGTGACATCCTCGGAACCAAGGCCTTCCAGTCCTCCGGAGCCGACTACGCCGAGTTCATCAAACCATGGGCAGACGGTAATCCTGACAACGAAGACCGGGTCGGGTATTTCGTCACCATAAAAGACGGATACCTCCACAAAGCAAACGAAGGTGACTACATAACAGGCATCACCTCCGGCAACCCTTCTGTCGTGGGAAATGCAGACGAAGATTATTACTGGCGATATGAACGGGACAGCTTCAATCGCATCGTCATGGAAGACGTGCCAGAAACCGTACAGGCAACCGATGACGAAGGAAACCCACTATTTGATGAAGAAACGCACGAACCCATTATGGTAGAAACTGGAAATATTATCCCAAATGCACGCATGAAATTAGCAAAGGATTACGACCCGTCTTTACAGGAAAGTTATGTAGAACGCAAAGACCGGAAAGAATGGGACTATGTCGGAATGCTTGGAGTTTTGCCAGTTCGTGATGACGGAAGCTGCATCCCCGGGCAATTTTGCAAATGCAAAAACGGAGGAATTGCAACGCTGGCAGACGAAAAAAATTTTAACACATACATGGTAATAGAACGTATCACCGAAAACATTGTCGCTGTAATATTAAAATAGTTTATCTTTCATTTCAAAGTCCTAAAACTTCAAAAACAGGGCAGGGCTGTAATTCCCCTGTCCTGAATAGATTTATCAATTATTTTATAATTTTCACTGTTGACTTCAATTCTTTTTTCGACAATATGTTTGTATTTTTCCAAACTGCCCGATGGCGCTCTAATCTTAACTTGTATTCCATCATAACAAACATGTAAAGCAGACCATACAAACTCACTTTATCCAATTCACTTTATTTATTCCAAAAAAACACAAATAAAGGAGAAACACGCCATGGAAAAACCAATCACCTTACAAATTGAAGAATTCAGGAAAACCATTGCAGAAACCATCCAGTCCTCCAACCTGCCGATCTTTCTTCTGGATTATCTGTTTCGGGATTTTTATAGCGAAATCCATCTCTTAAATCAAAATAAAATCCAGCAGGACAGAGTGTCTTATGCATCTTCCATAAAAAGCGAGAACGAAAGCCATGGCGTTTCCTAATAACGCCTGTCGTTACCATTATTTCATTTATCAGGAGGTATCGCATTGAATAACATTACTAAAACCCTAACCATTGACCTGTACTCCCCTTCTTCATACGAAGTAGTAAAAGCGCAGCAGGGAGACAGTAAGTCGCGCACTCTGGAATTTGTCTTAAACAACCAGGGGGAGCCTTACCACATCCCCGACAATGTGGAAATCTATCTGGAAGGACACAGGGGCGACCGTTCCCCTTTTCCCCCAAAGCCCTGCACCGTATCCGATAACCGCATTTGGGCCATTTTAGACGGCGACATTCTGTATGCGCCAGGAACTGCGGAAGCAAAAATCGTCCTGTATGATTCTGCCGCAGACGCTGTGCTCTCCACAATCCCCTTCTCCATTTCCATTCAAAAAAGCCCTTGCGACAAAAATAAAATTGCATCCGAAAAGCATTCCGTCATCGACTGGCTCATCCTAAATTTCAGAAAATTAAAAGACAAGCTATCCTCCACAGAACAAGCCGTCGCAGAAGAAACCAGACGCGCAACTGCCGCAGAAGAGGCAATCGCCGAAAACTTAAGCCAGGAATCAGAAAGGGCCGTCAGTAAGGAATCGGAAATTACGCAAAATTTATCAAAAGAAATCGAAAGAGCATCCAATGCGGAAAAGGAATTAACCGAAAACAAAGCGGATCTTGACAGCCCTTCTTTGACCGGAGAGCCAACCGCGCCGACCGCGCCTTCGGACACCAATACCACGCAAATCGCAACCACGGCTTTTGTCCATGCGGCGGTAAGCGAAGGCATTGCCGCAAGCGACGCCATGATTTTTAAAGGCACGATCGGAATGGACGGAACAATCACAGAACTTCCTTCCACATATAAAACAGGATGGACTTACCGCGTCACAACGGAAGGGGTTTATGCCGGAGAAACATGTGAAAACGGGGATTTGATCATTGCCCTCGTTGACAGGGACGGTTCGGAAAATCTGGACTCCGACTGGTGCGTTGCGCAGACAAACATTGACGGCGCGATTACGGAAATTAAAGGATTGGACGGCCATATCTTATGCGCCCGCTCCGGAAGCTCCGTCACCGTCCGACACGGAGATGTAGAAAGAACAGAGACTTCATCTTTACAAACCATAGCGGACAAAGACAGTTTTTCCGCAATTAAATCCATTTCTATTAACAATCAGGGCCATGTAACCGCCATCGAAACACAAGACGTTACCCTTGACCTTTCTTCCCTTGGCGTTGTGACAGGCGTAAAAGGAGATTCCGAGACGGAATACCGCGGGGGAAACGTAAATTTAACCGCAGAAGATGTTGGCGCGCTTCCGATTTCCGGAGGAACAATAAACGGCCAGATCATTTGCCATGGAAGCTATCCTGCAAATTATGTCAATTCCGCTATTCAAATTCGCGAAAGCAACCTTGTGACCAATACGCAAAGTGATATTGGTTACGCACCGTCACTTGGTTTTCATTGGGGAAACGCAGTTGCCGGCACTCTGCGTCTGGGAAGCGATGGAAAATTCCGGTTACTGAACCAGGCTGAAAATACAGGGACTTTGATCGCAAATCTTGAAGGGAATGCATCAACGGCCACTAAAGCCACAAATGATGGAAGTGGCAATGTAATTACTAGCACATATGCGAAGAAAAGTATTTATGGGGATTCTTTTGTAAGCTTGGGAAGGAAAAGCGGAACTACTGTTGGCGCAAATAGTTTTGCAGTTGGAAGTAACAATACAGCAAGCAGCCCTTACTCCCATGCAGAAGGATATTACACTACAGCAAGCGGTTCTTACTCTCATGCGGAAGGATACAATACGTCAGCAAAAAGCTATTGCTCCCATGCAGAAGGTGACAGCGCAGAAGCAAACAATAGTTTTTCTCACGCAGAAGGATACCACACAGCGGCAAACAACATTAACGCCCATGCAGAGGGATATTACACTACAGCAAGTAATTACAGCTCTCACGTTTGCGGAAAATTAAACAAACCCATGACAGATGGAGGAAACAGTAATGTTCAGGTAGGAGACGCATTCGTCATCGGAAACGGCACCGGCGAAAGTTCACGTTCCAACGCCCTGCGCGTCACTTACAAAGGCGACATCCTCGGAACCAAGGCCTTCCAGTCCTCCGGAGCCGACTACGCCGAGTTCATCAAACCATGGGCAGACGGTAATCCTGACAACGAAGACCGGGTCGGATATTTCGTCACCATAAAAAACGGCCATCTCCACAAAGCGAACGAGGGAGACTACATAACAGGCATCACCTCCGGCAACCCGTCTGTCGTTGGAAATGCAGACGAAGATTATTACTGGCGGTATGAGCGCGATAAGCTCAATCGCATTGTCATGGAAGACGTGCCAGAAACAGTACAGGCAACCGATGACGAAGGAAAACCCTTATTCAATGAAAAAACGCACGAACCCATTATGGTAGAAACCGGAAATATTATCCCAAATGCACGCATGAAATTAGCAAAGGATTACGACCCGTCTTTACAGGAAAGTTATGTAGAACGCAAAGACCGAAAAGAATGGGACTGTGTTGGAATGCTTGGCGTTTTGCCAGTTCGTGATGACGGAAGCTGCATCCCCGGGCAATTTTGCAAAAGCAAAAATGGAGGAATTGCAACTCTGGCTGAAAAAAGAGGAACGGACACCTTTATGGTATTAGAGAGGATTTCGAATGATACCGTAAGCGTAGTCTTAAAGTAAGTTCCATATTGCACATTAATTAAAGTATGTTATAATTTAAGAAACAAAGGAGAAGCTATGGACAGTACAAAAATACAATGGCATCCGGGATTTGTAGCCGCTATGAATCTGGAATTTTCAGAAAACAGAGACGATTTAATCTTTGAACCGGAATACAATTTAAACACGAAACCATTGGAAATTGATCTTCTGGTAATCAAAAAGCAATCGGATATTTCTCTTAAAAATGAAATAGGAACTTTCTTCCGCGGCCATAATATTATAGAATACAAATCGCCGGGAGACCATCTGGATATTGACACATTTTATAAGTCTATGGCATATGCAGCGCTTTATAAGTCTTACGGCAGGACGCTGGACGCAATCAAAGCGGATGACGTTACGGTAACCCTGATCCGGGAGACAAAGCCCCAAGGACTCTTCCAACAGTTGAAAAAACATAACTTTCAAATAACAAACCCATCGAATGGCATTTATTATATTGATGGTAAACTCCTCTTTTCCTTGCAGATCATCGCAACTGCGGAATTGGACAAAAAGGAACACGTCTGGCTAAGCTCCTTGTCCGCAAGTCTGCAAAAACAGGATATGAAGGAGCTTTTTGACAGAATTCAGCAATTAGAGACAAGATTTGACCGTGAACTGGCTGATTCCATCCTGGAAGTCAGCGTAGACGCAAACAAAGAAGTTTTAGAAAGCTGGAAAGGAGACGATCATATGTGCGAAGCGTTAATGGAAATTATGGAACCGGAAATCCGCTTAAGAGAAAAAGCATTGAAAGAAGCCGCCATACAGAAAGGCATTCAAGAAGGCATACAGAAAGGCATGCAGGAAGGCATTCAAGAAGGCATACAGAAAGGCATACAGGGATCTGTTCACATGCTCCGTAAGTTAGGACATCAGGACAACGAAATAAAGGCCCTGCTGCTAAGTGAATATAATCTTTCAGCAGAGGAAGCCGAAAGATATTTCAAATGAAACTTTAAAAGAGAGAACTGAACCCAATCGTCTGATTGGTGAACAGTTCTCTTTTTTTTATTTATATGATCCGACGTGCCGTTCCCGTTGCATTTTCACACTCAATAAGAAAACTTAAACACCGCCACTCCATACGCTGGCAGCGGATATGCAATCGAATAGTCCCTGCCGTCGCATTCCTGTTTCTTGGGGCGGTAGCTGACGGGCCGTTCTTCTCCGCTTCCGCCAAACTTCGCATCGTCGCTGTTAAAAATCAATCTATAGGACTTTCCTGTTGGAACTCCTACCCTGTAATCTTCCCTTGCAACCGGAGTAAAATTGCAGACAAACAGGAGACAGTTTTTGCCATCTCTGCTCTTTCTGATAAAACTGAAAATACTTCTTTCGTTGTCATTCGCATTTACCCATTCAAAACCGTCCCAGCTATGATCCAGTTCGTACATTGCCGGATATTTTTTGTACATGTGAAGCAGCTCTTTTACATACTCCTGCATATGCTTATGATCCGGATTTTCCAACAGATGCCACTCCAGCTCTGTCTTCTCACTCCACTCGTGAAGCTGCGCAAACTCCTGGCCCATAAACAATAGCTTTTTGCCGGGATGTCCCATCATAAAGGCATATCCTGCCATCAAATTCAAAAACTTTTCTTTTCCTAATCCGGGCATTTTATTAACCATGGAGCACTTCAAATGGACAACCTCATCATGAGAAAGAACAAGAATATACTTTTCGCTGCCGTTATACGACATGGCAAACGTCATTCTGTTGTGGTTGTCTTTGCGGAAATAAGGATCTAACTTCATGTAATCCAGAAAATCATGCATCCAGCCCATGTTCCATTTCAGAGAGAAATTAAGCCCTCCCTCCTGAGCCGGCCCCGTAACCATTGGCCATGCGGTGGATTCTTCCGCTATCATAACGGCTCCCTTGTTCCTTCCGGTAATCAAGGTATTGATATGCCGGAAAAACTCAATCGCCTCTAAATTTTTATTCTCACCATACTGATTTGCAACCCATTGTCCGTCCTGCTTGCCGTAATCCAGATACAGCATGGAAGCAACCGCGTCTACTCTAAGCCCGTCAATATGGTAATGCTCCACCCACATCAACGCGCTTCCAATCAGGAAATTCTTAACCTGATTGTTGCCGTAATCAAAGATTTTTGTTCCCCAGTCCGGATGTTCTCCTTTTTTGGGATCTGCATACTCATACAATGCCTGACCGTCAAATTCCGCCAGTCCGTGCGCATCTCTGGGAAAATGAGCCGGCACCCAGTCTAACAGAACGCCGATATTGTTCCTGTGGAAATAATTTACCATCCATGCAAAATCCTCCGGCGTCCCATAACGGCAGGTGGGTGCATAATATCCGGTCACCTGATACCCCCAGGAACCGTCAAACGGATATTCTGAAATCCCCATCAGCTCTATGTGT
This sequence comes from uncultured Lachnospiraceae bacterium, assembly GCA_910586725.1. Classification (GTDB taxonomy): domain Bacteria; phylum Bacillota; class Clostridia; order Lachnospirales; family Lachnospiraceae; genus Roseburia_B. The sequence continues at coordinate 23,782 of CAJUJL010000030.1, read as the reverse complement.
GTATAACCCATCTTTTTTACATAAGCGCACAGCGCTTTTGCAAATTCACGATACGTATAAAAGCCCGTATCTTCCTGATACCCCGGATGACGCATCCATGAACCCGGATGAACCTCATAAATGCTCATAGGCTGCTCATCCATTGAGCCCGTCTCCGCACGCTTTTTCATCCATGCATCGTCTGTCCATTTGATTTTATCAATGTCCACAATTCTGGATGCCGTTCCCGGCCTCATCTCCGCACTGTTCGCATAAGGATCCGCTTTATAAAGCTTCCGTCCGTCCGGCGTCTCAATCAGATACTTATACAGGCTGCCAACGCCAAGATTCGGAACAAACAATTCAAAAATTCCAGCTTCCTCCGGTTCTAACCGCTTCAGCTCATGCGTTGTCTCATTCCAGTCATTGAATTCTCCAATGACAAAAACTTTTCTTGCATGCGGCGCGTACACAGCAAAACAAACCCCTTTTTTCTTTCTCCTGACCTGCGGATGGGCTCCAAGCTTCTTATAAATATCATAATGCGTCGCCTGTCCGAACAGATACATATCAAGTTCCGAAAAATTCCCCATGCTACCTTCCTCCATTTTTATTTTATTCTTCGAAATCTTTTTCTCTGAGAATGACATAGTCATTCTCCGTATACCTGCGTGATGTAAGAATGGAAAATGCCTTTTTCAATGTTTTCTTTTCTGCATTTTCTATTGCTTCATCTACAATTTCTTTTACTTCCGTTAAAGTTGTAGCCTGATCCAATCTCTGTATATTGCTGATTCGGTTATACAGCGCCAGCACGCCCATATTGTCAATTTCGTAATCCAGATCATTCGCATATGCTTTTCCAAACTCTACCAGCTCATCACTTGTAAATACCGGAATCTTAATCTTTTCGGTAAACTTTTTCGCAAACCCCTCGTCATTGCCTAACGCCTGCTCCAGACCGGCTCTGGTATCCTCCATAATAAGAAGAACGCCGCTTTTATCATTATCCAAAAGAAGCGATAACTTTACAGCCGTCTCCCTTGTCATCTCAGACGCCCGCTCAATGATCAGACATCCTCCCGCCACTTTTGAAAGCAGCTTGGAAAGATCTTTCGTGTTCAATGCTTTTGCGTCTATCTTTCCTACCTTGCCGTTGGGACGCTTGACTTCTTTTTGAAGCGCTTTGATTAAAGAAGTTGCAAGCACTGTCTTTCCACAGCCAGTCCCGCCCTGTATCAATATGTTTCCGGACGCGGAAGGTTTATTTCCCGCAAGCCTCTTCGAGGTCCTCGTCAAAACCTGGCAGATCTGACGCTCCATGCCTTCCACCGGCACAAAATAGGAGAAGATCTTTTTTTGCTCCGCATTCAGCTTTGCCTTTTTGGAAGAATCCTTCGGCTCCTCTTTGAAATCTTTTGGATCCTCCGGGATTTCCTGTTTTTCTATTGTCTGTTCCGGCTGTTCTTCGTAAAGCGCCTCCTGTATCTGTTTGTCCAGCGCTTCCGCGATCTTTTTTGTTTTTATTTCTTTTGTATCCTGCTTGAATAATGCCGATTCAGACGGCGGTTCTTTTGGAGGCTCCGGGTTTGGCAGTCCTTTTTCTTTCAATTCTTCCGGAGATATTCCATAGAATTCCGCTTCCGCTAACAGCATTTCTTCCGAAAGGTTCTCTTCCTCCAGGCATTCCGGCTCTTCTTCTGTTTCCGGTGGAATGTCCGGCTCCTGAATCGGTTCAAACTGTCTTGGCTTATATGGCCTTAAACCTATTTTTTCGTCAAAATTCGGCTTTGCCTGTTTGATTTTACGCAGAAGCTCCGGCTCTGTTTTCCTCTCCGGCTCAACTTCTTGCTCCGGTTCATCGTTTACCTCTTCCTGAAGCCGGTCAATCTGCTGCTGCAGCATATCGTTCATATCCGCTACGGCTCTTCCGGCGCGCTCCTCATTGGAAATCACATTTTCCTGAAGATATTCTTCCTGAAGCATCTGCGTCGGCGTAATCCCTGCGTCCAGTTTTGGAATCATATCCGCAAGCCGCTCCATAATGTCTCTGGCTTCCTGAAGCGCCCTTGCTTTTGCAGATTCTAATTTCTGCTGCTGTGCCATCTTAAGCGCCGCCTGAGCCGCCCGCCTGGTTTTTTCCCAGTCGCTCAACACATCTTCAATGCTCATCTGGGATTCTCTGGCGTCCTCGTCAGTCGGTACGCCGTACTCTCCATCATAGTCCTCAGATAACATTTCTTTAAAATTATCCCGCAGGGAATCGTTTATTTCCGCATCGGTTTCAAAACGTCCGTTCTCTTTTAATTCCGATGCCGTTTCATAACCCGGCATCTTCAGGTATGGAATTTCTTCCACCATCCTTTTTATATTATCCATGGTATCATCCACGGTTTCTTTTTCTGTCGCATCCAAAATCTGCTGCATGCTTTTGGCAAGCTCTTCCTGCAGATTCGCCGTATTAAATCTCTCCACGCTTTCCGAGACAACAGGTATGCGGACTACATTTTCTTCCTGCGGATATACTTCTTTTACACCGTCTCTGCGCTGTTTTAAAGCGCGGTATTTCCCCTCCTGTGACTTTGTGAGCGGCTGGTAGAGCATTTTTAATTCCAACGCCCGCTCCACATAAATACCGTCTCCAAACCACAAAATCAACTCGTCGCAGGCGTCAATGCATTTTTCGCTCTCCCCTGCCTTATGATACAGAAAAGCCAGTTGATACGCCCATTCTTCCGTATATTCAGACTCTTTGTATTCTTCCAGAATGGCAATCTGCGTCTGAATGTCGGAGCCGTTTACCCTGCTGATCTTATAACGAAGCACATATTTTAAATTGTCATGGGGGGCAAGTTCGACAAACTCATTGTAGTACTCCTCCGCCTCCTCCACATTTTTCATCTTTACTGCAATCTCCGCAAGCCGGTAGATGATCATCCTTCCAATCGGCGTACGGTCATATGCCATAAGCAGAATTTCACGCGCCTCGTCGTAACGCTTCTGCTTTGCGTAAATATCTCCCGCCTTGACCAAAGAATTCACATTTTTAACTTTTCGCCAGTTAATCGAATCCGCGATTTCCGCAGCGGCCGCATATTCCCCTTCCGCAGCCAGCGCTTTCATCTGGTCCGATTTTAATTTATATTCATATTTATCCACTTTTGTCACCTCAAAAAAGTGCGGATCTATTCTTTTTCTTCGTAGCGGAGCTCTCTTGTCTTTGTATCCACATTTTGCATGCGTATATACGCGTTCGTCTCTTCCGGCAGTTTGCGTCTGCGCAAAATATATTCCACCATTTCACCGATAAAATAATAAATAACTGCAAATGTTGGCACTCCAAACAACATTCCCATAAATCCAAACAACCCGCCGCCTACTAAAATTGCAAAAATTACCCAAAAAGAGGAAAGCCCCGTAGAATCGCCTAAAATCTTCGGTCCAATGATATTACCGTCTACCTGCTGCAATACCAATACAAAAATCAAAAAATACAAACCTTTGATCGGGTCTGCCAGTCCAATTAAAACGAAGCATGGAACGGCTCCAATCAGAGGGCCAAAAAAAGGTATTACATTCGTCACGCCTACAATAACCGCCACCAAAAGACTGTATGGAACGCGTAAAATGACAAGGCCAAAATAACAGATCACGCCGATAATCGCGGAATCCAGAATTTTTCCGCTGACAAAGCCTCCAAACATCCGATTGGTAACTCTCATCATGTGAATCACCGCGTTCCCAAACTTTGGCGGCAGCGCCGCATAAACAATCTTCTTGCTCTGTCCAATAAACATCTCTTTGCTGCTTAAAAGATAGATGGCTATAACAATCCCCACCACAAAATTAAACAACATACGAAAAGCATTGATTACGCCTGTAGTAATGGATCCAAGATACGTAAGATACGTATTGACCTGTGGAAGGATCTGCTTTTGCAGCAGCGTTTCCATGTACTTGCCGGCGCTTGCCAAATCAATTCCCAATGTCCTCATCCAATTTGAAAACTGGCTGTCCGCTTTCAGCACATCTTCTGCCCACAGTTCAAATTCTTTTAATTCTGCGGGGAGGTTTACCGTCATATTCTGAATACTCTTTATCAATTCCGGTATCATCATATAAAGCAGCAGAAATATAATCAGCAGCAGAAATATCACGGCTCCCACCGTAGCCAGAAAACGCGCCGTCCGCTTTGCTTTTTTGGGATTTTTGATTCGCGGCTGAAGATAACGAATCAGATGGCGTTCAAAAAACACCATCACCGGGTTGAGCAGATAAGCCACAATAAAGCCCATGATCACAGGCTGCAAAATACCCATCAGTTTCTGCCAGTACGCGGCAAATCCATGATAACGATAAATAAAGAAAAAGAACAATATGCAACAGCAAAAAGTAACAAATGTCACGCATGCGATCACGACATATTTTCTCAAATCCCATTCTGGCGCTGTTTGTTTTGCGTTCATTTTCTTTTTGGTCTCCTCCACAGTAACTACCTCCTAGCGTCTGTTGTAATTAATCAGACAACCTTTTAAAATGATGCTTCTTTCATCATCCGTCAGTTCACCCAGCATCAGTTTGAATTCTTTTAACGCGCCGTCTTTATAAACAAAGGCTTTGATTTCCGTCGCCTTATTCTCAATTTCGTTTTTAATATCCGGAAGGAAAATATAATCACCGTTTTCAAATGGAAGCTCTCCCGCTTCAATCAGCAGCGGAAGCATACCCCAGTTAATCAGGTTGGAACGATAACGCTTTGTCGCGTATTCGTTGGCAATATTGGCCCATCCTCCCAGCACTTTCTGGCAGGAAGCCGCCTGCTCGCGCGCAGAACCGTCTCCCGGTTTCACTGCAAAAATCGTGCTTCCAATACCTATCGTCTCTCTGTTTATATCCTGATACTGCGCTTTTACCGCTTCCATAACCGGCGTCAGCTCCGGCACGGCTTCACATGGACAGGTATCCGCCTCAATCGCTTTCTGCGCTTTCTGAATATCCTTTGCCAACCCAACGTAAGCCGGATCCTTTCTGGAAAGCGTAAATTCCGCAAGTCCCAAAGGATTGGACCGGTAAGACGACGTCTCTCCCGACGGAATCAGCTCGTCCGTAGTGGTCACCGGATCATGAATCTCCGAAACCACTTTTAATATCATGTGTTTTGGCAGCGGACTCATAGCCGGCCAGTCTTTGATGTTGGGCCCAAGCTGAATTTCCACGGAAGCATCCGCTGCTCCCTTACTGTCAAATACTCTGTTCTCATATATTTTGCTGTCAAAGAAATATTTTGGTTTGGTAAATTCCACGTCCATATCGGCTGCCGACGTTAAATATCCTTTATTTGCAGCCGTTGCCGCAATCGAACGCGCATCCATAAGCGCAACGGACGCAATCTGGCCGTTCTGCACTTTGGATCCCTCACGATTCGGGAAATTCCTGGTCGAATGGCGAATGGAAAAAGCATTGTTTGCCGGCGTATCTCCCGCGCCAAAGCACGGCCCGCAAAATGCCGTTTTAAGCACTGCGCCCGCCTGCATCAAAGCCGCCGCCGATCCGTTTCTCACCAGTTCCATATAAACCGGCATACTTGCCGGATACACGCTTAACGTAAATTCATCCGAACCAATAGACGTTCCCTTTAAAATATCCGCCGCATCGCAGATATTTTCAAAGCCGCCTCCGGCGCAGCCTGCGATAATGCCCTGGTCCACATATAATTTTCCGTTCCGCACTTTGCTCTTCAAATCCAGATCCACTGAACCGTCAAAGCTTACTTTCGCCCGCTTCTCACAGTCGTCCAGAATATCCATTAGATTTGCATTCAGCTCCTCTATCGTATAAGTATTGCTCGGATGGAACGGCATTGCAATCATCGGACGGATTTCGCCAAGATCAATCTCAATCATGCCGTCGTAGTACGCCGTATCCTTCGGATTTAATTCTTTGTAATCTTCGCTTCTTCCATGGATTTCATAAAACTCTTTTACCGCGTCGTCCGTTCTCCATACAGAAGAAAGGCAAGTCGTCTCCGTTGTCATAACGTCCACGCCAATTCTGCAGTCAACGCTTAAATTTGACACGCCGGGGCCTACAAATTCCATCACTTTATTTTTCACATATCCGTTTGCGAAAACTTCTCCGATAATCGCAAGCGCAATATCCTGCGGCCCAACGCCTTTGACCGGAGTTCCTTTGAGATATACGCCCACAATGCCCGGCATATTAATATCATACGTCTGGCTTAACAGCTGTTTTACCAGTTCCGGTCCGCCCTCTCCAACTGCCATCGTGCCAAGCGCGCCGTAACGGGTATGGGAATCCGAACCCAAAATCATTTTCCCTCCGCCGGCAAGCATTTCTCTGGCAAACTGATGAATTACCGCCTGGTGCGGGGGCACATAAATTCCTCCATACCGCTTCGCACAGGTAAGTCCAAACATATGGTCATCCTCATTGATGGTTCCTCCTACCGCGCACAGACTGTTGTGGCAATTTGTAAGCACATAGGGAATGGGGAATTTCTCCAGTCCGGACGCCCTGGCTGTCTGAATAATTCCTACGAACGTAATATCGTGAGACGTCAGTTTATCAAATTTAATCCGGAGCTTGTCCATACTGCCGGAAACATTGTGCTCTTTTAAAATTCCATAGGCAATCGTGTTCTTCGCCGCTTCTTCTTTTGTAATATTTTGTCCTGTTTTGCTTAAAATTTCATTGGCTGCATCGCCGTTATCTTCTACCAGTTCATTTCCATTTACAAGGTAAACTCCATTTTCATACAGTTTCATTTATTATTCTCCTTATTTCTATCTATAATTACTAAAATTATAAAGGTACGGCCGCTAAAAGTCAACAAAGCTATTCCTCTGCAAGCTTGATTACCACAAAGTTTTTCTGAACGGCAATATATCCCTCCTGCGGGTAACACGGAAGGCCTTTTGCGGCTTTCACCGCTTTTTTCCTGAATTCCGCTCCGGATTCCACATCAATGCCAAGCGTCTTCATAAATCCTACCACGCGCCACGTAGCGCCGGTTGGATTTCCAACGGAATGATCCCACTGGAAAAAGGAATACCCATATATATCCGCCGGTTTGGCCGCTCCGTTTAATCTGGCCTTTCTCTCTCCCACAAAGATAATCGGAAGCCCTTTTGCCTCTTCGATTCGACCCAAATCTGTCGCAACCGTCTGCGCCACAATGGAATCTTCACGGTACCTTATATCTTCCGTATATTCAAGGCTTAAAATCAAAGAAACGCAAATCCAGACAATTGCGGCTGCTCCCGCCATGCTAAGCCGCCTCGCCCAAACCAGCTTCCATCCTTCTTTCTTACTGATTCCCCAAAACAGCATACATGCCGCCGCGCAAACCAAAGGCTGGGCAAACTGTGTTCTGGCAATGGATTTATCACCTATATAAATAGAAAAGAGAAACGGCGATACCATAAGCCCCGCCAGCCCAAGCGCAAGCATCGCGCTGTTTTTTCTCGTCTTAAGAAAATACCCGCCAAACAAAAGCGCAACGCAGATACAGCTTAACGGAAATGCCGAAACGTCCGATTCCATATTCCAGTTTAACATACATTTCACATGGTCAAAAATCAGCGACAGGCTCTGCGTCACAGGATATTCTCCCCACTTGATCTGCGCGCTTAAATAATAGTTATTTGCAAGCGAACGGCTGATCCAGAAATAATACGTTACATAGATCACGCCAAATCCTGCCATCAGGCCCAAAATATGCTTAACATAAACGTTCCATTTTCTTTGGGAATCCCGGAAAAAATCAAGCAGGTAACACAACACGCACAGGCTGATATACAAAAGCGCACAGCTCTGGTAAGAAGCCAGACACCATACGCCAAAAAACAGACAGATCAAAAACCAATATACCTTGCGCTGTCCAAAAAACAAAATCTCACATAAAGCAAACACGGAAACTGCGCCGTAGAGCATACCCATCACAACCTCGGCCCGCTGAAGGCTGAAATAAAACTGAATCATCCAAACCGGACACGTCGAAAACAAAACGCCAAACCAGCCGTACGGATAATGCCCATCTTTTCCGCTCATGCGCCAGCACAAAAACATAATCATGCTGCCCAGCAAAATAAAGCTGCCCAAAAACAGCACGCCGCCCAGATAAGGATTGTATTCGAGTATGCCAAAAAGGGTTTTCGTATACAAAAGCCCCTGCCTGCCGATGCTCTCCCACTGCATGGTAGTCCCCGGATAATTGATTACATGCTCCGTATCAATCCCGACATTCTGCGAAAAAACCAGATGTCCGTAACAGATAATGCAAACGCATGCGTTGATAAACAAAGCCGTTTTATGCATACGAAAAAATTCCTGTGTATCTTTGTACAATTTTTTCATTGAGATCTCCTTTTTTCCAATACTCTTTTAACCAGCCAGATTTGCCTTCGTATCATTATACATAAGATTTCAGGGCTTATCAAGCAAATCATACAATCCGCTGCACCATGTTTCCTGTCCTTCTTTCCAGCGTTCCACCATCTCAAGAACTACCACATCCGGCTGCATCGTGTCGCAGAAATACTTAAAATTGTCCGTATTTCTTGAAAACCGGACATTTGCATAATCTTTTGCCATTTCCATCAAGGCATACCCAAACGAATCGGTATACACAAGCAGGCTTCTGTCATCCTTCGCATTGGAAGAAAACACAAAATCATTCCCGTCCATGCTCTTTTCGAGCCTGACATCCTTTTTATATCCTTTGACCTGCCATTCGGTATCGTCATTATAGATATTTCCCATAGACAGCATACGCGCAAGATCTCCGCTCACATTTGTCTTTTTTGCCTTGCAGACTACTTCATCCAAAGAAACATATTCGCCATGGAAATACTCATTTAACACCTGCCCGCCGACAAACCCGCCCAGATTATTCCAGTGCGTATCGTACTTATAAAAAAGCTGATGGCCTTCTTTTTCCTTTTTCAGCGCTTCCTTTGTGTAAAGAACCGGAACCGTCGTGTGCTCATTCAAATATGCGACAAGCTGGTCGGTTCTGCTGTAAGAACCTTCAGGCACGATGGAAGACGGCATATATTCCGGATAAATCTGCTCTTTATTCGCCGCAAAAATTACCACAAGCTCTGTCCCCCGCTCTTTTAACTTCTCCTGCAGCTTCACATACCCTTTTGCAATTTCGGCAAGCTCCCCTTCTTCATAGAGGTTGTTGCACATATAATCATTAAAAGACTGCTGCTTTTCCGCATTGTAAAAAAGCCAGTTGTCCTTACCCCTTATAACCATAGAACTGGTCATATATTCCATCATCGTAGTCCCTACGCCCAAAAAGTCGTTTTTCATCGTGTTCGCCATTACAAGCTGGTTCTTATATGGAAGATGGTCGTTAAAGTAATCGTCAAACTGCTTTGGAAAAGAGGCAAGCGTCCCAAACGAAAGATCCGGCTTTTCCGCAAATCTCCGGTTCTCATGGTTCTCGGAATCGATATGGTCTTTCACAAACGGAAACGTAACTGCCGGCGCTGCCAGAAACAGAAAAAACAGGCAAAAGATCAGTTTGTTCTTCATGTAATTTCCTCCTAAAAGCGAAAATAAATAAATGGATTATAGGAATTTGCAGACAGGGAAACAATACAAAGGAAAAATACGGCAAACAAAAACAGCGTTTGCAAAACCGACGTTTCTTCTCTGTTGTAAAGCGCATTTTTAAGCTTTGGAACCATGGTCTGTAAAATCCCGCACAGCAAAAATCCAAGCAGCAAAGCGGCAATCACTTCAAGGCTCAGACAAGACGTCACGTCATGTTTCCCTTTCTGATAAATAAACATGGCCTTGATCATTTCAAAACCTTTCCGCAGTCCGTCCATCCGGAAAAACACCCATCCGCAGACAAACACAACCCATGTATAAACGTGGTTCAAAAGCTTTACGGGATTTTTCTCCAACAGTTTCCCAAATCCAAGACGTTCGATAATCATAAAAAATCCATGAAAAAGCCCCCAGAACACAAATGTCAAACTTGCTCCATGCCAAAATCCCGTCAAAAGAAATACAATAAAAAGATTCCCATACGTCCTCAATTTCCCTTTCCGATTCCCTCCCAAAGGAATGTAGACGTATTCTTTAAACCAGGTGGACAGGGAAATATGCCACCTTCTCCAGAATTCCTGTATGGATTTTGAAATATAGGGATAATTGAAGTTTTCCCTGAACTCAAACCCGAACATAGAGCCAAGGCCGATGGCCATGTCCGAATAACCGGAAAAATCATAGTAAATCTGAAATGTGTACATAATCATAACCATCCAGGCCAATCCCGTGCTTAGCTGACCGGGTTCAATTCCCAAAATCATGTCCACGTATTTCCCAAATATGTTGGAAAGCAGTACTTTTTTGCCCAGCCCGTAAATAAAACGCTTAACGCCGTAAGCTCTTTTTTCATACGTATTGACGCGTTTTAAAATCTGTGTTTCCACATCTTTATATTTTACAATCGGCCCCGCTACCAGCTGTGGAAACAAAGAAATATACAGAAGAAGGGAAAAGAAGTTTTTCTGCGCATTCACTTCTCTGCGGTATACATCGATCACATAGGACATCGCCTGAAACGTATAAAACGAAATTCCCAGCGGAAGCGCAAAATGGCTGAGAGGAACGGCTTCTCTTCCCAGCGCCTGATTGATGTATATGGCAAAGAAATTGAAATATTTAAAAAACCCGAGTATTCCGATGTTTACCGCCACGCCAAGCGCCAATATGATCCTTCTGCACCTTAGGGCTTCCAGTCCGAGAAGCAGCCCAAACGCATAATTTAACAAAACGGAAACAAGCAGCAGCAAAATATACACCGGCTCGCCCCATGCGTAAAAGATCAGACTCGCAAAAAGCAGCACGATATTTCCCGCCGTATTTTTTCCAAAATGCGACGCCGCCAGATAAAAAAGCAAGGTAATGGGAAGAAACACCCACAAAAAAGTCATTGAACTAAAATACATATTTTTCTCCTATATCAAACAAAGCTTGCAAAGATTATACGCAAAGACAATCAATAATTCAAGGATTTATAACATCAAATGCCAAAAATACGGTAAACAGATCACCGTCCAGCTGAATATCAAAATTTCCCCCCATCAGATTCGTCAGATGCCTCGCAATCGAAAGTCCCAGTCCGCTTCCTTCCGTCCCTCTCGACTCATCGCCCCGCACAAACCGTTCGCTCAAATCCTGCGGCGTCTTTTGAATTCCCTGGGCAGAAATATCTTTGATGCTGAACTCCGCCTTACCGTCATTTATTTTCAGCTCCACAAAAACTCTCGTGTCTTTTAGCGCATATTTGGCCACATTGTTATATAAATTCTGCACAACCCTCCAAAGGCGGCTCCCGTCCGCTAAAATCATCACCGGATCTTTGGGAAGCCTTGTTACGACCGTAAGCCCCACGTCCTCAAAAATTTCATTAAATTCGCCTCCTGTCTGGCAAATAAGTTCTACCATATTAATTGGCTGCATATCCAAATGAATGGTTCCGCTCGTAATTTTGGACACTTCCACAAGGTCTTCCGTCAATTGCTTTAGCCTTTGTGATTTCTTCTCAAGGATGCTTACATAGTTTTCTACATTTTTATTCCATGTTCCTTCCATTTTAATCAGACTGATATAATTGATAATTGATGTCAAGGGGGTCTTAATATCGTGCGAAACATTCGTAACCAGCTCTGTCTTCAGCCGCTCGTTTTTTACATTTTCATCAACGGCGTTCGATAGCCCTTCGCCGATGCCGTTGATTTCTTCCGCCATTTCCCTGTAATCACCGCCAAATTCCCGAACGTCAAATTTATAGTTCAGCTGCCCGTCGCTGATTTCACGGATGCCTTCCAATATCCGTTTTCTTTCTATTGCGTGCTGCAAAAAACATACGGCGGGATACACAAATACAAAAAGCATTCCTGCAATAGCCCACATACGGCGTTTGGACAATGCTTCCCAGACAAAAAACAACTCTGCCGCCATACAAAGCACAAACCAGATCAACGCCCTGTGCGCAATATCCCTTCTGCGCATCCCTTCTTTTAAAGTGTGAATTGAAAAAGAAAGAACGCTGCAGCTGGCAAATATATTTGCTTTTATTTTCCTGACCGCGCTTAAATACAACGTTAGGAATACAGAATCCGTTAGAAACACCAGCGTGCCTGTTAAAATCAGCGTACTGGATATTCCCCAGTCGTTTCCGTTGAGACTTTTGCAGAACGCAATCAGTCCTATTACGCAGACGAGAAAGAACAGAAAATGAACTTCTGTCGGAACATAATCAATCCGGTGCAGCCGGATGGTTTCCGGATCGTCTGATTTGCCGGCCGCCAGCGTAAGATATATCATCGTCAGAATAAAACACAGAAACGCAATCACGGCGAAAAAAGTTCCCCACTTCACCCAGGGAGAATACGTTTGATACGTAGCCGCCGCTTCCGCAATGGCGTCTTCTCCCGCAAGCGACGTATCGATGCCGACAACCAGTCTCCCTCCCTGTCTGCCCTGCCTGAAAAGCCGCATGATATTCAAGTCAAGGTTGTGATCCGTACGTTTGACATTTCCCTGAAACGTTATGGTTGCGTCATCGTAATAAAAATAGCTTCCCAGTTCTTTTGCAAACGTTACCGCCTCATCTTTTGTATCCTGACCCGGCATGTTTGTATATAATCTGTTACCGCATGAAAACCAGTAATAATAATTACTTTCCTCACTGTCAAACTTTAATTTATACTGCTTGTACTGCTCATATCCCGCTTCGTCTTTTTCCACGCGGTCTTTTAACTGAATATATACCGTCAGCTCTTTTGTCATTTCCGTGATATTGTCCATGTAAAAAGAAGAATTAAAAAAGGAGTGATTGCCAATGTCAAAAAAACCGGGCATACTCCTTTTATACAAACTTACCATAAGGGAAAATATCACAATGACAATAATAAGAAATACCATCTGAAGCAAAATTGCCACTATTTTATATCCATTGCCGTACTGCTCGTTTTTCATATCTTTTCCCCTACGCTTTGTCTATTTTATAACCAATTCCCCACACCACTTTAATATAACGGGGTTCTTTTGGATTAATCTCGATTTTTTCCCGAATGTGCCGGATATGCACTGCCACCGTATTATCCGCGCCTATGGCGTCGGCGTTCCAGATGCTTTCATAGATCTGGCTGATGGAAAATACCTTGCCCTGGTTTTTCATTAGCAAAAGCAGAATATTGTATTCAATGGGCGTCAGCTTGACCGGCTCATCGTCAACCGTCACCTCTTTCAGATCATCATTGATGACAAGCCCTCCTGTCTGATAAACCGCCTGATTGTTTTCGGCTGCGTTTCCAAGTTTGGTATATCGTCTGATCTGTGATTTTACCCTGGCGACAAGCTCCAGAGGATTAAACGGCTTGGTCAGATAGTCGTCGGCTCCGATATTCAGCCCTAATATTTTATCGGCGTCCTCGGATTTGGCGGATAAAATAATAATCGGTATACTGCTGCCTTCTCTGATCTTTAACGTAGCCCGGATACCGTCAAGCTTTGGCATCATAACGTCAATAATCAGCAAATCAACGTTCTGTCTGCCCAAAATCTCCAAAACTTCCGCGCCGTCATAAGCTTTCACCACCTCATATCCTTCCTGCTGCAAATAGATTTCAATGGCTTCCACGATTTCCCTGTCATCGTCACATACAAGTATACGGTTCATAATTCTACTCCTTTTCTTCTGCCCTCTCGTCCTCATCCTCCAGCGCGATACCGGCTTTTTTAAAATATTCTTTGTTGATTTTAATCACCGGCTTTTCGTATACGATCTTCTCTTCGGCCGCTTCCATAGCTGTCTCCTCTGCGATTTCCTCCTCTGCTTCCTCTTCCGTCTCCTCCAGCTTAATGCCCGCCTTTTGGAAGTATTCCTCATTGATCTTAATCTCCGGCGTAATCGCATGAAAATCCGGGTCTTTTTCCACTTTTCTTCTGTACCTTCTCGGTTTGTCTTTTTCCAGCTTCTTTGCCTTTTCTTTTGCAATCTCACGATTGCGCTCTTCAATCAGCTTCATATATTTGGCCGTGTCTTTCATATCCTCCAGCTGCGTAAGCAGCTCAAGCTGATTGCTTCGGACAATGCGTCTCTCTTCCTCCATCTCACGGGTTAAGTTCTTTAACACTTCTTTGGACGCCCGCTCGGCTTCACTGATAATATCCTGTATTCTTCCCAGCGCATCCTCCGAATAAATGACGGAAGCCGCGTATATATCCTGCGCCTGATGGTTCGCGTTCCGCAAAATTTCCATACGCTGATTTTCCGCTTCCAGCTCCCCCCGATTTCTGCTTTGCTGCGTCACCTCATATTCATCCATCATCTCTCTGACTGCCTGACTTAAATTTCCTAACTGCTTCTGCACTTCCCTTTTCTGCACCAGAACATATTCCCCGTTAATCTCTGATACCGGAGCGCGCGAAACCATGATATGCAGTTCTCTTAAAATTCTCTCCAGCTTATCCTGTATATTCATAACCCCTCCCTGACAAACTATCTGAATATTTCCAGGCTGCGGTCTAAAATACCATGCATATATGCAATTGCAAGCCCGTAATTTGTGACCGGAACGCCTGCATCTTTGGCACACTTTAAGCGGTATTTCATTTCACGTTCATTCAAGGTACAGCCGCCGCAATGCACGATCAACGCATATCGGGATAAATCTTTCGGGAACTGTCCTCCCCCTGTAAATTGAAAGTGAATTTTTTTGCCGGTAAACCGTTCGATCCAACGGGGCAATTTAACTGTGCCAATATCCTCACACTGTCTGTGATGCGTACAGCCCTCGCAAATCAGCGCCGTATCGCCGTCTTTTAACAAGCGCAGCGCCTTTGCCCCCAAAACCTGCTGCTCCAAATCTCCTTTCAGCCTGGAAAAAAGGATCGAAAAAGAAGTCAGAAAAACCCCTTCCGGCGTTTCTTTCGACACCCGCTCAAACGCCTGACTGTCCGTAATTACGACTTTGGGCTTTTTGGCCAGGGAGCGAAACGTCTCAAGAAGCTCCGTCTCCTTTGTGACAACCGGAATTGCCCCCACCTCCAGACAGTCTCTTATCACCTGCTGCTGCGGCAGAATCAGCCTTCCTTTGGGAGCCGAGGCGTCAAGCGGAACCACAAGCACCGCAAGATCGTAAGGATCCAAAAAATCCCCAACGATTCTCCCCGTAAGCTCCTGCGCGGGAATCAGTTTTGCGGCCGTCTCTTTCAGTTCATAAATATTGTATCCTGTTTTGGCGCTGACAAACAGCGCCGGTATGTCTTTTCCAAAAAAACCGGTTATTTCCGCTTTTGTTTTTTCATCTATAACTTCGGATTTATTTACAGCAACCATATAAGGAATCTTCTTTTCGGCAAAACGTGCGATCATCTGTTTTTCTATGTCGTCCAATTCGGTTTTGCCCATCTGCGCCGCGCCGTCCAGAACAAATATGGCCAGATCTGTTTTGTTCAGTATCTGATCGCTCTTTTCCATACGCTTTTGCCCAAGCAGCCCCTCGTCGTCGATTCCCGGCGTATCGATCAGAACAACGGGCCCAAGCGGCAAAAGCTCCATTGCCTTGATGACAGGATCGGTTGTTGTTCCCTTGACGTCGGATACAACCGCCAGATTCTGTCCCGTGACCGCGTTGAGCAAGCTGGATTTTCCCGCGTTCCTTCTGCCAAAAATACCGATATGGACCCGGTTTGCCGAAGGCGTCTCATTCATTCCCATGTCAGTCTCCTTATTCTTCGATATTTAAAAGCGGAAATCCCTTTTCCCCATATGAATCGTATCGATATATTCCGCGGCTTTTTTTTGCACGGTCTCATTTGGAATCTTTTTTAATTCCTCCGCAATTAACTTCTCTCCGATTGCTTTTGTCTCCTCCGACGCATAATCTTCCAGATATTCTTTTAATGTCATCAGTGCATTCGGATGACAGCAATTAATAATCTGCCTGTTTTTCAACAGCTCCATAAAACGGTCTCCCGTTCGTCCTTCCCGGTAACAGGCGGTGCAAAAGCTTGGCACATACCCCATTTTCATCAGCCAATGCACGACTTCGTCTAAACTCCGGTTATCGCTTATATCAAATTGTGCGGAATTTTCCTCCGGATCCTCTTCTTCTACGTAACCGCCCACGCTTGTTTTGGAGCCGCCGCTGATCTGGGAAACGCCAAGATGCAGCACGCGTTCCCTGCTCTCTTTGGATTCCCTGGTCGATACAATCATGCCCGTATAAGGCACGGCAATCCGCAGACAGGCCACGATTTTCGCAAACATATCGTCGCTGATGCCGTTGTCAAATACATCGGGATCAATGTCGTCCGCCCTCCTGACGCGCGGCACGCTGATGGTGTGCGGGCCTACGCCTCCGTATTGCTCCATGTGCTCCGCATGCATAATAATGCCGGTAAAATCATAACGATAATTATTCAGCCCGAACAAAACGCCGATTCCCATATCGTCAATTCCCGCTTCTCTCGCACGGTCCATCGCTTCCGTATGGTATGCGTAATCGCTTTTGGGGCCGGTAGGATGCAGCTCTTCATAAGATTCTTTGTTGTACGTTTCCTGGAAAAGAATATACGTGCCAATTCCGGCTTCTTTTAATTTCCTGTAATTTTCTACTGTCGTCGCCGCAATATTGACATTTACGCGACGGATCGCGCCGTTTTTATGTTTGATGTCATAAATCGTCCGGATGCTTTCCAGAATGTATTCAATCGGATTATGAACCGGATCTTCGCCCGCCTCTAAAGCAAGCCTCTTATGTCCCATATCCTGAAGCGCAATTACTTCTTTTCTGATTTCTTCCTGCGTCAGTTTCTTTCTCGCAATCTTTTTGTTTTTCAGATGATATGGACAGTATTTACACCCGTTAATGCAGTAATTGGATAAATATAAGGGCGCAAACATAACAATGCGGTTGCCGTAAAACTCCTGTTTGATGTCTTCGGCCAGCTTATAAATTCTGGCGTTTAAATCCTCCAGTTCACAATCTAAAAGCACAATCGCTTCTTTATGAGAAATCCCTTTCATTTCAGACGCTTTTTCTAAAATCCGCTCAATGACTTCTCTGTTATTTTTATTCTGCCGCGCATATTCAAGGCTTTCTCTGATCTCTTCATCACTGATGAACTCTTCCGCTTTCGGTGACATTACGTTGTACATAATTTTCCTTCTTTCCTGCCAGATGGCATTCGTTTTCTGCCGGATCTCCGCGGTCTGTGACAAGCCGGTAACCAATGCGTTCCATTCTTCCGCTTAAACACATACGGCATTCCGCCGCCTCATCTCCGGTACAGATTTTATTGTCGTATAACGCATATTTTTTCCGAACCCCGACAGGTGAAAGATTAGGCATCACAACATTTGCTCCCGCTAAAATGCCTCGTTCCCTCCCGTTTTCATCCATCGTTCCAAGCGCCGTCGTCGCCGGCAGCAAAAGATTTGGCTTTAAAAGACGCAGCAATCCGATCAGATACAACGTCCTTTCCACGCTTCCCGCCGCCTCGGATGCAAAAGGCGTCTTATGATGCGGCACAAAGGGGCCGATGCCCACCATCTGCGGCTGCAATTCTGTAATAAAAAGCATGTCTTCCGCAAGACATTCCACTGTCTGTCCCGGCGAGCCCACCATAAAACCGCATCCTGTCTGAAAACCAATTTCTTTTAAGTTGTAAAGACATTCCTGTCTTTTTTCGAGACTTAATTCTTTTGGATGCAGCGATCTGTAATGTTCTTTATTTGCCGTCTCATGGCGAAGCAGGTAACGATCCGCCCCCGCTTCAAAAAACTTCCGGCAGCTTTCTTTTGATTTTTCTCCAATGGATAAAGTCAGCGCGCAGTCGCCGTAGGCTTTTTTTATCGCGCGAATCAGATGAATCAGACGGTCGTCCGTATAATAAGCGTCTTCGCCCCCTTGAAGCACAAAAGTGCGAAAACCAAGACGATACCCTTCCTTGCAGCAGCTAAGAATCTCTTCTTCACTTAAACGGTAGCGTTCCACATCCGCGTTATCCCGCCGGATGCCGCAGTAATAACAGTTATTTCTGCAATAATTGGTAAATTCAATCAGGCCTCTGGTATAAACTTTATTGCCGTAATATTGTCCGGATACGGCCCTTGCCCGTTCATACAGATATTCTTTCTCCGCTTCGGCGGCAATTAGCGCCATCCATTCTTCTTTTTTCAGACAATGATCTCGTTCCAGTTTGTCAATTAAGCGCCGCATGGTCCGCCTCCCCAAGCTTCGCATACAAAGCTTTCGAAGTAATTCCTTCTATCATACCGATTTTTCCGGTCATGGCGCTGATCGCGTCCGCGGGCGCATCCATTGCAACACTGATCAGAGAAACATCTCTCTTTGCATAGGGGACTCCCATTCTTCCAATGATATAGCTGCCGTATTCGTGCAGAATCCTGTTCAGTTTTTCTACATCGCCTGATTTTTCTACAACGATTGAAATTATCGCTACTCTGGTTGTCATCTTATTTTCTCCGTCTGATTTCATTACGAGCGCATACAAGAAGAAGACGATTTTTATGCTCTTTCGGAAAAAGAACTGCCTCGTTCCTAAAGCCTCTCATAAAAATGTCTTTCTTCCTTGATTGCCTTTACCTTCAGGTATTTTCCTTGGGGTTCAGATTGTATTCGTTATATGTGATGTCATTTTCTAATAATTTCGAACTGTTGTCAAGTTTTAATATATAACGGAACGAACAAAAGCGTCCCTTCACATAATCTTATCAAATTTCAATCAGTTCATACTGGTCCGTGCCAAGCCCGATTTTTACGCCATGGGCAATGCAGCTTTTCCATTCCGTATCCGGATGCGTCATATCAAAGCAGTCTCCGTGGCTGCACTCCGGATGTTTATCCATGTTCTCAGCCAGTACGCTTCCCGCGATAACCGGCTGACGATTACACGCATCCGCACAGGCAACGTCAAGCGCTACGGGGTCAAAAGAGGCAAACATTCCAACATCCGGGATAATCGGAATATCATTTTCAGCATGACAGTCGCAGTTGGGCGACACGTCGCAGACCAATGCAATATGAAAACACGGCC
Source organism: uncultured Lachnospiraceae bacterium (assembly GCA_910586725.1). Taxonomy (GTDB): domain Bacteria; phylum Bacillota; class Clostridia; order Lachnospirales; family Lachnospiraceae; genus Roseburia_B. The sequence continues at coordinate 4,687 of CAJUJL010000030.1, read as the reverse complement.
TGTCTTTGCAAACTGCAAGCGTATACTCCGCCATTTTACAGTTTAGCCTCTTCGTGGAAGCATTAAACAAAGGCTCAATCGCATCTTTCGGGCACACGCCAATACACCGTCCGCATCCCACGCACTTATCATGGTCAATAAACGCCTTTTTGTCAGTTACGGTAACGCCCGTATGTGCACAGACTTTTGTACAGCTGGAACAGCCTATGCATTTCTCCGTCAATACATTTGGCTTGCTGTCACTGTGCATTTCCATTTTGCCGGCGCGGGAACCGCCTCCCATTCCGATATTTTTGATAGCCCCTCCAAAGCCGGTGGCCTCATGTCCTTTAAAATGCGTCAGAGAAATCAATATATCCGCATCCATAAGCGCGCGTCCGATCTTCGCTTCTTTGACATATTCCCCATTGATCGGAACAAGAACTTCATCGGTGCCTTTCAGCCCGTCCGCTATGATCACCTGACACCCTGTCGTCATAGGGGAAAATCCGTTTGCATACGCCGTATCCAGATGATCCAGCGCGTTTTTCCTGCTGCCCACATATAATGTATTACAATCTGTTAAAAATGGTTTGCCGCCCAGTTCTTTTACCGCATCGGCTACTACCTTCGCATAATTCGGGCGTAAAAAGGCAAGATTTCCATATTCGCCGAAGTGGATTTTAATTGCGGCGTATTTGTCCTCAAAATCAATATCTTTTATTCCGGCTGTTATGACAAGTCTGCGCAGTTTGGATAATAAATTTTCCGTAAAACTCGTTTTAAAAGTTGTAAAATATACTTTTGATTTTTCCATACCTGTCTCCTTCTTTTTGATTTCTTACATTTTACCTTAACTACAGGCAAAAGTAAATCCGGCTTCTCAAAAATAATCCCGCTTTCCGAACAGAGAACCGCTTCACCATTTGAGGAAATAACACATGAAATTCTCCATCCCAAAATACGCGAATCGCATATTATATTCGGTATGAATATTTTTTATTTGCAATTTGCGCATTTTTAAGGTCAGACAAATTGTTTTGTTTTAAAATAATTTTCGAAAAATAAATTCGTTTACTTTAACATAATTTATAAAAGGGAGGGTTTCATTTGGACATTGGATCTCAGCTGCGAAATCTTTTGGAACAGGAAGGCATTACCCAAAAAGAACTTGCAGAAGCGTTGAATATTTCAGCAACAACATTAAATGGTTATATTCAGAACCGCCGACAACCTGATGCCAAAACCGTAATTCGACTCGCTTCCTACTTTCATACAACTACAGACTACATATATGGAATCACAACCATAAGAGAACCGCTATCTTCTCCTTATAACGCGGAAGAACAGCATCTTGTAAACATCTACCGCGGAATACCGGAAGATAAGAAACCTCTTTATATTGAAACAGGACGGACTTTTTCAAACTTTGGAAAGAAAAAAAGGCCGTGACGTCACCTGAAAACACCGCTAATTTCATATACCGGATTACTGACAGCGCAAATCTCTGACCAAATCCGCAAAGCATCGTTTGGGCAGAGGTGATGCCGTATGTTTTCTTATTCTGAAAAGTACAGGATCATTTGGCGCACCGGTAAAATACGAAGCCCGATATGTTTTGGATATGGGGCATTTTTCTGCTGGATAAGAAAAATATCTCAAAAAACAGAAAATTACAATGGCAGGAACGGCAAAAGACTTTTAAATATACATGGCATTGCTTGATTTGCAGCGGACTTTTCTACTATAATATATTGCAGCGCCGTTTTTTACTGTTTTATACAGGAAAAGCAGTATTCGCAGACGCAAAAATTTTTTCGAATTACATTTAGCATTAATTTAGAAACTATGCGTCAGCAGATAAAACGAACTGCTGAAAGGACTAAACCTTCGGCCGCGCCCAAATCATGAATGGGAAAGGAACATGTGTAATGAATACTCCAATACGTTCATTATGCAGGGTGATGCTATGAATGAACTGGAAAAGTGTATGGCAGGTCAATATTATGATTGCCATGATCCGATTTTTTTGGAATTTAAAACCCGCGCAAGGGAACTGTTAAAAACTTATCATGCTCTTACATATGAGCAAAAAGAAGAAAAGGAAAGCATTTTAAAACAATTGTTTGCAAACACAGGCAGCAATGTTTCTGTCGGCACGCCGTTTATCTGTGATTATGGGCGAAATATTTCTATTGGAAATAATGTCTCTATAAATATGAACTGCACATTTGTAGACTGTAATCAAATCACTATCGGCAATCATGTGCTGATTGCATCGAATGTGCAGCTTTATACCGCAACGCACCCTATCGAGCTTTCAGAACGGCTGACCCCAGACTGGAACGACGACTCGGAACAGTATTTTTGCCGCACCTATGCGCTGCCAATTATAATTGAAGATTGCTGCTGGTTAGGAGGCGGCGTAATTGTCCTCCCCGGCGTGACCATAGGCAAAGGCTCGGTAATCGGAGCCGGCAGCGTTGTCACCAAAGACATACCTCCGAATTCACTGGCAGTCGGAAATCCATGCCGCGTAATCCGAAGCATTAACGCATAACGTTTTCCGATAACAAAGCAATAAAAATCAAAAAAATCTTGGAACGGCAAAATTTCTTTGCTATAATGGAGCAAATAAAAGATAAGGAGAGCATTGTTCATGAAGCAGGATTTGATTATTATTTTGGATCTGGGCAGCACGCAAAATACAGTTATTGCCCGCGAAATCCGCAATTTTGGCGTATATAGTGAAATACACCCGCATGATATTACAGCGGAGGAACTTCAAGGATTTGAAAATGTAAAAGGCATCATTTTAAACGGCGGAGAAAACCGCATGGTAGACGGAAAAGAAGTTGAAGTGAGGCCGGAAATCTATGATCTTGGATTTCCGATGTTATCTATTGATTATCCTCAGTCCAGGTGTGAAAAACAGATGAACGGATCCATTGAAAATGCATTGCTGGAAAAATTCGTCCTTGAAGACTGTGGCGCCAAAACGAATTGGAATATGAAAAATTTTATTGAAGATCAGGTGGAACTCATCCGCCAACAGGTAAAGGACAAAAAAGTCCTTCTCGCGCTTTCAGGCGGAGTGGATTCCTCCGTAGTCGCAGCAATGCTCATAAAAGCCATTGGCCAGCAGCTTGTATGCGTCCACGTGAATCACGGTCTGATGCGGAAAAACGAATCCGAAAACGTAGTCAAAGTTTTTCGTGACGAGCTTCACGCAAATCTTATTTACGTAGATGCTACGGAACGTTTTCTTGGGAAATTAGAATGTATTGCGGATCCTGAGGAGAAACGAAAAATTATCGGAGGCGAATTTATCCGCGTATTTGAAGAAGAGGCAAGAAAGCTGGAGGGAATCGATTTCCTGGGCCAGGGAACGATATATCCGGATATTATCGAAAGCGGAACAAAAACGGCGAAGATGGTAAAATCCCATCATAATGTAGGGGGACTGCCGGAAGATATGCAGTTTGAACTGGTTGAGCCGTTAAAGCAGCTTTTTAAGGATGAGGTGCGCGCCTGCGGCGTGGAACTTGGGTTGCCGCATGACATGGTGTATCGCCAGCCATTCCCCGGGCCCGGGCTTGGAGTTCGGTGCCTTGGCGCGATTACCCGCGACAGGCTGGAAGCAGTTCGCGAGTCGGATGCCATTCTTAGAGAAGAGTTTGCGAAGGCAGGGCTGGATAAAAAGGTATGGCAGTATTTTACCGTGGCGCCTGATTTTAAATCGGTTGGTATGAAAAATAATGCGCGGGTGTTTGAATATATGGTGATTATCCGCGCGATCAATACGGTGGATGCTATGACGGCTTCTGTTGAGAAAGTTGACTGGAATGTGCTTGAGAGGGTAACGAGTCGGATATTGAATGAGGTAGAGAATGTAAATCGGGTTTGCTATGATATGAGCCCGAAGCCGCCGGCTACGATTGAGTTCGAATAAACAAAAATGCTTAGTAAACCCAGTGTTTATGCGGGTTTGCGGACTTTGGAAAGGTCTTTTGATAACAAATTGATAACAGTCGTTTGCGTGCGATTATTCTTGTTGTCAAGTGGTTTGTCGGTGGGGGAATGATTTGCAATCGGTTTGGACGGCTGGCATAAATCCATATTAGAAACGCCCTTAGCTGTGGGTAGGAACTCATGGCTAAGGGCGTTTTTTGTCGTGCTTGTCAATCGGTTTTCAGTTTGTCCTTGAACGCTTTGGCTAAGGTATCGCTCAATTCCTTAGAGGAGACTTTCGCCCAATGCTGCGTGGTGTCAAACTTCGGATAATTGTACCGCCACTGGTCGTAATCTTCCCTGCTGATTTCCTCGGCAGAGAGCTTGTCCGCCTGCTCTTTCCAAGCGCAGAGCATTTTCAGCAGTTCGTCGGCGTTCTTGCTTTTGTCTTTGCTGACTTTTAAGCAGATTTCACCGTCTGATTCACTGACGGTAAGACCGTAAATGTCCTCAAGGGCAAATAAGGTGTGCATAAGCCCGATGTAGCTGTCAATGTCGGGTATGTCCAGAGCCTGCGGCGCAACGTCAAGAGCCTGCGCCAGTGCAGCCGTCAAGTCTGCCTTTGGCTTGCGTGAGCCAGTTTCATACTGTGCCAGACGCACGTCTGCGCTCCGTTCGGGAAAACCGACAAGCATACCAAGGTATTTCTGTGTCATGCCCCGCATGATGCGGAAAAAATGTATTCTTTCGCCAATCG
>CAJUJL010000029.1 GCA_910586725.1 uncultured Lachnospiraceae bacterium | reverse complement strand
TCAGTTGTCAATCTTCGCTTAGAATCTCATTCATTGAGATTCCGAGAAGTTATTTAATTCAATTTCGCCTACGCCGCAGTCAAGGCTGATTTCTCTGCCCGTATGATTGTCGATCTTTTTGTCGGCAGATAACGTACTGTAAACCGCTCCGTTAATATTGACCGCCCCAAGGCCGCACGTAATATCGTAATCAAAGTCGTCTTCCCTTCCCGCAAGCCATAATTCGATCTCTCCCATTCCGGCGTCCACATCGGCGTCTTCCAATACAGATCCTCTTAATTGCGCCCTTCCAAAGCCGCAGTCAATGTCCAATGTCTCCGCCGTAAATTCTTCTATTTCCAGATTTCCGGCCCCAACATCCGCTGAAATAACGTCTGCTGCCGTAATTTTACCGGCAGTCAGTTCACCGGCTCCCAACTCCACGTCCAGATCTTCCGTCGTAAGAAAATGAGATATTTCGATTCGCCCGGCGTCGGTAGCCAATAATACTTCATCAAACTGTTTTCCTTTTGGTATGGCAATCTCAACCGTTACCTCTTTTCTTCCAAATCCATTTTTCCAGAATGTCCATCCTCTTGTGGAATCCACAAGCATAAGCGTGTCGTTTTCACAATCGCACTTGTAGGAATTACTCCCTGGAGCATCTACGGCAATCTCAATCTGGTCTGTTTCGCTGTCAGTCAAACAGACGGTCCCATAATTCATGTCGATTTTCAGATTCTTGACATTGTCTGCCGGAAAATGCTTTTGGATCGTTCCGGATTCCGGTTTGACATATTCTAAATCATCGCTTTCCATAAAGTATGGCGTATGCCATCCTCCAATATGCAGCGGACCAACATTTAATTCTCCGTTTCCCGCCATTGCCCATACTTCTCTTAGCCCGCTGCCAAACGCTACGCCCGCGCCAAGGCATACCGCACCGATACTAAGGCATACCAGGCTGATGATCAGGCAGATTTTTGTAAATTGTTTCATATTAAAGCACCTCTTTTCTGAAATGGTTTTTTACAAAGACGCACCACAGTCCGCAGCGCCCAGGGAATCACGCTCCCAAAGATCCATCCAATCACAATGCATCCCAATACCGCAAACGCCAGCAAAAACATACCCACTGAAATCAAAATCAGCCCTACGGCCGGCAATCCTGTAAATATATTTGCAAAACCGATTCCAATCAGCAAAAATCCCACAATCAGCAACGCGATCACAACGGCCAGGAATGCCACCGCCACGCCAAACGCCGCTGCAATGCCTCCCACCAGAATGCCAAATGCCCCGCCTGCAATTCCCACCCATAAGGGAAATGTCAAAACAACGATGATGACAACCATCATCCTCCGCGTAATCATACCCTCCTGTCTGCCATACGACTCCTGCATTTTTTTCTCATTGATAAAATCATATTCTTTGTAATCTTCGCCAAACAAATTCTTCTTAATACTTGCCGCCACTTCCTGGGGCGAACCAAGTTCTTCTATAATTTTCTCTTCCATTTCCGGCCCGGCGTCTTCAAAATAATTCTGATAATATTCGATGGCCTCCCGGCGTTCACATTCCGGTATATCTGAAAGCAGCTTTTCCAACTGCCTTAGAAATTCCTCTCTGTTCATGACTGTTCCTCCCCCGACAATAAACTTGATATTTTCGTTGAATAGTCCGTCCATTCTCTTTTATACTCTTCCAGCTTAACCGCTCCGGCTTTCGTATGTTTGTAATATCTGCGATTACGTCCTCCGCATTCCACATCGTACGCAATCAGATACTGGTTCTTCTGCAAACGCCTTAAAACCGGATATAAAGTGGATTCTGATATGTCAATGGCTCTGCGGACGTCCTGCGTAATTTTATAACCATAAGTCCCTTCCGTTTCCTTCGAGACAACTGCAAGAACAATTGCGTCCAACAAAGCTGCCCCTATGCCAAATGTCATTTCTCCCCACCCTTTCCTGTATAATATTATTTTATGTTTAATACTATATATTATATAATATTATTTGTCAATAACCATATCGAAAATTTTATTTGTAGTATTTTAAAAGAAATGCTATAATAACATGTCTCTTATTCAGCAAATATGCTGCTTTTAACCGGCAGCAGTGAAAATTACATATAAGGAGGAATTTATGAGTGGAGCTACATTGGGAACTTTTATAGTAATCGTTGTCTATATTTTGGGAATGGTTGGCATCGGAATCTGGTTTTCCCGAAAAAACAACGATGTAAATGATTTTTATCTGGGAGGCAGAAAGCTGGGGCCGCTTGTTACCGCTATGAGCGCGGAGGCTTCCGATATGAGCAGCTGGCTCTTAATGGGATTACCCGGCGTCGCCTATTTAACAGGCATCGCAGACGCAGGATGGACGGCAATCGGCCTTGGAGTCGGAACTTATTTTAACTGGCTGATCGTTGCAAAACGTCTGCGCCGTTACACCGTTGCCGCCGGAAACGCCATTACGATTCCTGATTTCTTTTCTAACCGTTACAGAGATAAAAGTCATGCGTTGTTGGGCATTTCGGCATTGATTATCGTGATATTCTTTATTCCCTATACCGCATCCGGATTTGCCGCCTGCGGCAAATTATTTTCGAATCTGTTTGGAATTTCCTATATTCCGGCCATGGTAATCAGCGCCGTAATCATTGTCGGGTATACTGCTCTAGGCGGGTTTTTGGCCGCAAGCACGACCGACTTTATTCAGAGCATCGTTATGACGCTGGCATTGATTATTGTAGTGCTTTTTGGAGTACAGACCGCCGGAGGCCTTGACGTTGTGATGGACAATGCAAATGCATTAGCCGGTTATCTGTCTTTGACAAGCATTCACGACGCCGCTGCCAATACGGCGGGCAGTTACGGATTTATCAATATTGTATCTACATTTGCATGGGGACTTGGTTATTTTGGAATGCCGCATATTCTTCTTCGTTTTATGGCCATTGAAGACGAGAAGAAGCTTACGCTTTCCAGAAGAGTGGCAAGCATCTGGGTTGTTATTTCCATGGCTGTCGCTATTTTCATTGGCATCGTGGGATACAGCATGTCCAAATCCAATGCCATTGAAACGTTAAGCGGCGCGGACTCCGAAACTTTAATTATCAAAATAGCGCAATTATTAAGCAATCACGGATTTCTCGCGATTATTTTTGCCGGCGTGATCCTTGCCGGAATTTTAGCCTGTACAATGTCAACGGCAGATTCCCAGCTTCTGGCGGCTTCTTCCAGTATTTCTCAAAATATATTAAAAGACGTGCTGAAAATCAAAATTTCCGAAAAAGGCACCATGCTTGCAGCAAGACTGACGGTTGTTGTCATTGCCGTGATTGCCGTTTTTATCGCAAGCGATCCAAACAGCTCCGTATTTGGCATTGTTTCATTCGCCTGGGCAGGATTTGGCGGCGCATTCGGCCCCGTAATGCTCTTTTCCTTATTCTGGAGAAGAACAAACCGCAACGGCGCGCTTGCCGGCATGATTTCCGGCGGCGCGATGGTATTTATCTGGAAATATCTGGTGCGTCCAATCGGCGGGGCATGGAATATTTATGAACTGCTTCCCGCATTTTTAGTTGCGAGCGCATGCATTGTAATCGTAAGTCTTTTGACCAAAGCTCCGGAACAGGAAATTTTAGATGAATTTGACTCAATTTAAGATTAAGAAACAGTGACCTGTAAATGAAAAGACTGTTGTAAAATAGCCGCTGTATACGGGATATGGCATCTGACCTCATGTGTCTGCGCTTCTCCCGTATTCAAGGCATATGTTACAACAGTCTTTTCATTACTTGCGTATATCCTTTATTTGGACAGATTTGGGCTTTCCTTTCTTTAACATTAATTTGCTATATGCTTCGCGGTTGCGCCGCCCCTCTTGTCTGCGGTCACATTCCCATTTGCATCTAAAACGCAATCTCCGGATCATCTGATTTATAGACGAGCCCCTGATACGGCACATCTTTTTTTGCAGCTCCTTCCCCCTTGAATACATATTTTTACAGGTATTTATAAATAAAAAAGAGAAAGCGCCGACTCGTCAAAGTCGCTGCCTCCTCTTTCCAGAACCATCTATCTCACAGTTCCCTGCGCTTTCTCAGCTTTTCTTCTCAATCCGAGCATTCTGCTTCGAATCCTGACCCCAAACGTTACCTTCACAGTTAACTCGGCCCAGGCGTCCTCACGGCACACAAGAGTGTTTACTTAGGGCTGCTCCATTCCTGACCTGACCCGGTTCATAAATTCCTGTTGCGTAAGACCCAAGCGTCATCGCCACTTATGAAGGGCAGCTTCACAATCAGAAACCCTCTGCAGAATATCACCCCGGCTATAGCGGATTGCCGGTGCAGGGTACCGCTGCCACCCCGGCTGCTCGGAGATTTAAGTATAGCGCGTCCGGTCTGTTTTGTCAACTAAAATTCTGGTTCCATCAGTCCGTAGGTATTGCCTTTTCTCTTATATACCACATTGACCTGTTCTGTCTCCGCATTGCAGAATACGAAGAAATCATGTCCCAATAATTCCATCTGCACGCACGCATCTTCCGGATACATTGGTTTCCTGTCAAATTTCTTTGTACGGATAATACGGATTTCATCATCTGCATCCGTTTCTTTTTCAATAAACTCTTTTTTAAAACTCGTGGCATTCTGCTGTTTGCTGATAATTTTCTTTTTATATTTTTTTAGCTGCCGCTCAATCACTTCCTCTACCAGATCAATCGATACGTACATATCGTTGCTTACCTGCTCCGAACGGATGATGTTGCCTTTTACAGGTATGGTAACTTCAATTTTCTGCCTCTCTTTTTCAACGCTAAGCGTAACAAATATATCCGTATCAGGGTTAAAGTACTTTTCCAACTTTCCCAGCTTGTCCTCTACAGCGCCCTTAAGGCCATCGGTTAATTCAATATTTCTTCCAGTAATTGTAATGCGCATAGTATTTCGCCCCTTTCCTTCGTTCACAGACATCGTCCGTGTATAGGACAATTATACCATATTTACATATAATTTCAATTAATTTTCTGATTTTTCAAACATTATCTGAACACCTTTTGCTTTTATGCCTCTCAACTGCATCCCGCAAATGCAGGATTTTGTCTCAATGCGCTTTTGCATTTTGCAATCTTGGTACTCGTTTCGAGTATTTCCATTTGTTTTCTTAGATTGTCATACGCAATTTGAGCATTTTTAAGAAATTCAAAAAAAGTTAATTTAATATATTCATATTTAAAGGGAGGGATCATTTTGGACATCGGCAATCAGCTGCGAAATCTGTTGGAACAGGCTGGCATTACACAAAAACAGCTGGCAAAAGATTTGAATATTGCCGCAACAACATTAAACGGCTATGTTCAAAACCGAAGACAGCCAGACGCAAAAACCGTAATTCGACTTGCTTCTTATTTTCATACGACTACCGATTACATTTATGGTATTACAACGATCAAAGAGCCCCTCTCATCTCCCTACAATGCTCAGGAACGTCATCTTGTCAAAATATTTCGCGGCATACCGGAAGATAAGAGACCTCTTTATATTGAAACGGGGCTCGCCTTTTCCAATTCCGGAAGGAAAAAGAAATCTTGATTTTCCTATCCGGAATGTTCTTCTTTCCAAAAATCAATAGGCTCATAATCTCTTAATTCTGCCAGAAATCCCCTTTTTAACAGCTCTTCCTGAATTTGATCCAAAATTTCTTCGGATTCCGCAGTTACCGTATGATAATGATAGCCGGAAGTGACGTCTTTTAAAGATTTTGAAATGCCGCTCCTTAATTTATTCATAAATTCTCCGACTTCACGACGGGATTTCAGGCCCATTTCCACGCGGATCACATCATAAATTTTGTGATAGACAAATTCATCTTCCACTCTGCCGCCAAAATCCACATATAAATTTAATTCTTCTTCCATCGCTTCATCCGAATGATGTACTTTGAATATTCGCTGGCAAATCGTATCTTTTTTCATGATATAACCGCGGCAGGTACTGATAATTTCCTGTTTCTGCGCCCGCAGCAAAGCAATATCCTGTACGATAACCTGTCTGCTGACGGCAAAGGCTTCTGCTAATGCCGCCCCGGAAACCGGCTCTTTTGCGCCGCGCAAAACCTCAAGCATTTTCTCCCTTCGTTTTTCTCCACTCATACGCTGCCCTCTTTCTTAATTAATTGGACGCAGATTCTTTAAAGAAATATCCAAAATCGGCGCGGAATGCGTCAGCGCCCCGCTAGAAACATAGTCCACGCCAAGATCTTTGATGCGTGCAATATTTTCTTTTGTCACATTGCCTGAAATTTCAATTTCGGCTCTGTGGTCAATGAACGCAATCGCTTCTTTCATAACTTCCGGCGTCATATTATCCAGCATGATAATGTCCGCTCCCGCCTCTATAGCTTCTTTTACCATATCCAGATTTTCCGCTTCCACTTCGATTTTTCGCACAAACGGCGCATATTCTTTTGCCATCAAAACGGCTTCTTTTACGCCGCCGGCTGCGCCGATATGATTGTCTTTTAACAATACTCCGTCCGAAAGATTATATCTGTGATTATGGCCGCCGCCGATGCGAACGGCATACTTTTCAAAAATACGGTTGTTTGGCGTTGTTTTCCGGGTGTCTAAGAGCTGCACGCCCGTTCCTTCCAACAGCTCCGCAATGGCATTTGTGTATGTCGCGATGCCGCTCATTCTCTGCAGATAATTGAGCGCCGTGCGTTCTCCCGACAGCAGCGTGCGAATATCGCCGCGCAGCTTTGCCATTTTTTCACCCGGTTTTACTTTGTCGCCGTCTTTGACAAAAAGCGTAATTTCCACTTCATCGTCTATGAGCTCAAAAACCCTTGCAAATACATCCAGCCCGCAAACCATGCCCTCTTCTTTACAGATTAAATCCACTTCTCCAAGGCGTGCTTTTGGCATAACGGAATTCGTCGTCACGTCCTCGCTTGTAATGTCTTCTTTTAATGCGCTTAAAATAAACGGATCTGCATTTATTTTCATTGTGATTGGATCATACATAATTTATTCAACCTCTCTATCTCTTTTAATATATTTGTCTTATATTTTTCCGCCAGAGCTTCTAAATTTTGATATGCAGAAACCTCCATATCTTTGACGGATATTTCCTCCATCTTGCAGTCGAATTCGGACCTGGTCATCTCCTGTGCCGCACGCTTGGCAAATACAAGGCTCTCCAATAGCGAATTGCTTGCCAGGCGGTTTTTCCCATGTACGCCGTTACATGCCGTCTCCCCAACCGCAAAAAGACGGTCCATGGAAGTGCGGGCGTTCAGATCTGCTTTCACGCCTCCCATGAAATAGTGCTGCGCCGGCACTACGGGTATACATTCATGAAATACGTCATAGCCTTTTTCTCTGCAATGCTTCACAATATTCGGGAAATGGCCGTTTAACTCTTCTGCCGGAATATGCTCCATGGAAAGCCAGACATACGGCATGTCATCTTTCTGCATCTGATCGTATATTTTCTGCGTCAATACATCCCTTGGCAGCAGTTCATTGACAAATCGTTCCTTTCTGGAATTGTAAAGAACCGCTCCTTCGCCCCGGACGGATTCGGAAATCAAAAAACTCTTCTCCTGCGGCTCTTCCGAATACAGCGTCGTCGGATGTATCTGAACGTAATTGACGTGTTCAAGGGCGATTCCATGTTTAAGGGCCACAGCAACGCCGTCTCCTGTCAAATGCCTGTAATTTGTGGTATGACGGTACAATCCCCCGATTCCGCCGCACGCAAGCACGGTAAACGAAGCTTTTATGGGAAAGATTTTTTCCTGCCTGTCACAAACGACGGCTCCATAACAGACGCCGTCTTTACAAATCAAATCCAGCATCGTGCAGTATTCTACAATCTTAATGTTGGGCCGCCGTTTTGCCTCGGCCAAAAGTCTGCCGGTGATCTCTTCTCCCGTAATATCTTCATGAAACAGAATTCTCTTTGCGGAATGTCCTCCCTCCCTTGTAAAACAAAGGCTGCCGTCTGCTTCCCGCTTAAAATCCACGCCGCAGCCAATCAAATCTTCAATTACATCTTGGGAGGATCGGATCATAACTTCCACCGACCGGGGATTATTTTCATAATGCCCCGCCCGCATCGTATCGTTATAATAGCTTTCATAGTCCGATTCGTCTTTTAACATACAGATCCCGCCCTGCGCCAGAAACGAATCGCTGTGTTCCAGTTTGTCTTTTGTGATGAGCAGGATTTCCCTGTCTTTCGGAAGATGCAGCGCGCAGTATAATCCCGCGCATCCGGCTCCTATAATCAATATGTCTGTTTTCATTCTGCCTCCCGCTGCGTCTATAAAGAAGCAAGTTGCAGCATCTTCTCTAACGGAAGCTTTGCCCGCTCCATAATAGAATCCTCCAGCACAATCTCAGTCTGCTCATTTAAATGTTCCAGAACATATGCCACTTTTTCAAGCGTCACTTTCTTCATGTCCGGGCAAACCTGCGACGAAATCACAGAATAAAACTTTTTCCCGGGATTTTCTTTTTGCAATGGATGAAAAACCCCTGTTTCGGTCGCTATGATGTATTCTTCTGCGTCGCTTTCTCCTGCAAAGCGGATAATGTCCGCGGTACTTCCCACATAATCGGACAATTCTAATATTTCATCCGAACATTCGGGATGAGCAAGCACAGGCGCGTTGGGATGTTTTGCCTTCATATTGGCCAGAAAATCCCGCTTTATCTCCTGATGCGTAGGACAATATCCGTCGTGAAAAATAAATTCTTTCTCCGGCAGCTTCTTCGCTGTAAAATGCGCCAGATGACTGTCCGGTATAAAATAGATTTGTTTCTGCGTTAAGTTTCCTGTCACTTTCAGGGCATTGGAAGACGTGACGCAGACGTCAGATTCCGCTTTTACTTCCGCACTGGAATTGACGTAACAGACAACGGCCGCATCGGGATACTTCGCCCGGATCTGTCTTACCTGATCCGCAGTTACCATATCCGCCATTGGACATCCTGCCGTTTCATCCACCATATAAACATGCTTTTGTGGATTCAAAAGCTTCGCGCTTTCTCCCATAAAGGAAACTCCCGCAAAAAGAATATTTTTCTGCGCCACCTTTGCAGCCGCCTTTGCAAGGGCAAAAGAATCGCCTACATAGTCCGCTATTTCCTGAACGTCGCCTTCCACATAATAATGGGCAAGAATCACCACGTCTTTTTCGCGTTTCCATTTCCTGATCTGTTCAATTTTATTCATATTTTCCTCCCGGCAGAGCCGCCGCAGATATACGATCTGCTCTGCCTTTTCCCGGCAATCCTGCCAAAAGTATGTATCTATGGCATTATAGCACACATCATTTTAACTGACAAGACAGTTGTCAACACATATCCAAACCAAAATCTATTCTCGTGAAACGACAAAACCCGGCCATAATACCGCCGGGTTTCGTATTTATATGCTTATTTCATATCCTTTACATCAATGCGCGTCAAAGCTTTCCGCAACGCAAACTCCGCACGGGCAATATCTATATCCGCCGTTTTTGCCTGCAGACGCTCCAGCGCTCTCTCTTTGGCAGCCTCGGCGCGTTTCATGTCAATCTCTTCCGACCATTCCGCAATCTCTGCCAGAAGCGTGACCTGCTCCGGCAGAACTTCTGCGAATCCTGCATGGACTGCCGCTATCTTTTCGCCGTCCGCCTCATGAATGATAACTGCCCCCGGTTCTAATACGGTAGTCAGCGGGATATGTTTCTTATAAACGCCGATCTGACCGGAACTGGTGTTAAATTCCACCATCTCCGCCTCTCCAGTGTAAAACACCCGGTCCGGCGTTATGATTTTTACCTGAAACATTTTTTCATTATCTGCCATGCCATCACCCCTTACTTCACGCGGGCGCGCACTTCATCAATCGTTCCTGCGTTTAAGAAATGGCTCTCGGGCACATCGTCTAACTTGCCGTCAAGAATTTCTTTGAATCCTCTTACCGTCTCGGCGATCGGAACGTATTTGCCATCAAGGCCGGTAAACTGCGTTGCTACAAAGAACGGCTGGGATAAGAATCTCTGTACTTTTCTTGCACGGTTTACCACAAGTTTGTCGTCTTCGGACAACTCATCCATACCAAGAATTGCGATAATATCCTGAAGTTCTTTGTACTTCTGCAAAATCTCCTGTACGCCGCGGGCAACTTCAAAATGCTCCTGTCCCACAATACGCGGGTCTAAAATACGTGAAGTGGATCCAAGCGGATCTACCGCCGGATAAATGCCAAGTTCCGCAATGGAACGCTCCAGAACCGTCGTCGCATCCAGATGCGCAAACGTAGTGGCCGGAGCCGGGTCGGTTAAGTCGTCGGCCGGCACGTATACTGCCTGCACAGACGTAATGGATCCGTTTTTTGTGGAAGTGATGCGCTCCTGCAGCGTACCCATCTCTGTCTGCAGGGTAGGCTGATAACCTACCGCCGAAGGCATACGTCCAAGCAATGCGGAAACCTCAGAGCCTGCCTGCGTAAAACGGAAAATATTGTCGATAAACAAAAGAACGTCTTTTCCGCCTTTGTCACGGAAATATTCCGCCATCGTAAGTCCCGAAAGTCCTACGCGCATTCTTGCTCCGGGCGGCTCGTTCATCTGGCCGAACACCATGGTAGTTTTATCGATAACGCCGGATTCTTTCATTTCGTAGTAAAGGTCGTTTCCTTCTCTGGTACGCTCCCCTACGCCCGTAAATACGGAATATCCGCCGTGCTCCGTTGCAATATTATGAATCAACTCCTGAATCAATACGGTCTTGCCTACGCCGGCGCCGCCGAAAAGTCCGATTTTTCCGCCTTTTTGGTAAGGACAGAGCAAATCCACGACTTTGATGCCCGTCTCAAGCATCTCCTGAGAAGTCGACTGTTCTTCAAAGGAAGGCGCTTTTCTGTGGATCGGCCAGTATTCTACGTTTTTGGGAGGCTTTACTTCGTCAATTGGCTCCCCTAAAACATTAAACATACGTCCTAAAGTATTCTCACCGACCGGCACGCTGATGGGAGCTCCCGTAGCTTCCGCATCCATGCCGCGGACAAGGCCGTCTGTAGAACCCATGGCAATACACCTGACCGTATCATCACCCAGATGCTGAGATACTTCCACTACCAGATTTTTACCGTCGTTCATGGCAACATTGATAGCATCGTTAATCTCCGGCAGATTTCCTTCTGAAAATTTAATATCCAGAACGGCGCCGATAATCTGAGTGATTTTACCTATATTCTTTTCTGCCATCTTTCTTTATCACTCCTTATTTTTACTCGGTACATCGCGCGATACCCTTTCGGGTCTCCTCTTATGCCAAACCTGTCGCCTGTTCTAAGAGATCGCCGATGCGCCTGCGATAATTTCTGTTAATTCCTGTGTAATTGAGCCCTGACGCGCTCTGTTGTATTTCAATGACAAATCACTAATCATTTCTTCTGCATTGCTTGTCGCAGAATCCATCGCCTGCATGCGGGCGCCGTTTTCACTGGCAACCGCCTCTACCAGCGCTCCATAAAACAGGCTCGTAACATATTTGGGAATAATCATATCCAGAGCCTCTTCGTCGCTTGGCTCATAATTCATCAGTATATTGGAGTCTTCCTGTTCTTCTGAATTGTCCAATTCCACCGGAAGCAGTTTGATTAATTTCGGCTCATGGCTTACTGTGTTTTTAAAATGCGTATATGCCAGATAAATCTCGCCGATTTCTTCATTTTGAAAGGCTTTTAACACCTCGGCGCAGACCGCCGCCGCGTCTTCATAAGCGGGTGCGTCGATGATCCCCGAATAATCGGCGGCAATTTCATATCCCCGCCGCTCAAGCGCTTCCCTTCCTTTGTTACCGATTGCATAAATCTTAAGATCTTCTTTTTTCAGTCCGCTGTCTAAAACAAGTTTTACAACATTGGAGTTATACCCGCCGGCAAGTCCCCGGTTAGACGTAATGACGACTACCGCTTTCTTCGCCGACGTTCCGGCTTTTAAGTAGGGATGCATAATCGTACCGGACCTTTTGAGCATGGAAACTACGGTCTGATACATGTAATTAAAATATGGATTCGTTTCTTCTGCGCGGTTTTTCGCTTTCTGCAGTTTAACGGTAGAAACAAGCTTCATGGCTTTCGTGATTTGCTGCGTACTTTGTATGCTGCTTCTTCTTCGCTTAATGTCTCTCATTGAGGCCATATTTTTCACCTGCCTTTTCCTTATTTTTGCGCTGCTTATTGCGCATAAAGGGATGCCCCCACGGGCGCCTGTTCTACCTGAAAGAAGCTTTGCACTCCTCAATCGCTTTGATTAATGCTTTTTCATTATCACCTGACATCTCTTTTGTCTTGCGGATGGATTCTAAAATCTCCGGATATTTCGTTTCCACATAACTAAAGAGCTCATCCTGGAAACGAAGAATATCTTCCACCGGTATGTCAATGAGATATTTCTTCGTTGCCGCATAAATAATGACAACCTGGTTTTCAACCGGCATCGGCTGATACTGCGGCTGTTTCAAAATCTCGCGGATTCTCTCGCCCTGTGCAAGCTTTTCTTTTGTATCATCGTCCAACTCGGATCCGAACTGTGAAAACGCCGCCAATTCACGGTACTGCGCAAGCTCCACACGAATCGGAGCCGCGATTTTCTTAATCGCCTTGATCTGCGCCGCCCCACCTACGCGGGATACGGAAAGACCTGCGTTGATCGCCGGCCGGAATCCTGCGTTAAACATGTCTGTTTCCAGATATATCTGGCCGTCTGTAATCGAAATTACGTTGGTCGGAATGTATGCGGATACATCGCCCGCCTGCGTCTCAATAATCGGAAGCGCCGTTAAAGAACCTCCGCCCAGGCTGTCGTTTAATTTTGCCGCACGCTCTAATAATCTCGAATGCAGATAAAATACATCGCCCGGATAAGCTTCACGTCCCGGCGGTCTTTTCAATAACAGGGAAAGCGTACGGTATGCGGCGGCATGTTTGCTCAAATCGTCGTATACAACGAGCACATCCTGTCCGTTCTCCATCCACTCTTCTCCAATGGCGCATCCGGAATACGGAGCGATATACTGCAGTGGAGCAAGCTCGCTCGCCGTAGATGCGACAACCGTCGTATAGGCCATTGCGCCAAATTCTTCAAGCGTCTTTACGATAGATGCAACGGTAGAAGCCTTCTGACCGATTGCAACATAGATACATTTTACGTCTTTGCCTTTTTGATTGATGATCGTATCAATCGCGATCGCCGTCTTACCGGTCTGTTTGTCGCCGATAATCAGCTCACGCTGTCCGCGTCCGATCGGCACCATGGCGTCGATCGCTTTGATTCCTGTCTGCAGCGGAGTATCAACGGATTTTCTGGAAATAACGCCGCTTGCCACACGTTCAATTTTACGGTATTTGTCTGTCTGGATGGGGCCTTTTCCATCAATTGGCTGGCCAAGCGCATTGACTACGCGCCCTGACATGGCGTCGCCAACCGGAACTTCCACTACCCTTCCCGTCGTCTTAACGGTATCTCCTTCGTTAATGCTCCTTGAATCGCCTAACAATACGGCTCCGACATTATCTTCTTCAAGGTTTAATACCATTCCATACACTTCACCGGGGAATTCAAGAAGTTCTCCCTGCATTGCATTCTCCAGACCGTGGATACGGGCAATACCATCCGCCACCTGAATAACGGTACCCACATCTGCCACCTGAAGCTGCGCCGCGTATCTTTTTATTTGCTCTTTAATCACAGAACTGATCTCTTCTGGTCTTAAATTCATGGAGCGCATTCACCTACTTTCAACTGAATTTTGGATAATTCTCTGGACAGGTCGTAAATCTTTGTCCGAATGCTGCTGTCTACAACCCGGTCCTTGATTCGAATCACCATGCCGCCAATCAATGCGGCGTCTACGTCATAGTGCATTTCAAATTCCACGTATTTTGTCGTCTGAATCAGTTTTTCCACTATCTGCGCTTTCTGGGCGTCAGACAATTCCATTGCCGTCGTCACATATGCGGTTCCGATATTTTTGGATTCCTTTACTTCCGCAATAAAATACAAAAGCACCGATTCTATCTCGCCAAAATGTCCTTTATCGACAACCATGCGCATAAGGCCTACCAGTTCATCGCCGATTCGTCCTTTGAAAAGCTTCTCTATTATTTGAATTTTTTCTTCTTTTACAATTTTCGGATGATTCATCAATTTGGAAATTTCAGCATTCTCTTTTAAAACGGCAAGCACGCCCTGCGCCTCTTCGCAAAAGTCATCCATCTTTCCGGACTCTGCCGCAATTTCAAATAATGCATCACCGTATGTTTTTGATACTAGCTTAGCCATGTTGAATCACCCATTTCTTTCAAAGTTTCATCCACAAGCGTATCCTGAATCTTTGTATCAATCGAAGCTGCAACTACTTTGGCCGCCATCATGGAAGCTACGGCAATCATTTCCTGTTTCACCTCGTCAATTGCCCTCTTCTTCTCAAGCTCAGCCTCTTCGTTGGCTCTTAAAATAATTCGGGCGGCTTCTTCCTTCGCCTCATCTATAATTTTGGCTTCATTTTTCAAAGCTTTCTGGCGCGCTTCGCTTAAGATCTGCTCTGCCTCTTTATCAATGCCCTTTAATTTTGCCTCGTACTGTGCCTTTAACGCTGCCGCGCTCTCTTTGTCCGCATTTGCGTCGTCTATATTCTTCTTAATTCCTTCCTGCCTGTCTTTCAACAGCTTGCGGGCCGGATTAAACAAGAAATAACTTGCCAGCAAAAACAGCACAAACACCGAAGCACCAAACTGAATCGCATCCATAATCAGCTGCATATCCAGTCCAAACAATCTATCCACCATTTAGAAGTTCACCCTCCTTTCCGCAATTTTCATTTCGACCGTTATTCCTGCGCGTCTCTTTTGCACAGAAAACTTCCCAGAGGGGATTACCATGTCAATGGTTTTACGAAAAGCAAGAGAATCGCAACAAGCAGACCATAAAGACCTGTCGTCTCCGCAACGGCCTGCCCCAATAACATCGTGGAAGTAATGTCTGATTTCGCTCCCGGATTTCTTCCTACCGCATTTGCCGCATAACCGGCTGCAATACCCTGTCCTACACCAGGTCCGATACCTGCGATAACCGCAAGACCCGCACCAATTGCTGAACATGCTAAAATTAAGTCATTTCCTGAAATATTCATAATATAATTCCTCCTGTTTGATAAATTGAAATATTGTTTACTCTGAACCAATTGCATCGTTGATATATGTCATAGTCAACATACAGAATACATAAGTCTGAATCGCTCCTGAGAACAGGTCAAAATACACATGAAGCACGGATGGCCAAAATGTCGCTATCCAGCCAAGCAGACCGTAAACAAGCGCCATAATAATCGTTCCCGATAAAATGTTTGCAAACAGACGCAAAGACAAAGATACCGGAACCGCAAGATCACTGATAATATTAATCGGCGCCCAGATTGGCCACGGATCACACAATCCCTTCAAAACTCCCGATACATGCTGATGCTTGAATTTGTTAAAATGAATCAGGCAAAAAGTCATTACGCCGAGCGCAAATGTTACGCCGTAGTCTGCGGTTGGCGGCCTCAATCCAAAGATACCGGATATATTGCTCATCAGAATGAAAATAAAAATAGTGCTGATATAATTGGCAAATTTGGAAGAATTGACTCCCATAACCCCTTTTACCATTTTATCTAACATTTCTACAATCAGCTCTATCACATTCTGAAAGCCATCCGGCACTTCCTTTGCATGCTTGATTTTCCTGTTCGCAACTATGAAAAACCCGATCAGGATCACCATAACGATCAACGCGCATGCATGCGTCGTCGTAATCCAGCAGGTCTGTCCGAATATCTCATAGGAAATCAGCCCATGCACCATAATGTCAATATCCGCACCGCCAGAAGCCATCAAAATTGCATTACTCAAATTTTCACCTCCTCAATTTATTATTCCGATTGTTTCATTCTTTATCTGCGGAAACCTCCTCACTCCCCTTCCTTTTTGATAAAATTTTATGAATAGACGGCTGCAGATAGGCGGCTATTTTTAAGCCCATAACGCCCACAAATGCAGCGATCGGATTCCCAATGCCAAACTTCATGATACAAAAAAACACAAGCACGACCACCGCATAACGAAGCAGCGACATCGCAACTAACTTTCCCTGGCTGCTGCCAACGCTAACGGCATCCTCCAGAACAACAGCCATATGGACCGCCATGCCAATCGCTAAAGCAACGCCGATCCACAGTCCGCATGAATACTGTAATTTATCTTCTGTCAGCCATACGCCGATCAGCTGAGCCGCCATGCCGTACAGAACGATTCCAAGCAAAAGCGCCGGCAGCGCCTTATTTAGTCTTTTTAACATTCTTCGTATCCCTGTCGCTTTCCTGTTCGAATATTTTCTTCGCCATCCTGTAAATATTTCGAAAACCCGCCAGCGCGCCGATAAAAAACAACGGCGCCACTATAAACAGCATATCAAATTTCTTTCCGATATATACCCCCAACATGGTGCACATGAGAATAGGGACAATCATATTGATTCCAAACTGCATCACCATCATAAATGACTGGTACACATTTTTCCTGTATTTCATGCGGCGTTCTCCTTTTTTACAAATTCAGACAAACTTTCCTGTCCGTACGCCTGTATTGATAATATGTAACGCCCGCGGAATCCAGCATGCGTTTTGACGCAATTACCGATGGCGTATCGGCATATTTATCCGAATCATATACAATCGTTTTGATTCCCGACTGAATGATTGCTTTTGCGCATTCGTTGCAGGGAAACAAAGACACATAAATCTTTGCCCCCTCTAAGCTGCCGCCCCGGTAGTTTAAAATGGCATTCAGCTCACTGTGAGTGGAATACAAGTATTTGCTTTCTAAAGGCTCCCCTTCCCTGGCCCAGGGAAAATCATCATCCGAACATCCCGCAGGAAACCCGTTATACCCCATAGAAAGAATTTTATTGTCATTGCTGACAATACATGCCCCTACCTGTGTGCCCGGATCTTTTGAACGCATCCCGGAGAGCACTGCCACCCCCATAAAATATTCGTCCCAACTAATATAATCCTGTCGCTTGCCGCTCACAAAAACCTCCTTATTTTGTGCCAAATATGCGGTCTCCCGCATCTCCAAGGCCCGGAACAATATAGCAGTCCTCATTCAGCTGGTCATCCAGAGCCCCTATATAAACTTCCACATCCGGATGCGCCTCCTGCATCCTCTTTACTCCTTCGGGCGCCGCAATAATACACATAAAACGAATATTTTTGACGCCTTTCTCCTTCAACATCTGAATCGCCGCCACAGCGGAGCCGCCCGTCGCAAGCATCGGATCCACAACAAATACCTCGCGCTCGGGACAGTCTTCCGGCAGTTTGCAGTAATATTCCACCGGCTCTTTTGTATTCGGATCACGGTAAAGGCCGATATGGCCAACTTTTGCCGCCGGAATCATATTTAACATTCCGTCCACCATTCCGAGGCCCGCGCGCAGAATCGGAACGACTGCCAGCTTTTTGCCATGCAGTTCCTTTACGGTTGTCCTGCAGATCGGCGTGTTTATTTCAACGTCCGAAAGCTTCAAATCTCTTGTGGCCTCATAGCACATCAACATCGCTATCTCGCTGACTAATGTACGGAAATCCTTTGATCCTGTTTCTGCTCGCCGAATCCAGCCTATTTTATGCTGAATGAGCGGATGATCCATTACTATCACTTTTGACATTGCTACCTCCCATTATTGTTCATTTAAAATATTTACTAACTTACGGACAGATGCCACTAAAGTTTCATAACACAATCCATACATCTGAAGCGTCCCGCCATACGGGTCAATAATTTCCAGCTCGTCTCCCACAAACTCTGTCAGAACATGTACGTTTGCGGAATTTGCCTCCGGAAACATCTCCAATACTTTCAGACGCTGTTTTTCCTCCATGGTCAGCACCAATGGATCTTCTTTTAAATCTTCCGCCGTCAGAGGACTGGACATATACCCCTCTACCGGAAGGCCATTGCTGATCATCACAGCTTCTGCTTTTTGATTTAACGGTTCCGGAAACAACACCACCAGTCCGCGCGCCACAGCCTCTATCGGCCTGTTTAGTCCAATATCTTCCAATATCGCAACCGCCATCTGCTCCCTGCAGGTTCCGCTTGCCGATACAAATACTATTTTTTTATACAATTTCTTTCCCCCGTATTTCATTTTTGCCAATGGGCGCAAAACCGCAGCCAAAGATAATTTTACACAACACAGACTTGATGCCCCGCTGCTTTCAGCAAGCGGTTCATAACAGCCTGTCCGATTCCCGGCGAATCAAAACTTTCCGAATAGATTACGTGTATCTCTCTCTCATCAAATTCCCGCAAAATCCGATACAGACGACGTGCAATTGCATCTTCGTCTTCTCTTGCCCCCATACTAAGAACAACATCCCCTGTGTAATGAGCCGCTGTCTCATCGGTTCCAATCACTCCGACACGCATTCCTTTTGTCTGCATACATGCTGTCAATGCATTTATTTTATCTATCACCGCTTTCTTTTCCCCGTCCACAATAATCAAATCTGCTTTCGGCGCATAATGCCTGTATTTCATTCCGGGCGCTTTCGGCTTCACGGATGAATCCTCCGAAATCATGCCGGGATCTGTTCTGACCGGTCCGATCACCTCTTCCAACATCCTCTTCGTGACATAACCAGGCCTTAATATCATAGGAATTGCTTCTGTCAGATCTATAATGGTGGATTCAATGCCGATGCCCACTTCTCCGGCGTCTAAAATGACGGGCACTTTTCCATCCAGATCTTCCGCCACATGTTCCGCAAGCGTAGGGCTTGGCCTTCCGGATGTATTTGCGCTTGGCGCCGCAATCAAACATCCGCTTTTTCGAATCAGCTCCAACGCAACCGGATGATTCGGCATGCGCACGGCTACCGTCTGCATGCCTCCCGTTGTCTCATCGGGCACTTTTTCATTTTTATTTACAATCATTGTCAAGGGTCCGGGCCAGAACGCTTCCGCAAGCTTTTTTGCCTGATCCGGCACGTCTTTTGCTATTTCTGACAAATGCTCCATATCTGCAATATGCACAATCAATGGATTATCCGAAGGACGTCCCTTGGCCGCATAAATTTTCCTGGCCGCTTCCGGATTCAGCGCATCCGCTCCAAGACCATATACGGTTTCCGTAGGAAATGCCGCCAATCCGCCTTCCCGGATTACCCTGGCCGCTTCCCCGATCATTGCGCCTTCCGTGGCGCGGTTTCCCATTTTATATATTTTTGTTTCCATATACTAGAATATAGCACAAAAAATTCAAAAAGTGAATTACTTTTTGCTGTACAAAAGACGGTACTTCTTCGCAATTTTAACGATCTTCTCTCCCTTTGGAAAACCAAGCAGCTGCTCTTCGTTTACCGCTCCTGTTTTCAGCGCTGTTACGGCATAAACGATAACGGCAGTTATCATAGACGGAATCAGGCAAATCACATTGCTTTCAACCAGCATGTTAAGCCCCATATACACGCCTTTGGCGCAAACTCCCATAAGCGCCGACGCCAGCAGCGGAAGCAGAAACATGTTTTTGAAATCTTCTTTTACGCCGATGCAGCGCCGGATGGAAATGCTGTTTAAAATGCACATCATGCCAGAATACACAATCAGGCAGATCACAAGCGCATACAAATCCAGTTCGGTAAACATCAAGAGCCCGACCAAAAGCGCCGTCTGGACCAAAAGCGCAATCCCCGCATTTCTCAGCGGAAGATTAACTTTACCGATTCCCTGTAAAATCCCGTTGGAAAGCGTTGACAAAGAATAAAAAACAACAGTTACTGAAATCATCATCAACAGCTGCGCCGCCATTTCCAATGAATCCGGCTGCGGAAACAGAAGCTGCATAATGGGTTTTGCCAATACGGCCAGTCCTACGGCACAGGGAATCGAAATCAGCATCGTCGTCCACATGGCGTTGGTAACTTTCTTTCTTGTGCCCCGCCTATCCCCTATCGCGCGGCTTTTTGAAATCGTCGGGATCATCGCAGAGGATAAAGCAGCCGCCAGCGCGATCGGTATATTGATAATCACCATTGCTTTCCCCGCAAACACGCCGTACGCGGTCGCTGTCTCCGCCAATGTCATGCCCCGCACATTCAGCATTACCTTTGAATATACGGTCTGATTGAACGATGTGCTGAAATTATAAATAAACGTGCTCAAAATAATCGGCGTCACCGTGCCCAGCATATTTCCGAAAATGCTCCCATACGTATCGGTATAGAAATGCCTGTCCTTATTGATTCTGCCGTAAATCATTTTCCGGTTCAGCAAATACACAAATATCATAAACAAAAGAGCAATCGCCACGCCGCTCCCCGTTCCAAGCGCGCTTCCCGCCGCTCCGTAAATCGCTTCCGTGGTTCTCCCCTGTCCCTTGACCGTATCAATCAACATATGCGCGGCAAAAATGCTGATCGCCGCGTTTAAAATCTGCTCGGCAATCTGCGAAAAAGAAGTCTGTACCATGGAACCGTGCGCCTGAAAATAACCTCTTAATACGCCCGCAAATCCGGAAAGAAAAATCGTTGGTGAAAATACGCGCAGAACAACAGCCGCTTCCCCTTCCAAAAACAATTCGGCGCCAAAAAATGTAAAAAGGCTTGCTCCGCCTCCGATCACCAAAACATATAGCAAAGCGCAGCAAAAAATCCGGTGCGCGTTGCGGTATTCGTGAAGCGCCAGTTTTGAAGCAATAATTTTTGACACTGCCGAAGGTATGCTGTAAGAGGAAATCAAAAGAATAATCGTATAAATGTTATAAGCGGAGGTATAATACCCATTGCCCTCATCCCCGATGATACTGGTCAGAGGGCTTCTGTATAAGATTCCGATAATCCGGCAGAGAATACCCGCGGCGGCAAGTATCCCCGCCTGTTTCAGATAATTATTCCCGGTGTTTTTTTTAGTCATAAATGACCTCTCTTTGTCTGTCTGCAAATTAATAAAAAATCGTTATTTCTATTATAGTGAATCCCGCAGTTCTAGTCAAATTTTACCTTTTGATTTACCAGCATTCCTGATACATCCGCAGCACATTTTTGTAAAAGACATATTCCAGCTCTCTTTCGGAAAGCCCTTTTTTCTTTAATTCGTCTCCAAGCAGACTTAGCCTGGAACAATCCTCCATCTCGCATATGCCAGAAAAACCGTCATAATCCGAACCAAGGCCCACACAGAAAAGACCGCCCGTCTGTATCATATGCCATATATGTTCCGCTATACGCTTTACGCTGCCAAAATATACGCCGTCCTCCGGCAGTCCGTTGTCCAGGAAACACCCATAGTAATTAACGCCGATTACGCCGCCGCGGTCTGCGATTTTACGAATCATATCGTCCGTCAGATTCCGCTTATGCCCGCATAACGCCCTTGAATTGGAGTGACTTGCCGCAAATGGCTTTTTCCCGAAACGGCAGACGTCATAAAAAGCCGCATCCGGCAAATGAGACACATCCGGTATGATCCCAAGGCTCTCCATCCGTTCCAAAAACGCAATGCCAAGGTCTGTCAGGCCGCCTCCATTTACAAGAGAATTTTCGTAATTCCAGGTAAATGTCATCATGCGCACGCCCGCCACATAAAATTCCTCCAATGTTTCAAGGCTTCCCCCGCATATTTCTCCCTCTTCCAGTGTTAAAACCGCGGAGATGCGTCCCTCTCTGCGATTCGTTTCAATTTCATCCGCATTTTTTACCTGGCGTACTCTGGCATTGTTTTTGCGCATTTCGCTCTGAAACAGCGCAATTTGATTTTTTGCGTGCTGACAGGGGTTTTTCACTGTTGCAATATCTGTAAAAACGGCAAAATTCTGTAACAGGTACTGTCCGCGCTTTAACTTGTTAAGATCCACCTGGAAATTATTTTCGCATAAATTTACAGGATTCCCCTTTTTTTGCTCCTCATAAAGTTTTGAAATTGTATCACAATGCATATCTGCTGCAAACATATTTTTCTCCTTACCATATACTTCCTGCTTTTAACAGAGAGCTTGCCAGATCAGCCCGATAATCGGGATCTTTTTCCGACAGGCTGTTGATCACGCAGGCGGCGCTTTTGGGATTGCCCGTTGCATGAATATATTTTAAATCTCCGATATATAATGCGACGTGTCCCGGAAAATACAGCAAATCCCCCGGTTCCATCCGTTCGATCGAAATTTCATGCACCGGGTATTCCTTTTTTATTTCTGCATCCCGGTAAATCATCACTCCATTCATCCAATAGCACATAAATGTAAGCCCCGAACAATCGATGCCTTCCGCTGATTTTCCCGCCCATCGGTACTGCGTTCCCAAATAGGCTCTGGCACATGCCACAAGGCGCTTCTGAAAATCTTTTTTTTCCGGCAGATATTTTTTTCCCTGACGAAGCAAAAAAAGATTGGGCTCCCTCTCATAAAAACAGGCGTCCGATTCTCTTCTCTCTTCCAGAAAAATATCGGGTATGTACCCTTCCTCCCCATTTGCAAGCCCAACTTTCCTGTAGCCGTTCGAAACTTCATGCAGTTTGGTCACAAAGCTTCCCCTTCCCAGTGTGCAAAGGATCTTGCTGCGTACGTCAGGTTCCTCTTTTACATCTGCAAATGCGCATCGGTTCCAGACCGTTTTCCTGACGGCGTCTCTTTTGCGAATTTCCTCCAACGTGCAGGGCAGGAGATTTTCTTTTTTTATATATCCGTGATAGCCATAATGCGTTACTGCTTCATACGCCTCTCCCACTTCTTTTAAAATTTTTACCGCCCATCCCATAAACACTTCGTCCGTACGGGAAATCTGATCTTCTCCATACAGCCATGCCGCAGGTTTTGTGATGATTCCCATTTCCATCATCTGTTTTCTCCCTGTTCTTTTTCTTTATTATATGAATTACGGACGACATTTTTATGCAGACTTTTGCAAAAAAAGCTGCCGCATAAATGCGGCAGCCCCTCGGTTATTTCTTACTCTTACTGAATTTTACTTTTTTACCCGCGCTTTTCATTTTCTTCTTTAACTTTTTGACTTCCGCGGCTTTCATTTTCTTTGGATAGGAAATTTTGCATGTTGCCTTGATTCCCTTGAATGCATTTTTTCCAACCGTTTTCGGCGCTTTTTTATTTAAGAACTGAATGCTCTTAAGGTTTTTGCACTTTTGGAAGCTATTTGCGCCAATGCTTGTTACATTGAGTCCAATCACAACGTTTTTCAGCTTTTTGTTGTTATAGAACGCTTTTTTATTGATTGCAGTTACTTTAAAGATGCTTTGGCCCTTCGCGACTGTAGAAGGAATGGTAATTTTACTCTTCTTACTGCCGGAAGCTGTCAGACCGACTACCGTTACCGTACTGTTTGCAGCGTCAGATTTTGTCACTTTATACCGGATATTTGCATCTTCAAACTCCGTTACCACTTCAGAAATTGGATCTTGCCCTTTGGGCGGCAGGGGAACAAGTTTCTGCTCTGCCGCTTCCAGAGCTCTCAGAGCTTCCTGAATCATCTGATCCGTTACATCCGGCTGCGTCAGCAGCTTGGCCAAGTCTTCCAAAGCCTTTTTAAAGATGTCAGCAGACTCTTTTGTATATGTATCCAGGTTTTTACCTTTTGCTTTTTCAATCTGAGATTTAAACGCCTCAAGCTGTTCTGGCTTCGCCTTTTGCACCAGTCCGGCCGCTGCGTTGTTTAACTGTGTCAGCGCGTTATCAATTACCGACTGTAGCGGGTTTTTCATGCCAAGTATTTTCTCTGCGTATTCTAAAGCCTCCTGATACACGGCTGCGCTGGCAGATGTATACAGGCTTAAATCTTTGTATTTTTCAGTATATTCTTCATATTTCGAATTTAATTCCGTGCTGTTGCCGTCTAAATCCGCTGCGTCTGCAACCCAGACTTCACATGTTGCTTTCATGTTGTTTGAAGCCGTTGCCGTAATCGTTGCTTTCCCGTTTGAAATTGCCTGCACGGTACCATTGTCTACCGTTGCGACTGCCTCGTTGTCCGATTTCCATATTACGGTCTTGTCAACTCCATAATACGGTTCTACCGTAGCTATCAGCGTAATTTGGCCGCCTTTTAGCATCGTAACGAAATCTTTTTCCAACGTAATTCTTTTCACTTCCGCAGAAGGAGTTACCGTAACCGTACATACTGATTTTGCATTTCCAACCGCTGATATGGTTATCTCAGCCGTGCCAGGCCGGGTTCCCCCTGTTACGGTACCGTCTGCTGAAACTTTGGCAACCTGCGTATTCGAACTCTTATACGTCAATTCCTGATACGTTGCGTCCGCCGGCTGTACCGAAGCGTTTATTTTCTTGCTTTCTCCGACTTTCAATGTCATCGGCGTATCCGCAGTTACGCTTTGCGGAAGAACAATATCGTCTTTGGCGGAATAAACGTTAAACTCTACCGCAGAAATATATTGATTCGTGCCTCCATCCGTCTCTGTTGCGCGAATCATAATCCTTCTCATGGAAATAGCCTTTTCAAACATTACGAATTTTCTGGTTGAATCATGCGCCCATTTTCCGCCGTCTCCAATCTCTGTAAATTCGCCGTCCTCCGTCTCGCTGTAATACAGGCGGTACCCCGTAATGAAACCGTTTCCTTCCGTACGCGGAACATATTCAAATTGTACTGCGTCTACTGTTTCGCCGAAGTCAATGGTATAACCATTGTTTGCGCCAGGATCTGCAATAGTAGGAAAATTCGGATAATTGCTGTGCCACCAGGTGCTTTCATTATTGTCAATTGCGGAACTGGCAGGGCCGTCATTTCCTGAGTTCTTCTCACTTTCCGCCGTCGCGCTCCATCCGGATTTATCCAGTTTTGTATATGCCTCCGGTTCCCAGACGGCTGTCAGCGCTACGCTTTTCTTTGGCACGGTATAGCTGCTGCCCGCAGCATATGTCCTCCTGCCGTCCGTCCAGCCCGCAAACACATAACCAAACACTGTTGCCGTACAATCCGGCAATGTATAACTGGCTCCGCTCTTCTTCGTCGCTTCTGCCGGAAGCGCGCCTTCCACGGTTTTATCCGAACGGAATGTAATCGTTACGTCAACTTCTTCCACCGGGAAATTTACTACGGCTATAGCGGACTGTTTTCCTTCTTTTCCGTCTTTTACCGCCGCTATGCGGTATCTGGCGCCTTCTTCCCGGTTTATTTCACCGGAATCTGTATAGGTCGTCCCTGTCACGTCAGTTTCATTAATTTTCACAAAATCGGTGTTTACTTTGCGATATACAACATAAGAATCCGCTCCTGCCACTGCGTCCCATGTAAGCACGCGAGCGTCTCCCTCTAAAGCTACCCTTACGTTTGCCGGCGCATCCAGGCGTTCTTCTTCTTGTATTTCCTCTCCGAAACCTGTAATGGTATATGTTTCACCTTTTTTCGTCTCAAAGGATACGCGGTCCTTTGTTGCATCTTTATCCGGCGTAACAGAAATTGTATTTCCCGCGGAATCTTTTACCGTTACTGCGTCCGCTTTGATTCCCGCTGCCTGAACGATGCATTCGCCTCCGTTCTTTGACAAAAGCGTTACTTTTGTTGCTTTTCCTTCTGCCCAGTCCATGCCAAGTTCAAAATTTCCTCTTGTCACGATCCCGTCTACGGAACCGGACGGCCATACGTCTGGAATGGCAGGAAGAATGTTGATGTAACCCGCGTTACTCTGCATCAGCATTTCATTGACGCCAGCGGTGTATCCAAAGTTTCCGTCAATCTGGAACGGCGCGTGTGAATCCCATAAATTGGGATAAATTCCGTTTTTGAAAAGACTTATAATCACTTTGTGCGCATGATCTCCGTCTCCGGTTCTTGCCCATGCATTGATACGCTGTCCTATGCCCCACCCGGTAGCATTATCGGTACGGTCGGTCAACGAAACAACGGCCGCGTCTATATATTCTTTATTTTCCACAGAGATCTGATCGCCCGGATAAAGCGCCAGCAGGTGCGACATATGGCGATGCGCTCTCTCAATGCCAGGATTTTGAATGCCGGGGATGGTTGCAAACGACGTTTCATTAAACCATTCTTTGATCTGTCCGTCGTCACCGATTTCTATCGGCGCAAGCCTTGCCTGATTCGCTTTCCAGTTTGCCACAAGATCTTCATCTACGCCAAGAACCTCCGCCGCCGTAATCGTATCCTCGTATAACTGCCAGATCAGCTCATTCTCATATACATTGCCAAGCGTCCGCGGTCCGTGCTCCGGCGAATATGCCGGCGCCGATACAAGGCGCGTGCTCTTCGTCTCATCTTCTAAGATAATTTCCTGACCGCTGTCTACCAGAATCTGGTCGTAAAGAATCGCCTCTTCGCGCATCATAGGATAAAGATTTTCCTTCATGTATTCCACATCGCCCGTATATTCATAATGCTCCCAGCAATTCTGTATAATCCAGGGCACTGCCGCCGGGGACCATCCCCAGGAAAATGACCAGCCCGGACACGTCCAGCCAAACGGCGTATTCTGCGTATGCGCGGAAAATCCATTCGCCTCGCCCGGTTCGCTCTTAATTCCAAAATAGGCTTCCGCCGTTACGCGTCCCGGCTCCCGCAGAGAATTTACATAATCTATAAGCGGAATTGCGCATTCCGCCAGATTTGCCGAATATGTCGGCCAGTAATTCATCTGAAGGTTGACGTTCATATGGTAATCAGATCCCCACGGGACACGGTTGTGGTCGCCTACGCGGTTCTGCCATACCCCCTGCAGATTGGACGGCAAATCGCCCGCTCTTGAGGATGCAATCGTCATATATCTTCCGTATTGATACAAAATCACTTCCAACAGCCGCTTTTCCGAATCGGAAGCGGAATTGTTCTTATATGCGGCAAGCAGCATATCCGTTGTCTTATCTGACGCCGCCTGGCCAAGGTCTAACGTTACTCTGTCAAACAGTTTCTGATAGTCTTTTAAATGACTTTCTTTGACTGCGCCAAATCCCTTTTGAGAAGCTTTCGCCACGACATTCGCCACGCTTGCGGCAAGCTCCTCGTCCGTCTCTTTGGTCCGATATTCCGGATATTCGTTTTTGTAATCCGTATCCGCAGACACATAGAAAATAATCTCTGTCGCGCCGTTTATGTCTAATGACTCGCTGTCGTTTCCGACGGCAATACTGCCGTCTTTTGTCTCTGCTTTCAGCACGGAATTCATTTTCAGCTGATTATCCTGCATCCTGCCGGCGGTAACAAGCGTTCCCGCGGCAGCGTCCGGTGTATAAGTGACTTCTTTTCCAAGTCCCCTGCCCGTTACGTTTGCTCCATTATCCACAGGGAAGCTGACATTGACATCCATCGTGCCGCCTGTCGAAGTCAGCTTCATGACAAGCACGTTATCCGGATGGCTGATAAAATATTCTCTGTGATAAGCAACCCCGTCTGCCGTAAAATCAACATTCGCCGTCGCCGTTGCAAGATCCAGGTTGCGTTCATAATCCGTAGTCGGCGTCGTGCCTGACAGTCCTCCGTATGTCAGATAAATATCTCCCCACGACTGGTATGCGCCGTATCCGTCTGATTTGCCTACCAGCTGATTACACATAGCGCTTGCATTGGAATCTTCGTATAAAAATGCGTCTACGACTTCCTGATAAACATCCGACATTGCTTTTCCACCGGCTTGAAAAATATTACCTCCGTTATAATCGGGCCTTTTTCCACTCGGCCCTCCGTTCCACAGCGTCTTTTGGTTAAACGTCAGACGTTCTTCCGCAATTTCACCATATACGTTTGCCCCCATATAGCTGTTTCCGATCGGAAGCGTGTGCTGCTGCCAGTTATTGTCCTCGGCTGTCGTGCCATATGCCCCGGCGCCCAATATGTTAACCCCCTTACTGGCGGGCTCGTCGTACCACAGCTTCAGCAGATTTTCATTTCCTTCCCGCTTTATCGAAGCCGCGGGCAATTCTGATGGCACGGAAGTGACCAGCATTGCTGCCGAAGCGGCAACAGACAAAATCCTTGTAAATAGTTTTCTCCGCATATTTTTCTCCTTTCCAAATTCCTATAAGTATGTTCAGTATAGCACAATAAATCCTACTTTTCCATTTCATTTTTGTTATTTTTGACATAAAAACAATTCAGGGACAAATAAGCAAAATAAAGTAACGCATAATTCTTTGCAATTCGGCAGATTTCTGTAAAAAAACACTTTCATGATTGCAATCTCAAGAGAGTATGACGTATAATATAATAAAAATTTTTTAAATAGAGCTTGACGATGGAAAAGGAGGACTTAAAATGGAGATCCAATTCGTGTGGCAAAAGGAATTCAGCATTGGAGTAGAAAGCATTGACAAAGAACATCAAAGGCTTTTTAAGATTATCAACAAGCTTTACGCATTTAAAGAAGATGAAGCAACCAGTCAATGGGCCTGTCAGGAAGGCGTCAAATTTTTTAAGGGGCATGCTATAAAGCATTTTTCAGATGAAGAAGCTTATATGGCGTCCATTCATTACGAGGGGCTTGAGCAGCACAGGCGTCTGCACAACGGATTTCGTGATCATACGCTGCCTACCCTTGAACGGGAGCTGGAACAGACCGGCTATTCTCCGGATGCCGTAGAGCATTTTCTGGGCGTCTGCGCCGGATGGCTGATCGGGCATACCTTGACGGAAGATCTTGCGATCACTGGAAAGCACCCGCGCAAACAAACGCATTTACTTCCCGCAGATAAGCTTGAAGCAATGAAAAAAGCCATTATTCAGCTTATATTTGACATGTTCCACCTGGAATCACACTTAATCAGCGATGCATATAATGGAGAAAAATTTGGCAACGGTATCTATTACCGCCTGATTTACGGAACCAGACAAAATAAAGAAAAACAAGAAGTAATTTTGGTTTTTGAAGAAAAACTCCTGATTAATACGGTTGGAAAAATCCTTGGAATTCAGACAAATAAACTGGACAACATGCTTGTTCATGCTGCCAGATACACAGCCAGACAATTTGTAGAACAAATCATGGAACAGTTCCCCACTGATAAGGAATACGAACTGAAGGCGGAAAACCTTCTTTCTTATGAGCAGTTCCAAAAAATATTTGAAAAAGAAAGCCCGCACATTAAACTTTTGTTTGATACAGGAGAAGGCTACTTCTCTTATTGCGCTATTGCGCCTCATTTACTTGAAGGAAACATCGGAACGGCAATCGAAACGGACAATGCCATCGATGAAGTCAAAAAATTCCTTCAAAGCCGCAAAACAGCAGCGCAAAAACCAAAAGTTCTTGTTGTAGACGATTCTATTACCATGCGACAGCATATGAAAGAATTATTAAGCAAGGAATATGACGTCTCTTTGGCCGAATCGGGAATTGCGGCGATCCGCACTATTACCCTTAACAAACCGGATCTGGTTCTTCTAGACTATGAAATGCCGGTTTGCGACGGAAGACAGACGCTTGAAATGCTCCGGTCCGATCCGGCATTTGAAAATGTCCCCGTCATATTTCTGACAGGAAGAAGCGATCCGGAAAGCGTGAAAAAAGTTCGGTCGTTAAAACCGGCCGGATACTTGCTGAAACATCTGAATCCTGAAGAAATTAAGAAAAATATTGATCTTTATTTCCAGAAGAAAAACGCCCAATGATACAAAAGGTCATGTACAAAGCATCAATGATAAACAAAAGAAATCCGATGGACGCTGTTTATCCACCACTAACGGTGGCTGCGCCATCGGATTTTTTTCTATTTCTTTTTCTTATAAGAAACGCCTTTTTTCGCTCCCGCTTTTTTTATTGCTTTTTTTAACTTCTTAAGCTGCTTTGCAGACATTTTTTTGGAAACGGTAATTTTACATTTCTTCGCAATGCCTTTCCATGCCTTTGCTCCCATTTTAGGAGCCTTTTTCCCCTTGAATGTAATATTCTTAAGCTTCTTACAATTGAAAAATGCTGATTTTCCAATTGTTATAACATTTTCACCAATAATTACAGTCTTTACTTTTCCGGCTTTTGCGAATGCCTGGCTTTCAATTGCCGTAATCCGGAACGCATATCCGTCTTTTTCTATGCTGGCAGGGATCGTTATCTTTGTCTGTTTTTTGTTGACAAGCGCCACTGCTGCCGCCGTGCCGTTTTTCGCGTCAGTTTTTGTAATCTTGTAACAAACGCCCCCTTCTTCTATTATGGTTCCGTCAGATGGCGCATTTGGCTTTTCATTTCCATTTCCATTTATATGATCCTGATTCTGGTCACCTGGCTGACTTGGCGGATCCGGAATTTCTGACGTCCCCGTCGCTTTCACAGTGGCTTTCGCCGTAACGGCCTTTCTTCCGGGCATTCCTTTTTCGTCAACCGGATAAACTTCACAAAGGACGGTTCCCGGATATGTCAGCAAAATACGCGGCTCATCGGTAACTTCCATAATGCCGTTTCCATAAATAAAACAGTACAGGGACTTTCCTTCTTCATCCAGATCCTCGTCTGCAAATTCATAAGTGACTTCCGCCGTTTCTCCCGTCTCATAGGAGGATTTATCCAGCACTGCATTTTGAGCCGTCGGAGCCGAGTTTACACTTTCAAAAAAGGATATGGCCGGCTGTTCGCACAACTGTTCATAACTCATAGCCCCGGAACCTACGTGAAAATCAGAAAATGTCACGGTTTTCTCTCTTTCATTCGTGGCCCATGCGGCAAATCCGATTTGATAGCTTCCTTCCAGCATAGATGCAGAAACGTCTCTGACATGCTGCCATGCTCCGCCCTCCTCTTTAAAATCAACCGAGACAACATCGCCATGTTTATATAAGCCAAGATATGCAGACGCCATCTGATTCTGCGCCGCGTCGCCGCCTGTTTCCGTCCCGGCGCCATTGCTCTCTTCTACCGTTGCGATTCCGTCATAATGGGATTTTTTGCCAACAGAAATATAATTGTCGTCGCTTTTGTACAAAAGAAGACACGCCGTATCCCATTGTCCATTCTCCCGTACGGGCAGATTGTCCACTTTTATCACCGCGCGCAGATTATCTTTCGCAAGCTCTTCGGGAATCTGATACAAAAACAGATTTTTTACCGAGTTATTATTTTCAAACATATCGCCTGTCTTCATCTGAATTCTGATCTCGTCGTTTGTCAGCGAATAACTGGCCTCGTCTTCTCTGATTACAGAAAAACTTTCATTTCGGTTCTCACTTTCCGGTATGCTGATTACTACGGCAATGCGGGCAGATCCCAAACCTGTCTGCGCGCTTACCCAGACAATGCCGTTTTCTTTTGCGGTCAGCACGCCGTTTTCATCAATCGTGGCCGCTGCTGTTTCTCCCCCGGTCAGAAAATCTTCCACCGACCATATAAGTTCTTTTGAGGATTCTGTTTCCGCTTGAAATGTAAGCGTTTCATCCACTCTGGTAAGATACGGATCCGCGTCGCATTTTATCTCAACCACATCTTCCGGCGGGATGCTGTCCCGGTCTGCGACTGTAATTTCAATCGGTTCGGAGGAAATCTTTTCGTCATTCCAGATATAGTATGCGCTGACGGAGGCTTTTCCTGGCTTTTTCGCGGTTATTTTGCCGTTTTGATCTATGGTAAGAATGTCGGTATCGCTGCTTTCATAGCCAATCGCACCGACGGGAGCCGATGCCGGCTGATTTCTGTCGTATGCGATTTTGATTTTCTCATCGCGATTCGTAAGATTTTCATCGGGCATACCGCTTAATACAGCGTATTGTTTTAAACCGTCGTCGTATGTGTTGCCTTCTAAAATGACGTTTTTGCATTTTGTAAATTCATATATGTTTTCGACCGGCTGATTCTGCACTTTCCCATCTGCCGTTGCCTTGAGCGTCTGCGTATCTCCGACAAGCAGATTGGTCCGGGATATGGAAGCTTCCAGGACGATATTGGGATTCATACGCAAAACTCTGTTATTTTTAATAGTAAGATTTTCTACGCTTTCTGCTTTTACGACCGTATCCGTATCCATATGGAACGTATTTCCCTCAATCGTAATGTTTTTGTGAATCGGGTTATCCGCGGACGGAAGTCCTCCTCCTTTTGTAACCGGATGCACATAAACGGCCGGCGCATATTCCCATGACGTCCTTCCTATGCTTTTCACAAAAAATTCATTGTTTCGGATTGTCATGTCGCGGATCGGACCGGATTCATACCAGTCATTGGAATCATTGGACAAAAAAATTGTCGCCATGGACATATTTTTAAATGTATTGCCTTCAATCAAAACAGGATTTCTTGTCGTACATAAAATTCCTCTTGTAGGAACATTTGCAAACGTACAATTTTTGATGGTTACTTTCGGC
Organism: uncultured Lachnospiraceae bacterium; assembly: GCA_910586725.1. Lineage (GTDB taxonomy): Bacteria > Bacillota > Clostridia > Lachnospirales > Lachnospiraceae > Roseburia_B. The sequence continues at coordinate 2,243 of CAJUJL010000029.1, read as the reverse complement.
GCGTAAGTTACATTCTCAGCTACATATTTCGGCTGGCCGCCTACCTGATCCGATAAATTTTCCGGAAGCTCCTCTTCAAAACGAATTTCCATCGTCCTTAGATCGTTTCCGTTTTCACCGGGATTGGAAATGACTTCAGCTACCGTATAAAGCGTTTCGTGATCGGTCGATTCCAGCGTATCCCTCGTAAAAAATGCCGTTTTGTCGCCAACATGAAACTGCGGGAACCCTCCCTGCTGATTATGGATATATTTTAAGACAAGCGTGTGCGCGTCTTTTCTCTGTTCTACTCTTGTAAAAGTCCCATGCAGATTGATCGGATCGTCATGGGTATTGGAAAAATTGCAATTTTCAATGACAAGATCGCCCGCGGCGCCGGAAGCGTGAAGTCCGTCCGCAAAGCTGACCGTAATATGGCCGGACTCCTCTCGCGGCATAAGATTACAGTCATAATAATATACGTCTTTGCTCATCTGCATCAGCCACCCAAACCCGTGCATGTAGTGAACATTGACGTTCCTTGCCGTTACGTTTTCGCTTTCCCAGGTAAATGCCCCGGCTGTCTGTCTGTGGGCGTTTGCCGCCAGCTCAATGACGGTTCCTATCTGCTGCATAGAGGGCCGGGCGGAGGAATAAAGTATGCGGATATGCGTGTCGTCCAATTCCTGAATACTTGATACCCCATTAAAAGGTCCGTCGGAAACATAATAATTTCTTGACATTTCTCCATCCGGCTGATGCCCTACAACGGCATACGTCGGATTATGATGCCCCCGCTGCGTCCAGTAGTACTCTTGCGTATAAGGGCTTTTTTCACTATACCAGACCAAAGTATTTCCCTCGATTTCATGCGGGTAACAAGCCGGAATCAAAAAATCCGTATATTCTTTTCCGTCTTCCGTCCCCATTCCGGTTACCGTCATTTCCGTTACCGTCGGAACTCCAAAATCCCAGGAAAAATTCTTAAGCGTTACATTTTTGGAATGAACGACTGCCAGAGCCATCATATTTCCATGCATCATAAACAGGGAACCGTTTCCGTCCAGCGTAAAATTCTCCTGATTTTCAATCAGAAGCCCGATTGTTTTTGTGGGATTCTCAATGCTGTTTGTATTGGACGTATGATATTCCCTTGTCTGGGCGTAATCCTTATAGATATGATACTCGCCCTTTGGAAAACTGACCGTCACGCTTTTTGTTCCGTTTTCCGATGCTTCCTTCGCCGCTTCAAAAGCCGTCCAGATAGCCTGTGCGCTGTCCTCTTCTCCCGTCGGATCTGCGCCGTAATCTGTCGCGTCAATGACAACCCCCGCGTCCTCCTGCGCGTAAGCCGTGAAACCGCCCGCAAAGCTTTGCGCCATCAGGCAAAATGTCAGGAAACAAACAGATGCTTTTTTCAATTTTGAAAATTTCATTCCTACACCCCATTTCTTGTTTATAATACACTGTTGCTTCATTGCTTTGATACTTTAAATAATTGTATCATATCAGATGGATTTCATCAATTTTTTTGTACCAAACGATATTCTAATTTAAAAAGCAGAGAGTTTTTATACTCTCTGCCCAGTTCCTAAATTGATAAAATAACTATAAAAACTAAAAAAAGAAGGTAAGTGATTTGTTGTGTTTACTCTTGCAACAATTTCTTCAAAGAATTCTTTTGTCGCCAAATTCATGGGTTTTTTCTTACTATATCGAATTTTATTGTGTCTACACATCTCATGAAGATAATGAAAATGATAAATTGCCGTAGTTTCATTGACGTCTTCTGGCGGCCTCATTTTTTCCGGATCACATAATTTAACATTATATGCATCATAATATTTTTGAAAGTCGTTCATCGGTCTGCACTGAGGATACAAAGCACCATTCCCTAAAAGCCAAGTTTCAAAACAATGATTACACACAAACACCTTATAAGAAAAATCAACATTTAAACTATTCTTCTGTATGTAATCATTTATTAAGTCTGATACTTGATTTTCTCTATATCCCGCATCGTATTCCTCAGAATCCAATATCACAATTAACTCATTAATTTTTCCTGGGTTTTGAATTAATGTATCTATTGTTTGATATAATACCCGTGTAATTAACTGTGTAACTCCCTGACCACTTTGTAATACATAGCAATTCTTCGTGACAAAAGAAATATCCGGAACTCTCTTATTGTAAAACCCCATATATAAGAGGGCACTGAAAAAGTCTGATTCTTTGAAAAAGAATTGGGCTTTTTTCAGTGT
>CAJUJL010000028.1 GCA_910586725.1 uncultured Lachnospiraceae bacterium | reverse complement strand
GGTTTGTTGTTTTCAAAATCATATCCATAATCATCATGTCCTTTCATTTAATTCTGTTAGTAGCATAAAGAATATTTTTGAAGATTTCATAAAGAAAGTGGATTTTTGTTTATTTCTTATTAATATGAATAACAATCTCTCCAAATAAAGGAAACCATGTAACAATAACACTTTGCCAAACAACACTCCAATTTACATTGTTTTACATTCTTACTATATGCTAATTTGTGAAAATAAAATTAATCGATTTTTAAAAATTATAAAAATACTTAACTATCAATGCGTTTTGATAATTAAGCATTTTCATAAATTTTATACAAACACAGTTATTCTGATTTCTTCTAGATTACATGCCACACTATGTAATTCTTTAGATAAATTATTAAGCTACTTCTGCAATTTCATGCCCATAAATTGTAATATCTAAATCGTCATCGCTCATGATTCCATGCGCACGGTTATAATATTTCGGAATGCGTTTATGGTATTCATCTAAGGCATCTGGATGTTCTTTTGTGTATTCAATGACCTTTTCATATTCCCAATGTTCTTTATCTCGCGGAAGATTATTTAAAACATCAATTTTTTTCATATCCTCCCAGCCCTTTTCAACCCGCATCCTTTCTATTATCACACCGTACATTTTTCCCTAACCGGTTGTAAGTCTGGCAGATGTAATACGCCTTGTCGATTGGCTCGCGTTCCTCTTTGGTGAAGCGGTTTACTCCCGTCCTCCCGACTTTTTCATACCGCACCTGCATGGACTTCCCGCAGGTGGCGCAGTAAACAAATCCATGGAATATATTGTAATACGGGCAGCTGTTGCCCTTCATGATCGGTGGTCTCCGGTCAAGTATCTCCTGCATGCGCTCCCAATCCGCTTTGTCGATGATGTCTTCGTGGCAGTCTTCAATCACTTCCCATTCTTCCCTTGGGATAATGTTATAGGCATTGGAACGGATTGCACATATCATCTGTTTTTTCATATATCATTTTAACGCCTTATCCTTTCAATCTTATTTGTTCTTCACCTGAATTGTGCGGCTTAATCTTTCGTCTCCATAACCAGAAGTATCCCATCCTTAAAACAAATCCCGGCCTCTTCCTCTACAATTTCATTGCTGATTCCAATCGTAAGAAAACGTTCCATTGTATAATTTTCCAACGGGTATTTCATTCCTGTCAGCGTAATTCCCGTCACTTTTGGCGTAACGGGTAAAAGCGATACATACTTTCCGAACTGTTCTTTTTTTGTGATTTTTATATTCTGCCGTATCATTTGAACCCGATTGTGCTCATCCACAAGCCAGATCCTGGTATCGGACAAAAGCCCAAGCCCCAACAGCCCAACGTTGCCAAGCATATGATCGAGCCTGTTTCCTGTTCCGCCCAAAATATGAATTTCGTCATATCCTTCCTCTATGATACGCCTTATGGCGGCTTCCGTATCCGTATCGTCTTTTTCCGGGACAAGACGGATCCATTCAATATCCGCATCGTTCTCAAAAAAACGGACTGCCTCGCGGACTGCGGAGTCCAGATCCCCGACAATCCGATCCGGCTTCCATTTATTTTGATAAAAAAACTGCAGTCCAAAATCTACTGCAGTCTTATGATCAAACCTGTGATTTTCTATATAGTTTCGACAGAATTCCTCTTCTATGCACCCTCCGGATACAATCAACGCGCGCTTCATCTTTTCTCCTCGCTTGCCATACATGTAAGAAATTTTCGTACATTTTCTTCGACATCTCCACCAAAAACAGCGTTGCCGGCAACAACAATGTTTGCCCCGGCATGCAGAACTTCAGCCAGATTCTCAAGCGTTACGCCGCCATCCGCTTCAATATCCGTTTTCAGGTTTCTTAGATCCAGCATACTTCTTAAATCCCGGATTTTCTGAATTGTATATGGAATTAATTTCTGGCCGCCAAATCCCGGATTTACCGTCATAATCAAAATCATGTCCACTTCGCCAAGCACATATTCCAATGCATTAAGCGGCGTAGCCGGATTTAACGCCACTCCGGCCAGAATCCCTTTTTCTTTGATCTTTTGAATCGTCCGGTCCAGGTGGACGCACGCTTCCGCATGCACCGTAATAATATCTGCGCCAGCTTTGACAAAATCATCAATATAACGATCCGGTTCCTGTATCATCAAATGCACATCAAAAATACGGTCGCTCACAGAGCGAATAGATCGGATAACCGGCAGTCCCATGGAAATACTGGGCACAAACATCCCGTCCATCACATCAATATGAACATACTGGGCGCCCGCCCGGTCAATCAAAGACACATGGCTGCCCAAATTTGCAAAATCCGCCGACAGCAATGACGGTGACAAACAACTCATAGCTACCTCCACTCATGTTTTTCATTCTCTTTTAATTCCTGATAAATGCTGACATAATTTTCATAGCGTCTGCTGTGGATCTTCCCTTCCAGAACAGCCTGTTTTACGCCGCATTCCGGCTCATTGATATGACTGCACCCCTGAAACCGGCACTGCGGTTCATAGGGCAGAAACTCTTCATAATAATTCCACAAATCTTCCGCTAAAAGCCCCGGAATAGACAAAGATCCAAATCCCGGCGTATCCATGATATAACTGTCAGACTCAATATGGATCAGCTGGGAATGTCTTGTGGTATTTTTCCCCCGCCCGATTTTTTTGCTGATTTCCCCGGTTTCCATACAAACATTCTGCTGAAGAAAATTTACGATGGACGACTTACCCACGCCGGAAGGACCGGAAGCAGCGCTTGTTTTGCCTTTTAACAGCTCTTTTAGCCGCTCCATGCCCACGTTTTTTGCAACGCTGGTAAAAAGCGCTGGCGCGCCGCATTCTCTGTAAACAGAAGCGATCTCTTTTTTTTCGTTCTCATCTATTAAATCTGATTTATTAAAGCACACCACAACCGGAATCTTTTGATATTTCATCATAACCAGAAACCGATCCAAAAGGTTAAAATTCGGAACGGGATCTTCCGCTGCAAAAATCAGCAGAGCCTGGTCTATATTGGAAACGGCGGGACGAATCAGCTCATTTTTCCTGACGTCTATCTCTACGATGTTTCCTTCTTTATCTGCTTCGTCTGTCACAACAAACTCGACGTTGTCTCCAACCAGAGGCTTTACTTTCCGGTTGCGGAAAATTCCTTTTGCCTTACATTCATATATTCCGGACTCAGGCGCATGTACATAATAAAATCCGGAAATGCCTTTGATAATTTTCCCTTTCATAAACTTATTCTACTGTTTATTGAATATCACATTCTGTGTCTGCTCACTTGTGCTTCCGTCCGATAAATGCCATGTGACTTTAATCGTACCGCTGTCACAGTTTTCAATGTCATTTGCGGTAATCGTATGAGGGAATTTCCTGATATTTTCCCAACTCTGTATCTCCGTTCCGTTTGATCCAATCAAAACAATATCTCCGGAGACCACATCGTCACTGTCCGGCGCCGATACGGTAAATTTGGTCCAATAATACGTTTTATTGCTTCCGGAACTGATTACAAGGGTAATTCCCGTTCCTCTGTCTACATATTTTCCCTCCGCAATGCTCTGGTTTATGACATTGCCTTTCGGTATCGTATCGCTTGGTTCCGTAGAAGTGCTTGTCACATTCAGCCCTGCCTGCGTCAGCATATGAACCGCTTCTTCCTGCGGCTTATTCAAAACGCCGGGCACCGCAACGGCTTCTTTGCCCTGGCTTACTACAATCTGTACCGTATCGCCTTTTTTTGCGGGCGATTCTGCGGACGGCGATTGTGAAATCACTTTGCCGGAGGCAACCGTATCGCTGTATTCATATCTGCGGTCTGCTAAGAATCCATGATCCTGAAGCATGTTAATCGCCGCTTCACTGTCATAGCCTTCTACATTGGGAACGATGATTTCGCCGGCTCCCGTGCTGATATACACATTAATCGTCGTATGAACATCGACCATGGCTCCTTCTTCCACATCCTGGCTCATGATCTGACCCACTTCATATTCATCCGAGGCCTGTTTGCCGGCTTCCCAAATGCCAAGCCCTTTTTCTTTCAATGCGCTCTTCGCTTCGGAAAATGTCATCCCCATTACTTTTATCATGGCAACCTGCTCTGTTTTTGCTTTCTCCGTATTGATTACGGAACTTTCCTGCGTGTCAGGCTCCTTCTGCTTCTTGGGAGTTCCTCCAAAAATCCCCAGGATATTGCCCACCAGATAAACGACAATCCCGATAATAATAACCGCTGCAAGAATGCCGCCGATTGTCACCGCTTTTTCCAGACGGGGATTTAAAAATCCTTCCTCTTCTTCCTCTTCCTCATCCTGCTCTTTTGCCGGATATGCGTACTCTTCTTTTTTCGGTTCCGGCGGAAGCGTTCTGGCGCTCTTAATTTCCCTTACTTCGCCCTCGCTGATAACGCGCGTTCTGTTCTGGCTGCCGTCCGAGATTTTAACAAAGTCCGCGTTTGGATTTACTAAAACTTCTTTTAAATCCCGCAAAAGCTCGCTGATATTGGCATATCTGCGGTCCGCGCTCTTCTGCGTACATTTTAAAATGATCTTCTCCAGACTAATCGGCAGATCCTGCGCATAAACGCTTGGAACCACCATTTCTTCCTGAAGATGCTGTATTGCTATTGCAACGGTAGTTTCTCCGTCAAAAGGAACCCGTCCTGTAACCATTTCATACATAACAATTCCAAGCGAATAGATGTCGCTTTTGTCATTGACAAACCCATTGCGCGCCTGTTCCGGAGACGCATAATGCACGGAACCCATGACGTCTGCGCTGATTGTATTATTGGAAACTGCCCTTGCAATACCAAAATCCGTAACCTTTGCTTTTCCTTCCGTAGAAATCAGGATATTCTGTGGTTTAATATCCCTGTGTATAATATTTTTCGCATGAGCCGCTTCCATGCCGCGCCCCACCTGAATGGCAATGCTGACAGCCTCTTTATAGGTCAGTCTCCCCTTCTTTTCTATATAAGTCTTAAGCGTCACGCCCTCTACATATTCCATCACAATATAGTGCATGCCCGACTCGCTGCCAACGTCATAAATGTTGACAATATTCGGATGCTCCAGCCCTGCCGCCGACTGCGCTTCCGTACGGAACTTGACAACAAAATTTACATCCTCGCTAAACTCCTGTTTTAAAACTTTTATGGCGACATTGCGCCCTAATATATGATCTCTGGCCTTATATACGTCTGACATACCGCCAGCGCCTATTTTCCCGATGATTTCATAGCGATCCGCCACAAACATCCCTGCTGATAACATATACTGCTCCTTTCTGCACATCCCTGTTACTATTCAGAAAATGGATCTATTAATACCGCTGTAATATTATCTTTCCCTCCATTTTGATTGGCAGTTTCAATTAGCCGTTCCACTACTTTCGCAATATCGCGCTGCCCGTCTATCATCATGTGCATGTTCTGATCTTCTATCATATTCGTAAGCCCGTCTGAACACAAAAGCATTCTGTCTCCAGGTTTTATCTCTTCTTCAAAAAAATCAATCTCAATCTCTTTTACAGCGCCGACTGCTCTTGTAATAATATTTTTATCCGGATGCGTTCTCGCATCCTCTCTGCTGATTTCTCCCCGTCTCACCAATTCTTCCACAAGCGAATGGTCTTTCGTAACCTGACGTATGGTATCGCTTACGATATACAAACGGCTGTCCCCTACATTTGCGATATAAAGACGGTCATCTTCAATAACGGCGGCAACTACCGTCGTCCCCATTCCCCACATAGACGCATTCCGCGAAGCCTCTCTTAACAGTTCCTGATTCGCCTCTGCAATCGCGTCCTGTAAAATTGCCATCGGCTGAATATGCAGGGAATTCTTAGCATTTGCCACCATGGTATCCACCGCATGACGGGACGCGTATTCTCCCGCATTGTGTCCTCCCATGCCGTCCGCTACAATAAAAAGATTCGGCAGATTCCCCACCGGCTGCTCTGAAGCATAATAAAAATCCTGATTCATTTTCCGATGCATTCCAATATCCGTCATAGCATATGATTTCATACAATCTGCCTCCTCTCCATATATTTTTATGCGGCTGTCCGCGGACCGCGTCAAGATCTCTGCCCATTGCAATAACGGTCCGATTCTGACCGCGCCAAATGCACGGATTTATAACATTAGATATTCTATCACAACCGAAATAAAAGAACAAGCAATAAATAACTACTTGTCCTTTTGCATACTGTCTGCGTTACTATTCTCTTTCATCTTCCTGTATATTATTCCTGTGTATCCATGTATTTCTTTCGCAGCTGCCCGCATGCGGCGTCAATATCTCTGCCCAGTTCTCTTCTGACCGTCGCATTGATCCCGTTTTTAACCAGTTTATTTTGAAAAGCAAGCACGGCCGGTTGTCCGCTTTCTTTAAATTCCCGTTCTTTTACCGGGTTAATCGGAATTAAATTGACATGGCAGTTTCTGCCCGAAAGAAGCTTTGCCAAACCGTCCGCGTCCTCATTCGAGTCATTGACGCCCTTTGCCAGCGCATATTCAAACGTAACCCTGCGCCCTGTTTTTTCAAAGTAGAAGCTGCAGGCATCCAAAACATCCTGTAAATCATATCGGGACGCTATCGGCATGAGATATTCTCTTTTTTCCTGCGTAAAAGCATGCAGCGATAACGCCAGCGTAATCTGCAGCTTCTCATTTGCAAGCCTGCGCATATTCGGAACGATTCCGCAGGTTGACACCGTTACATTTCTCTGACCGATATGCAAACCGTTCGCATCCGTCAAAATTTCAATAAATTTTAAAAGATTTTCGTAATTGTCCAGAGGTTCCCCGGTCCCCATGACTACTACATGGGAAATCCGCTCGCCGACGTCTCTTTGAATCCGGTACACCTGCTCCAGCATCTCAGACGGCCGGAGATTCCGCTTCAGTCCTCCGATCGCCGAAGCGCAGAATCTGCACCCCATAGCGCATCCCGCCTGTGAGGAAATGCAGACGGAATTGCCGAATTTATACCGCATAAAAACGCTTTCGATTACATTTCCGTCTTCCAGTAAAAACAGGTATTTCCTCGTGCCGTCCTTTTTGGAAATCTGCACATCCGCCTGTCGTAACGCAATGCAGCTGCATTCCTGTTGTAATTTTGCCCGAAATCCGGCAGGAAGGTTCGTCATCTCATCGACAGATTCTGACAATTTCTGATGCATCCACTCATACATCTGCTTTGCCCGAAACGACTTTTCTCCATTTTTCGTGACATAAGACGTAAGCTCGTCCAAATTCATTGATTTTATATCCGTTTTTTCTGTCATGCCTTTTCCTGTTCCCGCCTGAATTTTGCAATATAAAATCCGTCGTATTCCCCTTCGTCCGGAAAAAACTGCCGTTTCACTTCCAAAGAAAACTGTGGATTTTCATTCAAAAACCATGCCGTATTTTCATCATTTTCCATCCGGTCCATCGTACATGTCGAAAAAATTAAAACTCCTCCGGGTTTCACATACTGCCTGACCACGCTTAAAATCTCCCGCTGCAATAAAACAAGCTCTTTTTCCATCTCTTCTGTCATTCGAAACCGAATGTCCGGTTTCTTGGCCAGCGTGCCAAGCCCGGAACAGGGCAAGTCCGCAAATACTGCATCTGCTTTGCCGACAGAACCTTCCTTTAAAATACGCGCATCCTGTTTTTTTGCAAAAATATTTTCTGCGCCGCATCTTCTGATGTTCTGTTCAATCAAATCCACTTTGTAATCCGTAAGGTCCCTCGCTTCCACCGTACCGCTGCCGCGCATCCATTCCGCGGCGTGCAGACTTTTTCCCCCGGGCGCGCTGCAGACGTCTATCACATAATCCCCTTCTTTGGGATTTGCAATATGCGTCACAAACATGGAGCTGACATCCTGCACCGTAAAATATCCCTGTTCAAATTCTGATATGGAAGAGAGGTAATCGTAGCCTGAAAGATACATGGCGTAATCAAAATCGGGATCTTCCTTAAAGCTGACCCGCTCGGCCTTTATGCCCTTTTGTCCCAGTATTCTTTTTAACTGTTCCGGTTCTGTTTTCATACGATTGATTCGTATGCTGGTTCTTCTTTCCCGGTAGAAGGACTCCGCTATAGATTTCGCTTTTTCCATGCCATAGTCACGGCTCCATTGGGCAAGCATCCATTCCGGCAGGGAATAACGGATGGACCATGCGTACAGCGGATTCTCTTTCTCATCCGGATAAGTAATCGTATCTAAATTCCTGCCGATATTTCGCAGCACGCCGTTCACGAATCCTTTTAAATTCCGAAACCCCTTTTTTTCCGCCAGCCTGACCGACTCGTTGCATGCCGCGGATACGGGCACGGCGTCCATATATTTCAGCTGATAGACGCCCATCCGCAGAATACAGCAAATCACAGGTTTCATTTTATCTGTTTTTATTTTGGAAAACCGATTGATGATGTAATCCAACTCAATCATCCTCTCCAGCGTACCCTGGCTAAGCCTGGTAACAAAGCTCCGTTCCCGCTTCGTTAAATACTGGTATTTTTCCAGTACCGCCGAAAGCGCAATGTGGCTGTATTCGCCCTCTTTTGTTACGGCCAGCAGAACGGAAAGCGCCAGCTCCCTGCCGTTTGTTCCGTCAGTCGTCATTTCTTCCTCCAAACAAAATCAACAGCCGCAAAAGCTGTAGTATCGCCGCAGCCGCACCGGCCACATAAGTCAGCGCCGCCGCGCCCAAAACCTTTCTTGTCATGGGAAGCTCCTGCGCATTTAAGATTCCGGTATCGCCCAAAATTTTAATCGCCCTGTTTGACGCATTCAATTCCACCGGAAGCGTAATCAGCTGAAACAGAACTGCGAAAGAAAACAGAAAAATCCCAAGATGAATCAAAAATGAACCAGTATTGCTGGAAAAAAGCACGCCGATAAGTATCAGCGGCCATGCAAGCGCAGAGCCGAAATTCGCCACCGGTACAATCGCGCCGCGTATCGAAAGCGGCGCATAGCTCTTCTGATGCTGAATTGCGTGCCCGCATTCATGCGCCGCAACGCCAATCGCCGCTACCGATGTCTGCCCATATACGGAATCCGACAGGCTCAGCGTTTTGTTTCTGGGATCGTAGTGATCGGTCAGACTGCCTCTGATATGCCGGATCGAAACATCATAGATCCCGGCCCTGTGCAGGATGCGTTCGGCGGCCTGCGCGCCGGTCAGATTGCTCATGCTGCGGTATGCGGAATATTTATGAAACGTGCTCTTTACCCTGGCGGATGCAATCAGGCAGATAACCGCGCCGATAACCACCAGAATATAAGTCGGATCAAACCAACTGTAATAACCAAATCCATACATAACCATGACCTCCTTTATGTCAGCTCTGTGATAAAACAGTGTCTTCCATAACCTCATATCCCCTTAAAAAGTCTTCCGTACGCATGCGCCGTTTCCCTTCCATCTGAACTTCCAGAACAGAAAGAATGCCTTCTCCTGTCTGTATCTTTAACTGATCCTTCGAAACAAAAACAACTTTCCCGGCGTCTTTTCCGTCTCCTCCGCGCTCCGTCTCTGCGCGCCAGATTTTTAAGGTTTTCCCATTGAGCCTGGTATACGCGCTCGGCCAGGGATTCAGACCCCGCACCAGACGCTCGATGTCTTCTGCCGGCTGCTCCCAGTCAATATTCCCCATCTGCTTGGAAATCATACCTGTGTGCGTAGCCTTTGACTCATCCTGTCTGGTATAAACCGCCCGGCCCTCTTCTATCAGCCGCATCGTATGCACACACAGCCTGGCTCCCTCGTCCGCCAGGCGTTCAAACAGGCTTCCTCCCGTTTCATCGTCCGAAAGAACAACTTCTGCTTTTTCAATCATATCTCCCGTATCGATCCCCGCGTCCATACGCATCGTCGTAACGCCGGAAACGGCGTCTCCATTCATCACCGCCCACTGAATCGGCGCGGCCCCCCGGTATTTCGGAAGCAGGGAAGCATGCACATTGACGCAGCCATACGGCGGCATTTCTAAGATTTCTTTCGTTAAAATCTGCCCAAACGCAACTACAATGATGATGTCCGGCCGGTATTTCCTAAGATATTCCACATTTTCCGCATCCCGGATTTTCTTCGGCTGGAAAATTTCAAGGCCATGTTTGAGCGCGCATTCTTTTACCGGAGACGGCTGCATGGATTTGCCCCTTCCTTTGGGCTTATCCTGCTGCGTCACCACCAGCGCAACTTCATGTCCTGCCGAAATGATTTCTTCCAGCGTTTTCACTGAAAAATCCGGAGTTCCCATAAATATTACACGCAATCGCTATTCCTCCTCTTCCGCCTCCACATCGTAAATATCGCCTTCTACAAACTCTGTGTACATATGTCCGTCTAAATGGTCAATTTCATGACAGATTGCCCTTGCCAGCAGCTCCGTTGCGTCTATCTCAAATTCTTCCATGTTCTCATCCAATGCCCTTGCCACCACATGATTCGGTCTGGTCACCTGTCCGGCTTTTCCCGGATAACTTAAACACGCCTCACCCCCGACCTGTTCTCCGTCTGCGGAAACGATGCGCGGGTTAATCATAATAATCGGCCCTTCTCCTATATCGATCGTTACAATTCTTCTTAACACACCCACCTGCGGCGCCGCCAGTCCCACGCCTTCCGCCTCATACATTGTCTCAAGCATATCGTCAATTAAAACTTTAATTTTGGGAGTGACTTCCGTTACTTCCCTGCATACTTTGTTTAATACCGGATCTCCCAGTAATCTGATTGTTCGAAGCGCCATGCCAACCTCCTGATTGTATTTTTATATTCCGTTTAGCGGATTGAAATCAAAGGAAACATTGACCTGTTTCCTGTCTGTACGTTTCTTAAAAAACAACTCCAGCCTGTCTTTTAATTCTACAAGCTGTGCGTAATCCCTGTGTTTAAAATAAATAACTTTGCGGTATATGTCCTTGACTTTTCCGACCGCCGCGCTTGCCGGCCCGATGATCTTAAGGCCTTCAATCTTTGCCTTTGCAACCAAAGCCGCCAGATAAGCGGCTTCATATTCTGCCTCTTCTTCTCTTTCCGCCGTCAGCAGAAGAAGCAGCATATTGGAAACCGGAGGATACGACGCAAGTTTTCTGACCGCAATTTCCGAGCGGTAAAATTTGCCGTAATCCTGTTCTTTTGCCGCCTCAATACTGTAATGTTCAGGATTGTAGGTCTGAATTACCACTTCGCCAAACTCCCTGCCTCTTCCTGCTCTCCCCGCCGCCTGCGTCAAAAGCTGAAACGTCCTTTCCGCAGCGCGGTAATCTCCAACATTCATAGACAAGTCCGCAGCCAGAATTCCAACCAGCGTCACATTCGGAAAATCATGTCCTTTCACAATCATCTGCGTGCCAATTAAAATATCCGCTTCGTGATTGGCAAACGCGGATAAAATCCGTTCGTATCCGTCTTTGCTCCTTGTCGTATCAAAATCCATCCTAAGCATTCGCGCCTGTGGAAATGCCTTTCCCACTACGCACTCGATCATCTGCGTGCCGGCTTTAAATCCTCCGATATAATTGGAGCCGCATTTTGGACAGGCGCGCGGTTTCTCTTCCTCATACCCGCAGTAATGGCAAATCAGTTTTTCCCCCGCGGCCTCCCTGTGCAGACTTAACGATACGTCGCAGTGCGGGCATTTCATCACATATCCGCACGCACGGCACGATACAAAACCGGAAAATCCCCTGCGGTTTAAAAACAGCATGATCTGCTGCTTTTTTGCCAGCCGGTCAGCAATCAGCGTCTGGAGCCGTACGCTTAAAATAGAGCGGTTTCCCTTTTTCAATTCTTCCCGCAGATCCACCACCTCACAGGAAGGAAGCGGTTTTTTCGATACCCTGTTTTTCATTTCGATCAAATGATATTCACCGGTTTTAGCCTTATAATAACTGTCTATCGAAGGCGTCGCAGATCCAAGCACAACAGAAGCTCCAGCCGCTCTCGCACGCTCTATGGCCGTCTCCCTGGCATGGTATCTGGGCAGTATTTCACTCTTATAACTGCCTTCATGCTCTTCGTCGATAATAATCAGTCCCAGATTGAAAAACGGCGTAAACAACGCGGATCTTGGACCGATCATTATGTCGATCTCTCCGTTTTTGGCCCGCAGAAACTGATCGTAGCGTTCTCCCTGAGACATTCTGGAATTCATAATAGAAACACGTTCTCCAAACCTGCCATAAAACCGCATAACGGTCTGATACGTCAGGGCTATTTCCGGAATCAGCACGATCGCCCTTCTGCCTTCTTTGAGAATGTCCGCAATCAGCTCTATATAAACCTCGGTTTTCCCGCTTCCCGTAACGCCATGCAGCAGATACGTCTTATGCACGCCTTGATGCAAATCCGAAAGCACCGTATCGACCGCCCGCTTTTGCATATCGTTTAACCGGATGGGAGTTGTTTTGTTTTGCAGAAGGCAGGTGGGATTTCTGTACTGCAGTTCCCGTTCCGTTCTTACGATCTGCATATCTTCCAAAGCATGTATCACGGCGGAGGAAATATTCAGCTTTTGCGTTACAATTTCATATGAAAGCCTTGGATGCTCCAAAAGCTCCTGTAACAGCCGCTCCCTTGCAGTATGGTGTTTTTTCTGAAACAACAGAAGCTGCTCTTTCGCTTCCTTTTCCTCCATGCACAAAACGACCATGCGCTTTTCTTTTGCTTTTATTTTCCGCTTCACGGGAATCACCGTCTTCAAAGCCTGGTTCATGGTCGCGCCATAATTTTTACGCATCCACGCCGCAAGAGAAATCAGCTGTGATTCTATCGCCACGCTGCCCGTTTCTACGGAAGCGATTTCTTTGATTTTGCTTTCGTCGAATTCGGCAGTTCCCTTCACCTCCACGACAAAGCCCCGAAGGAAGCGGTTTCCCTTTCCAAACGGAACTTTTACCAGTACGCCCGGATAAATTTCGTCCGCAAGATGCGCCGGTATCCGGTACTCGAACACATGATCTAAATTTTCACGGGATATGTCTATGATCACATCGGCATATTCTGACATTTTACCACCTGCCACTATTGCTTCATCTGTAATTCCTGCAAAACTTCCGCGATCAGCGTCCGTTCATCCATCGGATATTTCTTTCCCTTGATTTCCTGGTAATCTTCATGCCCTTTTCCCGCCAGTACAATGACGTCTCCCGGCTTTCCGTTCGCAATCGCGTAACGGATGGCCTCTTTCCGGTCAATGATTTCCACATACCGGCCTTTTGTCTTTAAAATCCCTGTCTTTATATCATCTATGATTGCCTGGGGCTCTTCAAATCTCGGATTATCCGACGTGATGATCGTAAGGTCAGCCATTCTGCCGGAAACCTCGCCCATTTCAAACCGCCTGGATTTTGCACGGTTACCGCCGCACCCAAACAGACAGACCAAACGTCCCGGTTCATACTCCTTTAATGTAGACAAAAGGCTTTTCAGACTCATGGCATTGTGCGCATAATCAATCATCAGCGTAAACGCATCCGAAACTTTTATCATTTCGATTCGCCCTTTCGTCCTGGCCTTTTTTAACGCCCGCTTCATCACATCTGTTTCCACCTGAAAATGACGGCAGATAGCGATCGCGGTCAGAGAATTGTAAACGCTGAATTTTCCCGGCACGTCAATCTCCACATCAAAATCCATTTTACCGGATACATGATAGCAAACGCCAAGATAGCCCGGCCTGTGCACAAGCTGCAAGTCCGCAGCCCTAAGATCGGCTTCCTCCGTAAATCCAAATGTCTCCACTTCACAGGTATGATGCTTTAACATATCTTTATAATGCGCATCATCCGCATTTAAAATCCCCAGTCTGCACTGGCTAAACAAAAGGCTTTTACATGCCATGTATTCTTCAAACGAAGCGTGTTCGTTCGGCCCGATATGATCCGGCTCCAGATTGGTAAAAATCCCAATCTCAAACAAAAAGCCCGCCGTTCTGTGCATCATAAGCCCCTGGGAAGAAACCTCCATGACGCAGCAGCTGCAGCCTTCCTCTATCATTTCTCTGAAGTATTTCTGTATCAGGTAAGATTCCGGCGTCGTATTTGCAGAAGGAATCGTCCGGGATCCAATGACTGTCTCAATCGTCCCGATCAGTCCAACCTGATACCCTGCGCCCTCCAATATGGATTTTACCATATAGGTCGTCGTCGTCTTTCCTTTTGTTCCGGTAATTCCAATCACTTTTAACTGCTCCGCCGGATAGTCAAAATATGCCGCCGATAAAAGAGCCAGCGCATATCTCGTATCTTTGACCCGGATTACAGCTGTATTGGAAGAAACGGAAATTTCTTCGGACGCAACAATCGCCCGTGCGCCCTCTTTTGCCGCCTGCGCCGCAAACTCATGTCCGTTTGAAACGGCTCCCTTGATACATACAAATAAACAATCTTTTGTCACTTTTCTGGAATCATATACCAGGTCCGTGATATTAAAGTCCAAATCCCCCTGCGTACACGTATAATCCATACGGTCCAACAATTGCCGCAACGATTTCATACCGCACCTCATTTCTCCTGCCAGATATGGGAATCCATCCTGACATGGCTGTATCTGCCCTATTATATGACAGATTCCGGGATTTTACAAGTAGGTATCCGTCCCCCATCCTAAAACTTCCGGTACCGGTTTAAGCACGCAAACACTTCCTGTCTGCGCGGCATGGCCAGCCCGGTGGGAAGATACCTGCCGCCGTAAATTCCCTCCATGCCTTTTTCTTCAAGGATTTCAAACAGCCGGTCCACCGTCTCTCGCAAGGTCAGTTTCCCGCCCGGCAATTCCTGTAAAACATATTTTAGCATATATCCTAATAAAACCGTCTGCTCCGTATCTGCAATCTGCTCCACATATCTAAGATCTACCGTCTCTTTATCTATGGAAACTGCATCCCGTCCCATGGCTTTTATCTTCATCCTGTCTCTGACGCCGGCCTTTGCGGATAACACCCTGCGAAATTCCGGCGCCAACGCCGGTTTTAACTGCCCCAGCTCCAACGGAAAATGCGACGCTTCCTCTCTGGCAAGTTCCGTCACATCCACCGGCACATATTGCTTCATCTGAATCACCGTATCCGCCTTGTGAAAATAAGAACCGCAGCTTCCCGCTACCAAAACCGTAGAAATTTGAAACCTCTCATACAATTCCGTAACTCTGTCAATAAAAGGCGTAATCGGCTCCGATTCTCTGTGCACCACGCGCTGCATCAATTCGTCCCGAATCATAAAATTGGTGGCGGAAGTATCTTCGTCAATCAGAAAAACATTTGTCCCCGCCTCCATGGCTTCTATCATATTTGCAGCCTGAGACGTGCTGCCGCTGGCGTCCTCCGTAGTAAACGCCCGGGTATCCTTCCCGTTTGGAAGCGTTCCAATAAACATGGAAATATCCGTTTTTTTCACGCTGCGGCCATCCTCCGCACGGATTTTCACCGCAGTGTCGTCCGTCATGACAAACTCTCTTCCATCCCCTGCGATATGATTGTAAACCCCGGCCTCAAGCGCCTTTAACAATGTGGATTTCCCATGGTAGCCTCCTCCCACAATCAGCGTTATGCCGCGTCGGATTCCCATTCCGGTGATTTTTCCCCTGTGCGGAAGCTCCATGGCTACTTCCATAGAAGACGGGGACTGAAATTTTACGGCTCCATTCATGGGACGGTCTGAAACGCCCGTAGCCCTGGGCAAAACAGAGCCGTTTGCCACAAATGCCGTAAGATTCTGCCTGATTAACTCCTGACGGATAAACTGCTGATCGTCAGAAAGCGCGATTACATCGCTCACCTGCTTTGGGTTGTACGCTTTATAGTACAACGAATGCTCAATGCATTCCGGCAAAAACACAAACAGGATTTTTTCCAGCTCTCTGGAATTAACCGTTCTTCCGTTTGCCGGAAAGCCGACTTCCAGACGAAACACAATTTCTCCGTTTTTCTCATTGATCTGGCATGCGCTTCTCTCCAAAATCTTTTGTCCCGGTCTGCTGACCGCGATCATCCCGCTTTTTCCAGAGCCTTTTGCCTGAAAAGAAAACTTCTCCGTCTTCTGATAAAACCGCCGAATCAGCATATCCTGCAAAGCCGCTCTTCGAAAGGAACGGTCATAATACGCCTCCGGAAATCCTCCCTGTTTTCCTCCGACAATCACGCTTAGCTTAGAGGGCGCAGCAAAAGGATCGCCCTGTACATGATCTATCGACAACGTATAGTTTCGAAACTGGTATTTTCCTGCCGTATCCTTATAAGCCGGATAGCCCCTTCGGTCAATCCTTGATAACAATTCTCTTAAATCTTCCGCTCTTTTCATAATCGTTGATTTCCTTTCTTTCCTGGTATTTCAATTGTTGCAGTGGGTATTGGGCGGCAATCTGTCATCTGTCTGCCAGCTCCGATAAAATTTCCCTTTTCCTCGTTCCTATCAAAAGCTGCCCGCTATACGACAAATACCGCTCGCATGTGCATTCCGCCAGAAACGAAGCCGCTTTTTTGCTGACGGCAAGCTCCGTAACAAAAATCACCATCTCTTCTCCCTGCCCAAAAGCCTCTTCCATAAAATCAAATGCGGCTTCCAAAGAAAAACCGGCTTCTTCTTCCGCTTTTTCCAGTTTCGCTCTCTGCGCATCAAAACAGCCTTTCACATAAGAAAAAGCCTCGTTTGCAGACGCTGATTCGCAGCCCGGACTTCCCTCTTTTAACAAAACAGACAAACGTTTCTTTTGCGCCTTCTCTTCCGCGCTCATAAAACCGTCCCGCTCTCTTGCGTCAAAAGAATCTTCCCATTCTGAAAGCTGCCGCATATATTCACCGGCATCCTGCTCTTTTTCACTTAGCCTGCGCCGATACGTTTTCAGAAAGTCAAAATATGCATCCGTCACGCTTTTTTCAAAAAACACCTTTCGAAAACGCCGCATCAAGGCGTCAATCAAGAGATTTACCACGCTGATCCGCTCATCCAGACCGGCTTTGTAAATTCTTGCGAAAACAGCCGGCTTTACGTTTCCCAAAAGGATTTCCTCTATTCCGTAGTCATCCTGGTATTTCCGGTACAAATCAATATAGGCGGCGACGTCTTCCGCCACCTCCTTATGATGCAGATATTCGTAAACAATTTCTTCCGACACAGGCAATTGCATCTTTTCATAACTGCGCAGTAAATAGCTGAAATCCTCCCATCCTCTTGCCGTTACGTACTGCATCCCGTCCACATCCGCCTGTGCACGGTAAAAATTGTTCGGACGGATTTCCAGATAGCTTAGCAGGGCGCCGTGTATGTCCTGATTTCTTGCATATTCTTTCCAGATCTTATCATCCGCTTCTATGGAGATCATCCGTACGCGGTCCAAAGTTACCATATCAAATTCCCGCACGGACTTATTATATTCCACAGGATTTCCGGCCGCGGCAATCACCCATCCCTCCGGCACCGCCTGATTGCCAAACGTCTTGCACTGCAAAAACGCAAGCATTGCCGGCGCAAGCGTCTCCGAAACGCAATTTATCTCGTCAATAAAAAGAATGCCTTCGCGACGTCCGCTCTCCTCCATTTTCTGATAAAGACCGGCAATGATTTCGCTCATCGTATACTCCGTTATGGAATATGCTTTTCCGTCAAATTCCTTTTCTTTTATAAAAGGCAGCCCTACCGCGCTCTGCCTTGTATGATGCGTAATGGTATAAGACAAAAGCAAAACCCCGCACTCTTTTGCAACCTGCTGCATCACCTGCGTCTTGCCAATGCCGGGAGGCCCCATCAATACGACCGGCCGCTGCCGGATCCGCGGTATGATATAATTGCCCGCTTCATCTTTTGCCAGATACGCCGTCACCGTATGTTTCAATTCTTCCTTTGCCTGTTTCATATTCATGCGTCCAATCCTCCGGTTCTAATTTCAGGCGCATCGCCCAGGGCGGCGTCTGCGCCTCCTCATCCTCTTCCAAAAACAAAAAAGCCGTTTTATAATCCGGTTTCTTCTCCGGGTAAATCCCTTTTCCGTCCGTAAAATATAAAAGCCCTCCCGGCCTCTGCATTTCACCGTTCTTTCGCAATGCTTCCACATAAGAAAACGCCGGACGAAAATCCGTTCCTCCTCCGCCGCAGATCTCCATTTCCGCAATCAGCCGTTCCATATCTTCTCTCCCGCTTATCTTTACGTCTTTTTGCACCCGATTGTCACATTGCAAAACCCGTATTGAACAAATATCAAAAAAATGTTCCCTAGAGGATAATATGGACAACGTTTCACGCAAAAAACCGCTGATCAGACCTTTACTTGTAGAATAACTGGTATCCAGCACAATGACAAGCTCACGGATTTTATTTACTTCTCTCGTTTCCAAAGGCTCTATCAGGGGAAGATTGCCGTACAGGTTCAGTCCATACGTATAATACCCCAAATCAAATTCATCCAAATCCAAGTGCGGCTCTTCCCAAAATACCGCAAACTTCTTCAGAAAATCACCGTAACTTCGTCTTCTTTTTGCCGCCTGAACCCAAACGTCAAGCAGTTCCTCACCGCCTGACATTTCCCTTCCGCTTCGCTTTTGTTCCAAAGCCGCCTGTCTGCCTGTTTTACCCCACTTTTCCCTCGCCTGTATACAGGACGGCGTTTCCTCATCTTCCGCGGGCCAGTATCTGTGGTCGTCCGTATAAAACTCCCTCGCAAGCTCCTGGATTTTCTCTTCCTCCTGCTCGTTTAGCCATCGGTAAATGACGGCGGCAGACCTTCCCTCTTTTGCGGAAAACGCATCGTAAACACGCCCCCGGATCAGGCTTAAAATGCGTTTGACGCAGGAATATTCCAAAGAATCCACTACCATTTCCACCGCAATATCGCAGGAAAGATTCCAAAGCCTTCTGTCACGCCTTCCTCTCAGCCAGAGATGCCGGAAAATACAGTGCAAAACGCTATGCAGATATACCCTGTCCAGAAATTTCGCGTTCTTTTTAAAAATACGAAACAGTGGTTCCGCGGAATAATACAAATACGTTCCGTCCGTAGCAAATGTCAACAGGCCTTCTTTTTTCTGAAAGACAAATGCGGACAATGCCGGTTTGAGATAACGCAGCTCAAAATAAAGCTCATGGCGGATGCATGTCAGAATTTTTTCTGACATTTTCTCTTCCCATTCCGGATGCGTAATTGCATGAGACATCTTGCTTTCCTCCTTTTCGCAATCGTCTGGCTGTCAATTCAAAAAAACGCATCCAGACGATAACGGTTTTTCTTTTCTTTCTTTGCATACTCTGCCTGATTACGTATAAGAACCGCCGTTCCCTCCGGCCAGCCGCATTCTGCCGCTTTTGAAACGCAAAATGCAAGATTTGCGCCGTCAATGAGTTTTTCATGACACAGAAATTGCAGATCTTCCAAATTTCTTTGCGCAATCATCCGGGCAGCCGCATCCAGGCTATGCGCTTTGATATAATTTCTATACTCTGTTTTCCTCGTATCCGTCAAAGCATACGGGTATTTCAAGCGGCACAGCGCCATTTGCGACAGCGTCGCTTCCGGTTCTTCCACGCACGCCTGCAAAAACACGGCGTCGTAAGCGGCAAAATCAACTCTGCCGTCTAAAAAACACTGTCTGGCCCGAAAACCTTCCCCGCGGATGCTTCTTCCAAACAAATGCGCCGGGGCGATCTCATCATAGGTTTCGACGTATTCCGGATAAAACAGCTTCGCCTGCGCGTTCCCGTTCTGCATAAACTCAATTTCCACATCAGAGGAAATCTGGCTCAAAACCTGTTTCGCTGCGCTGGTTTTATCCGCCGGACACCGAAACAAAATCCTGTGCAGCGAAATTGTATTCATAAAAGCATCGCTGCCTATGGAACAAACGGATTCTCCCATATGCAGCGTTTTTAATTTTCTGCAGTTATAAAATGCACAATTTCCAATTTCTTTTACCGTATCCGGAAGCGAAACATGTTCGACCGCGGCCCCGCACAATTCTTCTAAAAACAGCTCCCTGTCGCCTGTCAACGTCGTTTCATACCCTCGCGGAAGCTGCCTCCCGTTTCCGGCAAAACAATACGGGGCAATTTCCACAACCGGATGCCCCGCAATCTGTGATGGTATGCAAACATGAGAAGACATTCCACAGATCCGCAAAAGCCTTGCTCCTCCGTCCTGCCTTTTTTGCCAGAATATACGATATGTCTGCGTTTGCTCCATAGCGCCATTGATCTCCTTTGCAATTTAAGATTCGCATTTATGCAGCAGCTCTTCCCATCTTCTGTCCACCTCTGCCTGAAATGCTTCCATCAAATGTTCATTTCCTGCCATAAAAAGATGCTTAAACCTGCCCTGCGGCTTTAAAAAATCTTCCAGCGGCAGTTTCTTTTTGGGCTTGTAAGAAAGGCTCCACTTCCCATCCGCCACTTCGAATAACGGCCAGTAACATGTTTCCACCGCCATTTTACAGATATGCACAATTTCCGGCGCTTCATATCTCCATCCTCTCGGACAGGGCGCCATGATATTTAAAAATGCAGGTCCGGGCGTATAAATGGCCTTTTCCGATTTCTGATACAAGTCCATCATATTTCCGACAAACGTCGTCTGCGCCACATAAGGGATATTGTGAGCCGCCATAATTGCCGCAATATCTTTCCTGCTCTGCGGCTTTCCATTTGAATTTCTTCCAACCGGCGTCGTCGTCGTATCCGCATACTGCGGCGTTGCGGAAGAACGCTGGATTCCCGTGTTCATATAAGCGCCGTTGTCATAACAGACATATACCATGTCATGCCCACGCTCCATCGCGCCGGATAACGACTGGAACCCTATATCATAAGTGCCTCCGTCGCCGCCAAATGTAATAAATTTATAATCTGATTTTATTTTGCCTTTTTTCTTTAACGCATGGTAAGCCGTTTCCACGCCGCTTAAAGTCGCCCCCGCGTTTTCAAACGCATTGTGAATATAACTGTCTTCATAAGAAGTATAAGGGTAAGTAAAAGAAGAAACTTCCAGACAGCCGGTCGCGTTTCCAACCACCGCTTTGTCTCCGGGATGCAGCGCTTTTAACACATTTCTGACCGCAATCGATCCGCCGCAGCCCGCACATAGCCTGTGCCCCGGCGCAAGACGTTCCGGCCTTTCCTGAATTTCTTTGAATTTTTTCTGACTCATGCCAACACCCCCTAATCTCTCAAACCGATGTAGCGGTATTCTTCCGTTTCCTGAATACTGCCCGCATCCAAACCGGCCAGATCCTCATACAGCTTCTTCGCATCCTGCACGGTAAAATCCCTGCCGTTTAACCCGTAAACGATTTTGATCACTTTCGCCTGGCTCTTATCCCCAAACAATGCCGCGCACAATTCCGCTGCCAAAGGCCCTCCGTTTGCGCTGAAGCTTTCACAGCGGTCCATAATTGCAATTGCTTTGCAGTTTTTCAGGGCTTTTGCCAGCTCCGCGCCCGGAAACGGCCGAAAAACGCGTACTTTCAACAATCCCACGCGAATTCCTTCTTCACGAAGCAAATCCACCGCATCTTTTATCGTTCCGCAGACGGAACCGATTGCCACTATTGCATAGGAAGCGTCGCTCAAACGATACTCCTCAAAAAATCCATATGCTCTGCCCGAAAGTTTTTCATATTCTCTGGCCACATCCAAAATCACCTGTTTTGCATTGGACATCGCCTGTGCCTGCGCCCGCTTGGATTCCATGCCATAGCAGGAAACGGCATACGGGCCAACCGCCATTGCTTCATCTTCTTTGAGCAGAAAATGCGCCGGACTGTATTCTCCGACAAACGTCTTTACCTGACCGTCTTCCAAAAGCTCTATATTGGAAACGCCATGGCTGATAATAAAGCCGTCCTGACAAATCATAATCGGCAGCATAACGTCCTTGTGCTCTGCGATCCGGTATGCCTGTATGAAATTATCGTACGCCTCCTGATTATCTTCCGCATAAATCTGTATCCATCCGGAATCCCTCGCGCCCATGCTGTCGGAATGCTCGCAGTTAATGTTTAACGGCCCGGACAATGCGCGGTTCACAAGCGCAAGCGCAACCGGAAGCCGGTTTGAAGCAGCCACATAGAGCATTTCCCACATCAAAGCCAGTCCCGCGGAAGACGTCGCCGTCATCGTCCTCGCCCCCGCCGCTTCCGCTCCAATCGCCGCGCTCATCGCGCTGTGCTCGCTTTCTACCGGTATAAATTCGGTATCCATCTCTCCGTTTGCTATGTAAGAAGCCACGAACTGTGGAAGCTCCGTAGAAGGCGTAATCGGAAAAGCCGGCATAACGTCGGGATTAATCTGTTTCATTGCATATGCCACGGCCTCATTGCCTGACATTCTCTCTTTTATCGCCATTTTATTTACCCTCCTTCATGGAAATTGCACCGAAAGGACAGGCTTTTTCACAAATCCCACAACCTTTGCAGTGGTCATAATCAATGGCAAGACGCTTGCCCTTTGCCACCGGAATGCAGCTGTCCGGACAATAGGGAACGCACAAAAGACATTGGCGGCAGCGCTCCCAGTCTGTCACCGGCGTAGCTGTTCTCCATTCCCCCGTCATAAAATCTTTTGACGTGGCCGGCTCATAAATCTGCAGTCCCTCCGTCAAATCCTGCCATCTTGTTGTTTCATTGATTTCTTTTGCAGAAAGCATCGTTGATAAACCTCCGTCCTAAATTTCCTTAAGCTACTACGTTAAGCTGATTTCCACATGCGCCGTGACCTAAAAGCTTCACTTCATCCCATGCCATCTCGAGGGCTTTTTTATTCCCTTCCAAAACTTCCGGCTTTCTGGCAAATTTGTGCCGGAACGAATCTTCCATTTCCTTGAAAAACACATCTTTGTCCATAATATTTGAAATTTTAACAACAGCCGCAAGCATAGGGGTATTCGGAAAATATTTTCCAAGCGTCTCCATGCAGACCTTCTTTGCATTAATGCAGTATATTTCACCTTTATATCCTTTTAAAAGCGGCAGAATCTCATCCGCTTCTTTTTCCGTATTGATTAGAAGCGCGCCCTCTTCTTTCAGCCCCTTCGTTACATCCGTATCCTGCAGCAGGGTATCGTCCACAACAACTACAAAATCAGGCTCATAAATATTAGAGTGCACACGTATTTTGGAGTCGCTGATTCTGTCATAAGCGGTAATTGGCGCTCCCATCCGCTCCGGCCCGTATTCCGGAAATCCCTGTACATGCTTTCCTATGCTGAATGCCACGTCTGCAAGCAGCAAAGCTGCTGTCTTGGCGCCCTGGCCGCCTCTGCCATGCCATCTTATTTCTGTTAAATGCCTCATTTGCCATCTCTCCTGTTTTTTATTTCTTTTTTCGCAACAAGAGTATACGAAATTACAAATTTCATGTAAATAAATTTCCGTAAAAAATCAAAAAAAGTTGTTTGCCAAACATTCTTATGCTAAAATTTCCATATGAATTTTTGATTGATATTCAAATTATAATTATCTTTTTTGATAACAGGAGAAAAAAGCATGCAATTAAAATATTTAAAAACCTTTTTGGTCTTAAATGAAAAAAAAAGCTTCACCAAAGCCGCAGAAGCCTTAGGGTGTGCACAGTCAGGCGTCACCACGCACATAAAGCTTCTCGAAAACGAACTTGGCGTACGCCTTTTCGAACGCATCGGCAAAAGCGTAACTCTGACCGGAGAAGGCGATCGTCTGCTTCCTTTTGCCAGGCGAATCCTATCTCTCTCGTCCGAAATAAAATCTCTGTACAAAGACGCGGGCCGTCTGACGATCGGCGTTATGGAATCTGCCGCCGGCTACCTGATCGAAGATATTTTAAAAGAATTTTCGGCTCTTTATCCAAATACGGAAATTTTTTTGAAGATACCGGACTACAGCCGCTGCATTCAAATGCTCTGCGACGGTGAAATCGACGCCGCCATTGTGTTAGATACGCCCATTCAAAACAAATCCATACAGGTTCTCCAAAAAAGAAAAGAACAGATTATCTTAGCGGCGTCTTCTACGCATGCGCTTTCCGGAAAGCATGCCATTACGGACGAAGATTTCGAAACCTACGGCATTTTGCTTCCCTCTCCAAACTGTCCGTACCGCAGATTATTCGAAGAAAAGCTCCTTTCCCGGGGAATCCGCGTAAAAACAGCTTTAGAGACAGATTCCGTTTCTGTCATAAAAGCCATTTCTCTCTGCGGAACGGGCCTTGGCCTTCTGCCCGAATTCGCGGTCAAAAAGGAGCTTATTTACCATATGCTTGAAAAATTAAATTATAAAATGGATTATCCCATCTATACGCAGCTGCTGATCCATAGAGACAAATGGCTTTCTCCAGACTTAAAGCGCTTCACGGAAATTGCAGGACGCCACTTAACTTAAGCGCTTCCTAAGACCTTTCGGATAATGATTTTTCATCATTCCTCCGGAAAGCTTGCCCCATCCAATGCCGTATCCGTCTGTTGTGACCAGATGCCAGCCTTTCGCTCCATCTGAAGGAATCGCCTGGCCGCTTAAATATGCGGTAATTTCCATGCCCTCCGATGGCAAATCCAGACATCGGCATGCGTCTTCTTTTTTTAAATAGAGCGCAAGCGCGTGCGAAGGTTCAAAACGGTTCTTTTTGTTCATGCCAAGATGAAGCCCCGGACGAATCGCTTTTAACCCCCGCAACAGGGGCGCGTTCTCCGGCAGCAGATACAACTGATCGCCATACGCGCAATAAATGCCCTTTGGAATTTCTTTTAAATTTTCTCCGCTGAAACGGAGCCATTCCGCGCAGCTTTTTTCCGGTATCCCGGTCTCTGTTTCACATCTTCCGTAACTGCCGGAAAATCCGGACCTTTTTTGCAGGACGGCCAGGAAATGCCCTTCTCCCCGCAGCCTATGCGGAAAAAGGCGGACCGCATGCCCGATCCGTTCCGCCTCCTGTTCTATGATTCCCTTGATTCCGTCTGTCATTTCGTCTGTTTTTCTGACCGATACTATTTCAAATTCCGGAAACTGACGAATCATGCGGCTGACGCTTCCCTCATTTTCTTCCGGCGCAAACGTACAGGTGGAATAGACCAGTCTGCCCCCGGGACGAAGCATGTCTGCTGCGCACGCTAAAATTTCATCCTGTCTGCGTGCGCAGAGGTTAATATTATCCATGCTCCATTCCCCGGATGCGGCATCGTGTTTCCGAAACATCCCTTCTCCGGAACAGGGGGCGTCAACTAAAATTTTATCAAAATATCCGCGGAAAAACTCTGCAAGCCTCTGCGGCGCTTCGTTCGTAACAATCGCATTGCAGACCCCCATGCGTTCGATATTTTCCGATAGAATTTTCGCCCGGACAGGATGGATTTCATTTGCAATCAAAATCCCCATCCCTTTCATTTTCGCTGCGATCTGCGTACTCTTGCCGCCCGGCGCAGCGCAGAGGTCTAAGATTTTATCTCCCGGCGCAGCGTCAAGATATTCTGCCGGAGCCATAGCGCTTGGCTCCTGAATATAGTACAGTCCGGCATCGTGGTACGGATGCTTTCCGGGAGCGTCGCAGGCCGCGTAATAATAACCGTTTTCCGCCCACGGCACCGGTGTTAAAGAAAAGGGCATATGGGCTAAAATATCGCCTTCTGCTTTTAATGCGTTGATCCGAAGCGCCTTATGAATCTCATTTGCATAAGACGCCTCAAATGCCGCGTATTCATCCCCCAACAGCTTTTTCATTCTGTTTTTAAATTCCTGTGGCAGTATCATGACGCATCAATCCGTATCTTTATTTTTGCTTTTTTCTTTGTTCCATCGGCAGCCATTGCCGTAATGGTCACGGTCTTATTTTTACCCGCCGGCTTTGCCTTGACCTGTCCCCTGGCGTTTACCGTGGCATAATTGGGATTAGAGCTGATCCACTTCACTTTTTTATTGGCCTTTTTGCCGTTTGCGGAGACTGCCGCTCTCAATTTCATCGTTTTGCCGGCTTTTAATGTCTTTTTCGCGTTTAAAATCTTAACCTTTGTAACGGCGTTTGCCATCAGCTTTATTTTGAAAGCGGCTTTTATGCCGCTTCCGTCAGCCGCAGTCGCCGTAATCGTTACGGTTTTGCCTTTTCCTGCTTTTTTGGTCGTAACAATGCCTTTGCTGTTAACCACGGCATATCTGGTATTGTCAGACTCCCAGATTACCTCCGGATTTGCAGCGTTCTCAGGCGCCACGTTTGCACGCAAAGTCACTTTTTTGCCTGCCGCAATTTTGCCCGAAGCATCCGTTTCAATTGTAATGCCGCTTACTTTTACCGTTTTGTCCGGCAATTCCTTTATCTCTTCTTTGGTATCCGAATATACAAATACAATCGTTCCTGCCGCATCGCGATACATTTTGCCGCACACCAGGCATGCGTAATGTTCATTTACTCCTGCTCCGGACTTCGCCAGGCTGTGCGCTGCAAACGGGATTTCTCTGCTCTCTTTTGTAGCGTCACAATTTTTACAGTGAATGGATTCTATGCCTTTCTCTTTGCAGGTTGCCGCCGTCTCTGTTCTGTAATTTTCTTCCCAGTCATGTCCCCCTGGTATCACAGCTTTTTCTTTTATTTTATTGCAGATCGTGCACCGTATGGATTTTTCGCCGTCCTTTGTACAGGTCGCAGCCTGATCCACAGTATATTCTTCCGCCCATATATGCTCGTTTTCCCGGCAGGACGCAAGAAATACAACTTCCGCTTCCAAAAAACCTTCCCGGGCTTTCTCTGCCCATGACGCCTGATGCGCTCCCGGATAATGCAGCGTCAGCGTATCACCTTTAAATACGGAAAATGCCTCTTCATCCCCCTCCAAAAATGCAGGACACGCTCCTAAAAACCATATATCCTTCAGCGCTGTGCAATCCATAAACGCTCCTGCGCCGATTTCCGTTACGCTTGCGGGAATCTGGAGCTCTTTCAGATCCTCGCAACTGGCAAAAGCCAGAACGCCGACCGACGTAAGCGTATCCGGAAGCTCAGCCTGTTCCACGCCGCTCATTGCAAAAGAAGCGTTTCCTATACTCAAAAGACCTTTCGGCAAATATATTTCACTGATATTTGTAATCTGTAAAAACGCCCAGCTTGCAACGCTTGTAATCCCTTCTTCAATGACAACGCGCTGGATGTCTTCCCTGTAATCATACCATGGAATGACGGTATAATCCGTTGGATCGTCTGGCTCCGGCATATCGCCCGAACCTTTGATATTTAAAATCCCGTTCGCATCAAGCGTCCATTCTAGGTCAGAGCCAAATCTTCCGGATTGTACGTAAGAAAATTCATAATCCGATGCGGAAATCTGAAGAATATCCCCATACATTTCCACCATGCTCATATCCCCTTCCTGTTTACCGGAATATTCATATGTAATTGTCTGCGTCACATATCCGTTTTCAATGACAACCGCATAGTTATCCGCAACGCTTCCGTCTGCGCCCACAAGAAACAATCTGTCCTGCGCTTCCTCTGAATCACCGTCGCAGTTGGTCACGTCTACCAAATAATTTTTCCCGTCGTCCATAGTAACAATGTTCCACATATGAGGACCTGCTCCGGTACCCCCGTCCATAGTCCCGGTGACGGTATAACAGCGGATATTCGGGCTGAAAAAATCCGACAGATCGCACAGATACTGAAATGCCTTGGAATAACCCTCGCACACGACGTTTGTATCGGGATCTTCATCAAATACCCAAATGAGCTGCCATGGATTTCCGTACGGCGTACCTGGAGTATCAGCCGCATCATAATTGTAAGAAACAAGCTCACAGATTTCTTTTCTGTATCCTTCCAGTTTATCATGATCACTGTATCCGGCATATTTCTTTACGATCTTTTTGGCGTTTTCCGAAGCCTC
This sequence comes from uncultured Lachnospiraceae bacterium, assembly GCA_910586725.1. GTDB lineage: Bacteria > Bacillota > Clostridia > Lachnospirales > Lachnospiraceae > Roseburia_B. Next base: position 6,877 of record CAJUJL010000028.1, on the reverse strand, counting down.
ATTTGCCGTCCGTATCATGGCTGCGTTTACCGTTAAAGAAGGATTCTCCGCGCTTTCATCCTGATACTCCTCTGCAACAATAAAGCTGTATTCCAGATCTGAGCTGACGGAGATCGTATAATCTTCTCCATTCAAGGTAGATCCGGAAATACTCCATCCCTTTACGGCAACGCCGCCGCTGCTTTTGTTAAACCAATACAAATCGTATGGGCAATCCACCAAAAGATAGCGGAATATAGTATGCAGACTCGGTGTGATCTGTTCTCTTAACGCGGTTGCAGCCGTTTCAAACGTTTCCTGATTGATTTGTTCAAGGCCAAAATCGGCCGCCGTCCATTCTGTTTGGGAAATTCCAAGATCTTCTAAAGAAACCGTTATCTTAGAGCTTGAAATTTCACCTGATGCAATTTTGCCAAGCTTCTCTTTTAAAATATGATACGCGGCTAAATCAACGCCATCCAGTCTGCTCTCCCCGAAGTCTCCAAGGGGCGTTACAGAATAGCTGTCAAAGAAACATTCATTGATATAGCCTTCCAGCAACTGATCATTTTCCGGCAGTCCTTCAAAAATATCCGTAATTCGCTCTGTCCCCGAAACAGATTCCAATCCTTTTTCATCTCGCTCATCCGCAGTCACACTCCAGGGAGTAAACAAAACAACCGCCAGAATAACAGACAAAAAAAGAAACGCAGATTTCTTTTTTTTCATAAAACGCTTTCCTCCTGATTCTATGTATAAGTCTCTTTACTTTGCAATATTTCTATTATATTCTCAACGCTTTCGTAAGTCAAATGGTTTCAGGTCATCTGCGTTCGGGCCGGATCTATCCCAACCACAACACAAACCGCGGCAGAAGACGTTCTGCCGCGGCCCGTGCTTATTTTTTCTTGATTTTTACGCTGTTCGCCGTCTTTGCTTTTTTCAAATACGACTTATACTTACTGTATTTCTTTTTGGGAACGGTTATCACCGCATTTTTCTTTATGCCCGAAAATGCTTTTTTGCCTATGCTCTTTAGATTCTTTGAGGCAATCGTAACCTTCTTTACATTCTTACATCCCAAAAATGCCTCTTTTCCGATTTTTTCTACATTTGCGCCAATCGTCACCTGTGTGGCCTTCTTATGATTGCGAAATACTTTTGCCTTGATTTCCGTCACTTGATAATCGTATCCTCCAATGTTTACCACCGATGGAATCGAAATCTTTCTGGAGCTTTTTTTCAGGGATTTCTGAACAATTACCGTTTTGGAAGCTGCGCTTGACGTCAGAATCCGGCACTCCAATGTTTTCGTTTTATAAACCATCCCCACATCCGGCAATTTCTCTTCCTGTTGATCACCCTGCGATCCTCCCTGTGATCCGTCCGGTTGAACGACTTTTAGAGCAATTTCTCCGATAACGTCGCTTCCGTCCTGCGCTTTCGCCCAAACCGTAACAGCTCCCTGTGCTTTTGCGGTAACCAATCCGGTTTCGCTTACGGACGCCACGGCCGGATTGCCGGATGTCCAATTCAGCTTTTTATGATCCGCATCTTCCGGGTATATACTCGCTGCAATCTGAAGCGTCTCGCCTACGATAAGCTCTGTTTTTGCCGCCGCCAAAGTGATTTTTTCTATTTTATTTATGGACTCGCTAAGTTTTTTCAGGTTTTGGATCGCCTGTTCCAACCGGAATTTTGCCGCGGCAACAGATTCTTTCGTCGCATTTGTATCATGAATTGCCTCATTGACTGCTTGTAACGCATCTTCATATTCTTTCCAGCTGCTGTCCGTGTAATCGCCCTTATTTTTTTCTTCCAGGCTTTCTACAAACTGCTTCAACGCTTCCTGGGCTTCTTTCGTCTCCTTTTGCGCAATCTGGCTTCCAACCAGTTCTTCCACTTCCGAAATCATGCTTTGCAGCGTGCCTTTTGCCCCGTCAAGCTGCGTCTGCGTCAAATCATAAGTCTCATAAATTTGCCTTGACTGTTCATATGCAATCCGCAGTTCATCCTGTTTGTCGGTAAGTCCATATTTCTCCTGCTTATCTAAAAGCTCTTTTGCATCCGCCATTGCTGCCAAAAGCTTCGAGCGGTCCAGATAAACGACGCCCGTTTCATAAAATTTATCCAACGCGTCATTTACTTTGGCAAGCCATGCATCTATCGTCAAAGACGTGACGTCGGATGCCCCGGACGCTTCCGTAAGCACAGCCTCCGCCGTATCTTTTGCCGACTGTCTGTAGTCGCCCTTGTTTTCTCCATATTGAACCCCGTTTAAGACTGCCCGAATCTCCCTGATGCGATTCAGAAGAATTCCCGCATAATCCGTCGTATAGAGGCAGATTCCGGACAACGCCGTACTTTCTGCAAACGTGATGCGAATCTGCTTCGTCGAAACTACTCCCTGGGCAACGGCACAGCTTTCGTCTCCGTCATTTTGATTTTCTTCCATATCGGCAAACACTTTCCACGCCTGTTCTTTTTCATCAAAATATTCTGCCTTGTACTGTAGCGTTTTTGTTTCATTTGCGCCGCGGAAAATGCGAATCATATTGATGTCTTCCTCTTTGTTTAAAGAAAGCGTAATCGGGGCATCCAAAGCCGCGGTATATTCCGCGCTTCCATTCAACAGACCCTGTGCAGCAGCAGGATTTACCGTAATGCTGCTGTCTGTCCGTTTTACGCCGCAGGCTTCAAATTCATACAATCTCTTTTCAGCCGCATAAAATGATCCCTGTTGGTTATTCCCCATATGGATAAATATAACTTTCTTTATCTCCCGGCCTACCGAAACGCGAACCGTTCTGTCTGCAAGAATGGCCGTAGACTGGCTCGCATCGCAAAGCATAATTTCCTGATCGGACGCATCTGTGGCCAGAACCTTGTATTTTAATCCCAACCCTGCCTTTTCAAACACTAAATTTACATGAGAAAGATAATATGTGCCATGTAAATCAAATTCAATCCTCTGATTCTCCGCAACCTGGTCATAAGTCTCTTTATTGCCATCGATCACTTTATTCGTCGCATTGCCGCCGCTGACCGTGATACCGGATACGTTTCTGCCGGTAAAGTCAACTTCCGGCGTATCCTGCGTCTGCGGCGCCGTTCCCATCACTTTAATTTCCGCAAGAGCCGGCCAGGATCCTGGAAACTCCCCTTTTCCGGTATTTTTTGTAATACAGATTTTAACGTCTGATATATTCTTCTTTACATCAAACAAATAAGACTTTTCTGTAACGTCCTGCGTTTCACAGCCGGCAGAAGAAACCTTTGTTGTCGTTCCGTCTTCCTCGGTCACTTCCGCATAAAAAGCAAATGGACGGCCGGCCGACTCAAAATACACTTCCAATGTATCCACATATGCGCTCTCTGGCATATCCATATTTACCGTAACCGGGAAATTTGCGCCGCCGGTCTGCCAGTTCTGCGCACTCCAAACGTCCCCTCCGGTATTTCCATCCGTAAGCTTTGACAAATCGCCTCTCGCATCAGAGCCGTCGCCGACTGTCGCTGTCACGGTCATGTTCCTTGCCAGATTTTCGAACGCTTTGTCTCCTGCTTCGGCGCCGTTTACAGCAATCTCCGTAATTTCAAGCGGATAGCTTTGCGCATCGGAAGTTGTCATGGTCACCCGAAGCTTACTTGCCTTGCACCCCGACGGAGCCTCAATCTCTGTATTGCTTTCCATATCATAAACCGTATTTTCTTTCAGCAAAATCCACTGCGTTGTATCCGGATTGTAATATTCCAATTTCCAGGTATACGGAATGTCTCCGGCCCGCTGCGGACCTGACAGGGTCACTCTGCTTATCTCATATGGTTTCTCCAGATCAAGCTCTACGACATGTGGACCTGCGCCCTCTGCAATCCAACCTGTCCCCGTATCTGCGTCCGTTATATTTTGCAGCGTGCCCGACTTTGTAGCAGAAGTTGTAGTTGGCGTTTTGCCTTCCGCTATATTCTCAGTCTCCTGGGCTGCGCCTCCTGTGTTTTTCTCCAGATTTGTATAAGAAAATTTCTCATATGCCTGATGCGACAGCTCTGCTAAATTTGCGCCGGATGGTTCGGTTGCAAACGCATATTTTCCATTCTCATCATCCGATTTGCGGTTTACCCACTGATATTCCCATAAGAACCAGTTGCTTTCTGCCTTTTTATCTTTCTCGTTCTTCTCCTCTCCTTTTAACTCCGCGATCCGGTTGCGAATCCAGATCGCCCATCGCTCTTTATAAAAACTACTGGTAAGACCAGCCCATTTCCGGTTGGAATAATCTCTCAATCCACTGTTTGGCCGTTCACCCGCCCAGGTCGTTACGAGTGCACGGGCATTAAATTCAAACAAATCTTTTGTCCAGTCATCCGCATCGGTAATCATCTTTCTGGATGCTTCCAGCCATGTGCCGAGCATAAATTCATCCGTTGTAGAAAGAATCCGATCGGACAAATCGATTAAATTTAAAAATGACGTAGACAATTTTTCGAATTCTTTCAGATTTTTTTCGTTCTTCGCCTGTACCATCAACCTATGATATTCCACCGCGGCATTGCACAATACCTGATTGGCGACATCCGCCAGATCGTACTGAAACGCCGGAGACGACTGAAATGCCTCATAATTTTCTGCCAGAAGCAAAAGCGCCTGATCCAGCTCTTCTTTATTATAAAGAATATTACTGTGTCCCCAGGAAGAAGCGGCTCTAAAGCTGTCTCCCGGCCGTGCATTGATTACGGTCTCCGCCGCTCCCTGGAAATATATGCCTTTATCCGCATACGCGGTCTTTAAGAGAATCTTCCATGCCTTCCATAAGCTTTCACTTTCTCCTCCCGCCCTGCGCTCACTGTACTTCTTCAGCCATGCATAGCTGTCAATCGGATCTTTGGACCAGTTTGTATCAAACATCAATTCATACACAACCGGACCGTTTTCCAGCGCTTCCGCCGTTATGCCGATTCCTGCCATATGATTTGTATTATGAAACGTATCGATTGGATCTGCGGCAATAACCGGCACTTCACCGTCAAGTCCCATACGTCCACCAAAATTATGCAGCATACAATAAACCCATGACACGCCCCATTTCTCAAAATCATCTTTTTCTTCCGGTTTCATATCTGCCTGTAATCCAAGCACAAGCATTTGTGATTTTTCAAGCTTGGAAATTTTATTTGGATTCAGATTTCCCTGCCACTGCTGCATCACCCAAATGGCATTTTTATTACTTTTAATCATCTCTTTTTGAACTTCCGAGAAAATTGTCGCCGTATCCAAACCGCCCGTAGAGCCGCCCTCATGGAACGGATCCGTTGCATAATAATTTGAAATGTCTCCAAATACGTTTTTCTGTTTTTCATAAAATACTTTTGCCGCACTTGAAAAATAATTCACTTTACCAGCCGCTGTTTCCTCATCTGTCAAATAAGTCCGGATCATGGCAGGACGCGTAAATCCGCTCCAGTCGCCAGTCGAAATCAATACCGCGCCCTGATTTTTATCTGCAAACGTCTCCGGCACCTGCCCTGCGAATCCCTGAAGAACCGGATTGATTCCATAAGTCTGCATACGGTCGTGTATCTTTCGTCCCAGCTCCGTACGCTGCTCAAACCAGGAATTGGGCAGAGGCCCGCCGACGCTGTAAAGATTCTGCATATAAAACCATGCAAAATACGCCGGCCCGCAAATATAATCTTTGATTTCTTCGTCTGTATAATTGAATTCTTTCAGCGTCTGCCGAAGAACTTCTTCCTGTCCCACAATGTCCAGTACCAGGTTGATTCCGTTCATCGCGCACCAGTCTAAAAACTCCTCGTATTCATCCCAGTTCCAGAACGACATGGTATAGGAATATGTACAGAAATTCAGCGCGTACCGTTCATCAAACTGAGCCTCTCTTACGACTTTGTCTCCCACAGGCTTTAACGCATCCAGATTTACATTGGATCCGTACAGGGGATTGTAGTCTACGTTGACAAAATTTTTCAGATAATAATTGAATCCGGACGCCATCGCTATCCCGCTGTTCCCCCGAATTACAATCGTACCGTCTGTACCGTCTTTGATTTCAAAAACATCTTTTCCTTCTTCAAGGCTGTTCCTCTTTTCAAACCGGAAACTGCTCCTCCACTTTTCGCCAAGCACACGGCTCACCAGATTGCCCATTTCACCAATCACTTTCTGATCCGCATAAGCCGCATCCGATTCAAATTTATCCCATTCTATCTGCCAGCTGCTTCCCTGCCAGTTCTTCACCTGAATTTCTTTTGGCTCTGCCACCGTATCATTGACTTTCGATCCATATAGTTCAATCTCTGACAAATTAGTGGCAAACGCGTTAGAATTATACGCCATATTTAATCTCAAATAAGACGCTCTGACATTGCCCAGATCAAAGCTGTCCCCTTCTTCCGTCGCCGCATCGTCCGATGTTTTGGAAATAATCTTGTCGTAACGCTCCCCGTCTGCCGACGCATAGACATAATAGTTGTTAAAGGAACCATTCACAAGATTATAAATCTTAATCTGCGACAAATCGTAGGTACCGTCCAGCGTAATGTCGATATAATGATTGTGATCGTACATCCTCTTACGGTTGTCGCCCTCTCCGTTACTTGGAATGGACTGCCAGTAAGTCCCGTAATCTCCATCCGCAATCAGGGAAGGACCATGATTATTTGCGCTTTTCGCCTTGATGCTTTCTGCAGACAGTTCAATTTTCGCGTCGGCAGCCTTGACCGTCCGGGCGTCTCCCATGATCGCAAAATTCTGAAACAGCAAAGAAAGCGCAAGAGCTGTTGACAATCTCTTCTTCCACTTGTTCGTTTTTCTACCCATTTCTCTTCTACTCCTCGTATAATAAGTTTGTAAGCAAGAAAAACAGCTTACAGGCTTATTCTT
>CAJUJL010000027.1 GCA_910586725.1 uncultured Lachnospiraceae bacterium | reverse complement strand
TAGAAAATAAAACAACTGAATTCAAGCGAGAATATGTTGAGGATATAAAAAATACGATTGTTGCATTTGCAAACTGTGATGAAGGAACGGTTGAAATTATGCCATTCAAATATGAGCGTGAAATTAACCGGTTTCGCATCAAAAATACTTAGGTAAAGATGGAGTCGAGGAAAATACGTTCTCTTGATATCCTGTTGTTGGCGCTTAGGTTCGGGCGGGATGTACAGAACGAGACCGACAGAAAAAGTTGCATACACATGGATTAGTTCAAAGGAAAAATCTTCTTCTTTTAAGTGATAAGATGAATGAGGTGGATTTTCAAGAAATTCGTCAACGCATCCTCAAAACACAGATGGCAAAGGATATTCATTTGGATATAGTGAAATATCACTTTGATTCTGCAAAGGACAGTGTTCCGATCAATGCAGCTATGGCCAAGGCAAATTCCAAGATGCACGATATGGAAATTGCTATTCTGGGGCAGATGGTTCATTCGGGTATGCTGGAACCCGATCATATGTTGATTGTGGACAGCCTACTGCAGTTCATTCGGCAAGATACCGGAAAGTCAGAGTTTGCGGATATGTTTTATAATGTTGCCGGCGCTTCTAAGAGCTTTGATCCAATGTTGCCGACTTCGAACAAAAGTAAGCGTGGGGAAACCCAGATTGGTGCAGAACTTCTAAAACTGAAATATGGTCAAAGGACACCAGTGTTTTTGAAGGAGAACAGTAAGCAACGTAAGTTTGGTTTCTGGTATTTACGGATTCGGCCGAAAAATAAGGTGTCAAGTCCTCTTGAAAGTATAATTAAAATTGAAAAGATGGCGGTACTGGAAGAGGAAGAAGGTTTGGATTCCTCTGTAGTAGACAATCTCTCTCTTTGGCTGTTGAAAGAAGGTTCCCCTACTTGTTACGGACGGGACGAACGGTGGTCTAGTCACCTATACTCGGTGTATTTAACCGAAAAATTAGTCAATCAGAATAAAAAATCTGCAGATGACGCAACCGGATAAACAGAATAGTAGAAATCAAAAATATATTGCAGTAAAATATTAAAGAGATAAATAAAGGGGCTGTCAGAAATGAATCATTCTGATGGCTCTTAATAATTATGGATTAGAGCAAAAGATGTTTTGGTGTCAAGATTGTGAAAGTGAAGGAGTGCAAAGGCAGGATTGACTTTTTGATTGCAAATGTATGGCTTCTTTGCGCCGATTTAAGATGTCAATAAAGAAAATCAGTCATTCAGACATTTGCGATAATGAAATAACCAAAAAGTTTTTGCAAAAATAGCGTGTTTATAAGACGGCATTTATGTTTCTATAATTTAACGGTTAAATTCTCTCCTAAAATATAAATACAAATTAAAAAGCAATAGAAATTAAAAATATTAGTAAAAAATATTAAAGTTGACACAAAATATCTATAAGTGTATAATGATATTAGAATTTTAATTAATAAGAACTCATGATTTAGAAAGGAATTATGAAAAATTAATATCTGTTTTTGCATTGCTAATTTTGGGAAAGTCGATTATCAGGCGTTGGCACAGGGGAAGCAATGTGAAAAAGTTTATATTTGTTACAGAAACAAAATCAGTATATCAATTAATAAAGTATAGTTTGGGAGGGAAATATATGATGAAAAAAATAATTATGCTATTTACAGCATTCATATGCTTATTTTTTGTTGATCCGACTATCGCGTTTGCCGCAGATGAAGACGTAATCTTAAACGATGCATCCGGTATTCCGGATAAAAATCTTTATCAGGCGATTTTGCAGGAAATGGCGGGTATGCCGGACTTGTTTCAGGAATCAAGAGATCGTTTTACAAAGGAAGAAGCCGGACGTATTACCAGTTTATGGGTTCCCAATGGCGGCGTTTCGGATTTGACGGGAATCGGTTGTCTTGGCAATTTAAAAACTCTTTCTATTCGTGACAACTGGAATCAGAAACAAAATGAGATCATAAGTTTAAAGCCTTTACAGGGCTTAAAGAACCTGGAAACGCTGGATATAGACCATAACAGCAGAGCTTTTGCCAATTTAGAAGAGATTTCGGTTTTGACACAGTTAAAAAAATTGTCAGTTACACGCAGCGGTCTGATGAGTTTAAAAGGAATTGAAAACCTGATTGGATTGGAATATTTGGAACTGCAATCTAATTCGCTGACTCGTTTGGATGGAATTGAAAACCTGACACAGTTGAAAACGCTGCGCGCGTCTGAAAATCGACTGGCAAATGTGGGAAACCTGGCAAAATTGAGTAATCTTGAGATATTGAATTTAGGCAATAACTTGGTGAAAGGAATAAAGGGAGTTGAATATTTACATAATCTCAAGAGTTTGACGCTGGATAGCAATCAGCTGGAATCCATAGATGAAATCAAAAAATTAAAAAACCTAGATTTTTTGAGCGTTCAAAATAATAAACTGAAAAAAATACCGAATTTGAAAAATTTGAACATAAAAGGAGATTCCTGCGGACTGGATTTTCGGGGAAACGATTTGTCGGAAAAAGAGTTGAAGAACAAGCTAAAAAAACATCTTGGCAAGAAGAAGTTTCATTCGAAATGGTTTCGAGATCAGGTGGTTTTTCAAAACAATTATGAGTTGAAACTGGCAAAGCCAAAAAGCGTAAAAGGAATTACCCAGAAAACAGTTAAAATAACCGGAAAAATAAAACGGAACGGGCCATACAAAAAAGAAATTTATGTTTCGATTAACGATAAATCAGGAAGAACGGACAATAGACGCGCGAAAGTAAATAAACAGGGAAAACTGCTGCGCAGCCAGGGAGGAAGAAAAAATTCTCTGGTATCCGTAGACCGTGCCGGCAATTTTGTAATAGAGGGCAAAAAACTGAAATCCACGTTAAAAAAGGGCGGAGAATTGTATTTGGATATTTATCTGTACAGCGAAGAACGGGGCAAGATGAGCGAAGTGCAGAGTATCCCGCTAACATTACAATAAGGTATAAAACAGCATCTGAGGATGCTGTTTTTTTGCGAAAAATTCAACTGGTTTATTCATGATATACATCGGCAGAATGAATTGACAATTTTTTTGAAATTCGCTATACTTATCAGTGTTTCAGTCGATTTTTGTCGTTTTGAAGCAGGGGGGAGGAAGGGAAAAAGTGAAATGTAAGAATTGTGGGAAAGAAATGCCGGAAGGATTTCAGTTTTGCAACGGATGCGGAAGCCAAATGCAAAAAGAAAGTTCTTCTAAAATGATTTTTGCGATTGTGGCGATCGTGATAACAGTTATTGTGTCGGTTTTTATTGTGGGAGGCGCAATTGTTTGGGGTGTGCTTGGCTCCCGCGGAGTGGCAGAGTCCAGGCGGGAGGAAGGAGAGCGTAAAGCAGAGCGGCATGAGAATGCTCCGGCGGAGACAGAAGAAGAGGTGACGGAAGAATTGCAGGAATCCGACTCTTTGGAAACGGAAGAATTATCCGGCCATACTTCGGACAATGCGCTGGCGGGGAAGATTGTGCAGCTGAACGAGAGCCAAAGCAGTCTGCCGATGATTGATATAGTCGCGGATAATTACCAGGCGGCAGAAAGGGATACAAATGCGGTATGGGATGAAAGTCTGTTTTACACGTTGGAGGATGTGGATAAAGAAAATGAAGAAGACGGTCTGATTAACAATTTCAGCGTCAGCAAGAAAGAATTTTTGAACGCGGACACAAAAAACCGCGTGGAATATGATATATATACAAATCCTGCAAATCAGAAAGTCAATAAAATCGTAAGTATAGAATATGCCGGCGCGCAGCTTTTGGTGACGGAATATTACTACACGGACGAAGGAAAAGTGAATTTTATTTATGAATATACGGACATAAATTATTTTCCTTCTTTTGCAACGCCGGACAGAGACGGAAGCCGCTTTTATTTCAACGGAGATATTTTGACGAAATGGCGTCTGGTAGCCGGCGGCGTACAGACAAATTATGTGGTTGGCAGCCGGGCGGCAGAGGTTGGTTATAATGCGGGAAACGTAATTTTAATGTCTGACTTTTCGGCCAATCAGCAGACGGCGTTTGATCAGAAAGAGCAGCAGATGATCGATCAGGCATACAATACATACGCGATTGTTCTGAATACGGAAGGTATTGCCGCGATTCAGGGATATGTTTTGGATGCGCAGACCAATCCGGTCAAAGAGGCAAAGGCTGTTTTGTATGAGGAGGGCGGTGCGCAGGAGTTGTACGCCACTACGACGGACAGCAATGGAATGTATACGATTTATGTGCCGTCGGACAGTCAGACGTATCGCATGGAATTTTCCAAAGAAGGCTGTGCGGACGTCAGTATGCATCAGATCGAAATGAATGAACAGTTGGTCGGAGGCTATCAGGCCGGCGTATACCTTATGCCGGATCAGCTGAATTGCAATACGACGATCCAGATCTATGACGCATTGAATTATAATGAGACAGGCAGCGGTATGATGCAGGTGGGCAGCGTATCGTATTCCATACGTAAAGGCATCAATTGCAGGGAAGGTGAAGCATACCGGCAGGGTGTGTCCGATGAAAACGGGACAATTGAGATAAATCTGCCGGCCGGCATGTATACGGTGCAGGTACACAAGGAAGGGTATGAAGATACGTATTATATCCTGGCGGTTCGTTCAGAGGGAGAAGTGACGCACTTTAATATGTCGCCAAATCTGGCGTCGGATGAGATGAGGATTGTTCTGACGTGGTCCGATATGCCGCAGGATTTGGATTCACACTTGTTTACGCCATATTGTACGGCGGACGAACACATCAGCTATTACCACAAAGAAGATATCAAGGGAAATTCTTTGGATGTGGACGTTACAAATGGTTATGGCCCGGAAACCGTTACAATTACAAATTTGCAGCGGGCAGGGCTTTATAAATATTATGTGGCCGATTTTACCGATTGCATCAGTGGAGATTACAGTTCAAGGAATATGTCTTATTCAGATGCGTCCGTAAATGTTTATACGGAGGATGGATTGATTGCTACGTTCCATGTGCCCGTAGGCAAAGAAGGAGTGATTTGGGAAGTTTTCGAGATCAGAAATGGTATTTTGATCCCGTCGCAGCGTTATTATCAGGCAGTTCAGGATAAAGACTGGTGGCTGTCAAAATAAAAATAAAGGAGAATGAATTATGGCATCATTAAAAGAATCAATTACAAAAAGTATTACAACGCTCAATGTGAAGACAAACAATTTTATGGAACAGTCGAAATATAAGACGTATATTTCTACTCTGGAAGAAGATATTAAAAAACTGAAGTTCCAGATTGGCGCGCTGGCTTATGAAAAATGGAGCAATGGAGAAGATGGAAAAGAAGAGTTGGAACCGCTGTTTATGCAGATTTCCAGCAAATACAAAGAAATCAGCATTCAGGAAGAAAATATTCGGAAACTGTATGAGGAAGAGCAGCAGATTCTTGGCACAGGCTCGAATGCCAGTGTGGCTAACAATGCGGCGGCTCCAGGTATTTTCTGTAGTCAGTGTGGCGCAAAAAATGCTGAAAATTATCGTTTTTGCGTAAAATGCGGGTCTCCGCTGCAGTAATGATAGAAGTAGCGCATATTTATAAAAAATACGGCAGAAAAGAGATTCTAAAAGACATAAACTTTCGGGCAAAGAGTGGGGAATGCGTTTCGATTGTGGGAAGAAACGGATGTGGAAAAACGACACTGATTAAGATATTGGCCGGGATATTAAAACCGGAAAAGGGAAGCATTCTTTATTATGAAAAAGATCCCTTGCATAAAAAGAGTCTGTTCCGTAAATATTGCGGATATGTTCCGCAGGAAACGCCGTTGATTGAAGAATTATCTGTAAAAGACAACCTGCGTCTATGGGGCGTTGGGCGGTCGGACCAGTATGAACGGATATTGGATGACTTTCAGCTGCGGGATATTCTGAAGATGCGCGTCAGTAAAATGTCAGGAGGAATGAAAAGGAGGCTTGGCATTGCGTGCGCTTTGGCTGAATGGCCGCCGATCCTTCTTTTGGACGAGCCAACGACGTCTCTTGATATTTACTACAAAGAAAGCATTCAGGCCTGGCTTTTGGAGTATCAGAAAATGGGTGGAATTGTTGTTATGACAACGCATGATGAATCAGAAATTCTACAGAGTGACAGATGCCTGGTGATGGTGGACGGAAGATTGACCGAATTGTCAGGAGAGGATGTGACAATGCAGAATATACGTGGATTTCTGAAGTGACCAGACAATTGCGAAAATTTCGTTTGTAATTGTTCATATAAAATGAGAAAGGAGAGAGCGTATGGAAATGAATTTTGATCCCATTACAGGGAAACCAATTGAAAATGGAGGAGCTTCGACCGGCAGTGATTTTGATCCGATGACGGGCAAGCCGACTGGAGGAGGAAACGCGTCTGCCGGCGGTTTTGATCCGATGACGGGCGAACCGACTGGAGGAGGAAACGCGTTTGGCGGCGGTTTTGATCCGATGACAGGTCAACCGATCGGAGGAGGAAACGCATCATCCGGTATGAGCTTTGATCCGATGACGGGCGAGCCGATTAGAGAAGGAAGCGCGTCTGCCGGAACCGGCTTTGATCCGATGACGGGTCAGCCCATCGGAGGGGGAAGCGCGCCGACCGGCGGTTTTGATCCAATGACGGGTCAGCCCATCGGAGGGGGAAGCGCGCCATCGGGTATGGGTTTTGATCCGATGACAGGCCAGCCGTTGGGGAAAGGAGCAGGTAAAAAGAGCTTTGGAGCTCTCAAATGGGTTCTTGGGATAGCGGTTCCCGTTGTGGCAGTCGGCGTCGTCGTTTTTGCGGGAATCAAGAGCGGCCTGTTTCTTGGAAAAAGCGGAAAAGTTATGATGGCGGTTAACAATACCTTTCAGGATTCGACTCATTTGGCGGAGGATTTGAATTTTGCCGATATACTGGACTCGGATAAATATACGGTAGAAGTATCCGGAGAAATGCCGGAAGGTTCCGCGGCAATTACATATGGAGTTTCTTCGGACGACAAAATGCTCTCCGGCAACCTTGACATTTCCGGCATGCCTGAAATGGAATTTTTGGCAATGCTGGATTCAGAAGCATTGCGGCTTTCGATCCCTTCTTTGGATGATCAGGTATACGCTTATTATTATCAGAGTGAAAATGACGGTTATTTGATGAGTAATGTGGATCAGGAAAGCATTGATGCAATGAATGACGCTCTGGCGTCCCTTTATTCAAACAGTGATTACGAAGACATGGTGAATGATCTGAAGGACTGTGTCAAAGACGAATTGAAAAATCTGGAGTTTGAAAAGGCGTCGGCAAGAGAATATGAGGTGGACGGAAAAGACAGAAGCTGCAAGGGATATGTTACGGTCATTACGGCTGATAATATGATAAATATTGTAGACGCTATGGAAGATCTTTTTGCAGATCAATATGGAGCCCAATATGAACTGATGATGCGGGAGAACTTTGATGAGCTGCGTTATGAACTCGACGCAATGAGCGACATTGAACTGACATTTTATATCTATAAAAATAAGCTCTCAGCCGTTAATCTGTATTGCGAAGGAAGTGAAATAGAGTGGCGGTTTCTGGGCGGAGATACAAGGATGCAGAACATGGAAATCGTTGCGGATGGCGAGACAGTGATGGAAGTTCGGGGATCCGTTGAAGGCACGGAAGAGAGGACAAGGGTTTTTGCGGACGACGTAGAAGTTCTCGATCTTCAATACGACTACAAATCAGGCGACTTCAAGGTAAACGCCGGCCAGTTGTTTTCCTGTAAAGGAAATATCCAGTCCGGGAAAAAAGAATTCAGCATCACGCTGGACAGACTGGAGTATGCTTTTTTGGAAGCGGATATAAATGGAACGGTAACAGTGAAAAAAGGAGTGGAAAAGCTGGATATGGATGGAGAAGAGTTTGATATAGGGAATGCTTCTTTATCCGATGTGGAAGAACTTGGAATGAAATTTTATGGGTTATTCGGGTTGTCCGGTTTATTTTAGCAGATGATGAGAATTTTTGGACGCTATCTTTGGATGGAATGTAAGCTTGGCTTAAAAGTGACGGTAAAATCTTTGGGCAGCTTGCTGGTTTTACTGGTTTTGGCAATTGCAGGAGGGGCAGCGGCGGGTTATTTGCTGCAACAGTCGCAGATCTTTCAAAAAATCGAAGTCGGAATTGTAATTCCGGAAGAAGAGGAAACCTCAAAATTAATCGCACAGTTTTTATCTTCTATGGACAGCGTGAGATCTGTCTGTGATCTGGTTTATCTGGATCAGGAGGAAGCGCAGGAACAGATGCTAAATGGCAGACTGCAGGCGGTCATCTATTTGCCGGAGAATTTTTATCAGGATATGGATTCCGGCGTCAACACGCCGGCAGTCATCTGCTTTCCGTCTCAAACGAAGCTGAATACCCGGATTTTTCGTGAATTGCTGATGGACGGGGTTTCCCTGGTTCAGACAACGGAGGCCGGCGTATATGCTTCTTTGGATGCGGCAAAATTCCGGGATACAAAAATGGAATGGAAAGAGGTAGGGGATTATATTTTCATGATTTATCTGGAACAGGCTTTTGAGCGTGGGGAGATTTTTCAGGAAGTAGTATATTCGCCATTTGGAGAGGTGGATTTATATCAATACTATCTTTCTTCCATTATTGTTGTATTTTTGCTGTTCAGTGGATTGAATTATGGATTTTTATATCAGAAGAAAGGAAACGCCACAGAAGAAAAACTAAGCGTTTATGGCATTGGGGCAGGGAAGCGGTCTTTGGTAAAAATAATTGTTATGTCCGGTATCCTGTGGATTTTAAGCGCTCTTGTCTATTTGCTGCTTTGTGCAGTAAATCTGCTGTTTGACAATCCTTTGATCTGGCTGGATGGGTCGGTGTTTCTTTTGCTGGCGCCGTTTTGTTTGGGGATAGCATCTTATTTTCATTTGATCTATGCTCTGGCAGGAGGCTCAAACCATGGCGCAGTCTGTCTTTTGGCGGCGAATGCGGTTATGATGCTGTGCTCGGGAACGGTAATTCCGACCGCATATTTATCCCGGGGACTGCAGACGCTCGGGAGTTGTTTTCCGATGGGGATCTGGAGCCAATATGAAGCGGGCATTTTGTTTCATTCGCTGCAGGGAAGCGATCTGGTAAATATCTTACTGATTTCTGTGTTGACAGGTGGAATAGGGACGTTATTGTTATGGAAAAATACTGGATTTGGTACGCGCTGCAGCTGAAAGCATGGTGCAGAACGAAAATCTGCTGGATGCAGGTAATAGGAATGTTGTTTGTTGTTTATGTGATAATGCACATTACATTGCCCAGTCAGGATAATATTCAGGTTGGCATTTGCAATAGTACGGATGGATATGCAGCGGAAATATCTGAATTGCTGCTGCAGGAAGAAAGCGTTTTTATATTTACGGAATACGCAGACGAAGGGTCTTTGCGTGAAGATATTGCAGATGGGACCATAGAATGCGGCTTTGTCTTTTCGGATGATTTTGAACAGAGGTTTTCCGGCGCCGATATTGAAGGCTGTGTGAAATATATGGAAACGCCTTTTACCACAAAAGGGAAAATTGCGCGGGAGACGTTTTTTGCGTCATTTTTCAGGGTATATGGAAGAATTCTTTTACAGGAAGAGGTTCCAAATATATTTCAGAACAAACAGCAGAAGATGCGGGAAATGATGTTGGAGAAAAACAGGGAATACAGAGAAGGAGATAAAGTTTTTTCTGTGGAGACAGAGAATGTCGCTGCTCGTCCGGGCGGCCAGGTGAATGGTGATTCTGCCGGAGTTTATTATCCTGTGCAGGGGTGTGTGGGGATATTTTTATTTGCGATTTTATTGCTGGCATATGGGAGAAGCTTTGAAGAGAGCGGGAGAGTAAAGAACGCGCTTTCATTTCGGGATAAATATGTATTTGAATATCTGAACTACCTTGCGGCGGGAACGGCGGCTTTGGCCGCAGGTCTGGCTGCGGTAGTTTTTGCAGGGGAAAGCCGCGGCATTGTGACGGAAGGCGGAAGAATGCTTTTGTTTCTTTTGGTTGGAAGTTTTTGGATTCTGCTGGTTGGACGTCTGTGGAGAAACCGGGTTGCTTTTTCCGCATGGACGGCTACTTTGGTTATGGTTCAGTTTTTTATTTATCCCGTATTTGCTGATTTTTCAGAATATGTGCCGCTTTTGCGCTATGCCAGATGGTTGTTTCCTCTGGCTGCGTACTTATAACAGGGAAAAGAATAGAATGGGAGAGTATGGGATATGAAATGTGGGAATTGCGGGTGCGGGCTGTTGCCGGATTCTGCGTTTTGCCCGCAGTGCGGAGCAGCCGTAGGGCAGCAGCATGTGCAGGAAAATGCGGTATATGCGACAGGGCCGTTACAGACAGGAGATATGAAAAAGAAGGGCTTAAAAAAAGGCGTTTTGGCGCTGATTGCAGGCATTTGCGTTTTGGTTCTGCTTGTTTTGGCCGGAAGAGCGTTTGTGAAGCTGATTGGAGGAGGTAAAGAGAAAAATCGTCAGGTTGCGTATTTAAAAGAGGGCAGACTTTATTATACGCCGGATGTGACGGACGAAGATGATGCTTATGTTGTTTCGGAAATCCGGTTTTTGGATGATTCGGAGCATATCAATTTGCAATATACGGAAGATGGGAAGTATCTGTATTTTTATGACAGAGTTCATGATGAAGACGGTTCGGATTTATGCCGCATTCCGGTATCCAAAATAAAACGGGATGAGAGCAAAAACGAGAATTACATCGAAGTAATGGATTCTAAGGTGATTCGGTATTTTCTGTTGGATCATGAGAAACTGGTCTATCTAAGGAGCTCCGGAGAGCTGGTTTATATCAATGGGGAAGACGACTTCACGATTGATACCGGCGTTAAGTGGTTTGACCTGCACGATGAGAAGCGTTTGGTTTCTTATTCAAAGGTACAGGATGAGCAGCATTTTGATTTATATCTGTTTGATTTGGAGGACAGGGAAAGTGAGTGCATAGGTAAAGATGTATCGGATGTAGGGGCTATATCCAAAGATTTTGTTCTGCTGGAAAAATCGGATGAAGACGATGTAACGCTGTATGCAAGCGGCTGGGAAGAAAAAGAAGAAGAGATTGCCGGACAGGTTGCGAAGGTGGTTTCCAGTGATGCGGAAGCACAAAGCGCGTATTATACCGTGAAGAGAATCCAGAAAAAACCGTTGTATGATTTTGTGGATGATGTGTATGCGGAGCGTGACGAGGGAGCGGCTGAGCCGGAGCCAAGGGATTATCTTTCGGAAACAACGGAGCGAAACGCCGTATCGGATGAAGATTATGAGTATTATTTTGAGGATGATCCGGAAGACAGGACGAGATTTTACAGTTATCTTGACTTTGACTCGGATATGAATATGTACTATTATTATAACGATGATTTTTATTATGAGGATGAAAATTATCTGTTTTATTATGACGATTTGCAGAATCAATGGTATTCCTTTGATATTCAAGGCTATGGAGAAGCGGTGGAAGCTTATGAGGGAATGGCGGACAGGCTTGAATTGAGGCAGGAGCTGAAAGAAGAGACCTATGACGAGGAAGTATTTGATTTGTATTATTATCAGCAGGGGCAGGAGCCTGTTTTGATTGCGGAAGATATAGACGAATCACCGGCTGCGGACGCGGCCAATCAATTTTCCATGTACATAAAACGGAAGAGCGTTGCAGCAAAGGTTTCTATTGAAGATATTACGGATGCGGATGATTTGCGCTACCGGCTTTCAAATATGGACGAAGACTACACAGAAGATGAACCGGCTGCTGTGGAAGGAGAATCCGATCAGATTTTTTATGCGGTTGGCACAAATGAGCAGAAATATAAAGGGGATTTTTTGCCTTCCGAAATTGATTTTGCGGAGGATGGATCCAGAGTGGCAATGGGCAGCGCATACAATTCGGAAGCGTTTTCGATATGCAGTTTAAAAGGCGGCGCCCTTGAGCAGGAAATTCTTTTGGACCATGGAAAGATGGGCAGCTGGGCAGGAGACGCTTACTATTATTATGACAATACGGATCAGGGCGATGGTGATTTGTGTAAGTACCAGGATGGAGAGAAGGAGAGCATTGCCAGAAATGTAAGCGCGTGTATCGTAATTCAGGATGGAAACAGGCTGGTATTTCGGGATAGTGAAAATCAGGAAGGCATTCTGGAATTATATTCCAAAGATGGAGACAGGATTAAGATTTCTAACCGGGCAGAGCAATATGGACATATTTATATAGAAGAAGATTGTATTTTATATATGAACGATAAAAGTCTGTATGTATATACAGAAAAAGAAGAGAGCAGACGCGTGGACGGGAATGTGAGCTTCTATTGGGTTACTGGCAGGAACGATTACGAAGCTTATATATATTAAAAGGAGTGAAAAATATGTTTTGCAGAAGATGTGGACAAGAGTTAAAACCGGGAGCAAAATTCTGTACGAAATGCGGAATGCAGGTTCCGGAAGGAATGCCGTCTGCGCAGCCAGGCCATCAGGTTCCGACAGGCCAGACGCCGCCAATGCAGGGGGGAAGCCAGGCGTCGCCGGTGCAGTTAGGGAAGCAGGCGCCTACAGGTCAGACGCCGTCGGTGCAGCCGGGCAATCAGATTCCGACAGGCCAGATACCGCCAACGCAGGGAGGAAGCCAGGCATCGCCGGTGCAGTTAGGGAAGCAGGCGCCTACAGGTCAGACGCCGCCAGTACAGCCGGGCAATCAGATTCCGACAGGCCAGATACCGCCGGTGCAGGGAGGAAGCCAGACGCCGCCAATGCAGGGAGGGGGTCAGATACCTCCGACGCATGTGGGAGGCCAGACTCCGCTGGGACAAATGCCTCCGGGAGGGCAGAACCCTCCGAATGGACCGAAGAAAAAGAAAACAGGTCTGATCATTGGATTGGTTTGTGTCATTATTTTGGCGATTGCCGTAGCAGCCGCAGTTGGAGTTGTGCTTTATTTTAGAAATCAGCAGAATGATTTGAACGAAAACAAATTTGTAAAAAGAAACTCTGAGATACAGACGGATAAAATGCTGGAAAATACGGAGGATGGCGATACGCAAGAGGATGCTCCGATTGAACAGGAAAGCGAAGAAACCGAAACGACGGCCGTAGAAACCGAGGAGACGGAAACGGCGTCTGAGGAGGCGAAACCGGAAAAGCCAAAATCACATGATTATCAGATTGTAGTCGGTGACGTAACATGGACGGAAGCTTTTCAGGCAGCGCAGAATATTCCGGGCGGGCATTTATTAAATATCAATTCCGAAAAAGAGTGGAAAAAAATCATTAAGAAAATTGAAGATGAGGATATGGAAGGATATGTCTTCTGGATTGGAGCGACCCGCAGAGGAAATTCCAGGGATTATCTTTGGGTGGACGCATCCGGCAATACGGTTGGAGAGCCAATGAACGACAGTGAGCACTGGCTGGCAGGAGAACCAAGTTTTTATGACAGTGAGTTTGGCGTGGAAGAGCGTTATGTCAATCTGTTTTATTCTTCGACGGAAGAAAGATGGGTATGTAATGATACGGCAGATGACGTAATTTCTCTGTTGTCTTCTTATTCGGGCAGAGTTGCCTATATTGTAGAGATTGAATATGACTAGAAGGAAAAAAAGAAGAAGGGCGCGGCTTTTCTCTTTGCTTTGCATCCTTCTGATTTCGGCAGGTATATTTGGTTATCTTACAATTGTTGAACGTTATGAAAGAGGAGAGGATTTGGCAGAAATCCAGACGGAGACGCCGAATTTATCAAACGATCATAAAAAGACAGAAAATCAGGAGGATGCTAAGACCAACAGTCCAAAGGAAAAGGACGGCCAGAAAGAGACAGTGAACGAAGCGGATAAAACAATATCTGAGGAAGAAGCGTTAGAGGCGGAAGTCGCCAGTCTAATCGGGAATATGACGCTGGAAGAAAAAGTGGCGCAGTTATTTATGATTACACCGGAAGCTTTGACCGGATATACGAAAGTTACGTCAGCCTCTGCCGTTACACAGCAGGCATTGCAGACGTATCCGGTAGGCGGGATAATATTTTTTGAACATAATGTAGTCTCTCCCGAACAGCTTAGCGGCATGACGGCAAATCTGAATGCGTATGCCATGGAAATTACAGGTCTGCCAATTTTTATCGGGATTGATGAAGAAGGAGGAACCGTTGCCAGAATTGCCAAAAACGCCAATTTTGACGTCCCCAAATTTCCGGATATGAGTGAAATCGGGGCGTCGAATGATACCCAAAAGGCATATGAAGTCGGAGCGGGAATCGGAACGTATCTAAAGCAATATGGAGTGAATGTGGATTTTGCGCCGGTAGCGGATGTATTGACGAATACCGAAAATCAGGTGGTCCGCAAAAGGTCTTTCGGAAGCGATCCGTCGGTTGTGGCGGCTATGGATCTGGAAGTGATCCGGGGTATGCAGGAAAAAGGGGTTTTGTCATGTCTTAAGCATTTTCCCGGTCACGGCGGTACCTCCGGCGATACGCACAACGGCTATTCTTATACGGAAAAGACGCTGGATGAGCTGAAAAACGCTGAGCTTATTCCGTTCCAGAAAGGAATTTTGGCCGGCATATCCTTTATCATGGTTTCTCATATTGCGGCGCCCAATGTAACGGGAGATCAGGTTCCGGCGTCTTTATCCGGAAAGATGGTTACGGATGTATTGCGGATGCAGATGGGGTACGATGGAATTGTGATTACGGATGCCATGAATATGGGGGCAGTCGTAAATGAATACGATTCCAAAACAGCGGCTGTTGCGGCTATTCGCGCGGGCGTGGATCTGATTCTCATGCCAAAGGATTTCAAAAGCGCGTATCAGGGCGTGCTGGACGCCGTAAACGGAGGCGACATAGCGGAAGAGAGAATTGATCAGTCCGTAAGGCGGATATTTTTAGTGAAAAAGCAAATGTAAATAAATGATGTAAACCGGGGCTGTCGCCCCGGTTTTACATTTTCGTTGCAAAAGATGTTTGGTTGTGTTAGAATAAACCCGTCGAAAGTGAAAGCAGAGTAGGATCTGATGCGTTAAGTGTCATATGAACGGGGAGTTGTCATATGAACGAAAAGAATTTCTTGCGGTATCAGGTTCGCATCCCGCTGCTGTAATTGAGGTGGTTTGCCCTTTGCCGGTAGCATTTATGATCGACAAAAAAGATCCGTGCTACGGAAGAAAGGAGGTAAACCATGCATACAAAGATGAGTGTGAAGTCAGTTTCAGTTGTCGGATTACTGGTTGCCATGGAGATCATACTGGCTCGTTTTTCCATACATACATGGAATATAAAAATCGGGTTTAGTTTTGTTCCGATTGTCGTGGCAGCTATTTTTTATGGCCCCATTGCGGGAGGCCTGGTAGGGGCGATTGGTGATGTGATCAGCGCTGTGTTGTTTCCGGTGGGAGCGTATTTTCCGGGATTCACGCTGACGGCATTTTTGACTGGCGCAGTATTCGGCTGGTTTTTTCGTAAAAAAGTCAGTCTTGGAAATGTTATTCTTTCCGTATTGATCGCACAGGTATTGATCAGTCAGGTTATGAATACATACTGGATTTCATTTTTATATGGAAGTCCGTTTTGGCCGCTTTTTCTGACCAGAATTTATCAAACAGCCGGTATGTTTGTCGTACAGACAGCAGGCATCATGCTGATTGAAAAGAAATTGATGCCTGTATTAAGAAAGTACGAAATGATGTAAAGGAGAGAGGAAATGGAACTGGACAAAAAGACAACCCATAATATTATAAAGATAGCGGCATTTATCGTGATACTGGCGTTTCTGTTAAATCACATAAGCGGCGTGTTTGCGATTATTGGAAGCGTCATCGGACTGCTTTCTCCGTTTATTATTGGAGGAGCGACCGCGTTTATTATCAACGTTCCGATGCGTATATTTGAGATGCGTTGTTTTCATTGGGTGAAAAAACAGAGTTTAAGGAGAATGGTATCGCTGATCTGTGCATATCTTTCCATTCTTTTTGTCCTGACTCTCGTAATGGGATTAATTGTTCCGGAAATAGCCAGGACTGTCCAGAACCTGATTTATGATTTCCCGGCTCGTATACAGATGATGCAGGGATGGCTGGATGATCTGTTGAAAAATAACGTTAACCTGGAAGCTTACTTTTCGAAAGCCCTTGATAATTTTGAACTATATATCTTAAAGTTTTTTGAGGGATGGGATATGAAGAGTTCGGGCAATATTTTATCAACTATGACAGGGGCAATTTCCGGAACAGTATCCGTGATGATTAATTTTTTTATGGGTCTGATTTTTTCCATCTATCTTCTTTCACAGAAAGAGAAGCTTTCCGAACAGGGATCGCGGCTGATAGCAGTGATGTTTCGGGCGTCTGTCTGTGAAAGGATACAGAAAGTTTTAAGACTAAGCAGCGAAACGTTCCGTAAATTTATTACAGGACAGTGTCTGGAAGCAGTCATATTTGGAAGCATCTTTTTTGTCTGTATGACAATTTTCAGTATGCCGTATGCGCTTACGGTGAGCGTTTTGATTATGCTTTTGTCGCTGATTCCGATTTTTGGAGCGTTTATCGCCTGTTTTTCCGGCGCTTTTTTGATCTTGTTTGTAAGTCCCATACAGGCGCTGCTGTTTGTTGTCATGTTTCTTGTGATCCAGCAGATTGAAGGAAATCTGATTTATCCGCATGTGGTTGGAAATTCGGTGGGGCTGCCTTCTATATGGGTGTTCAGCGCCGTTCTTTTGGGCGGCAATTTGTTTGGCATTGTGGGGATGCTGGTATTTATACCGTTGACTTCCGTGTTTTATACGCTGACGAAAGAATGGATTTTAAAAAGAGAAAAGAAAGCAAAACAAAAATAACCAGATACGCCGGATTTTTGTGCATTCTTTTTTCGAACTGTGTGAAATATAATAGAAAGCAGCGTAAATAAAAGATTGGCAAACGGAGGAAATTATGACAGAGTTGTTAAAAGCAATTTTTTTTGGAATTATTGAAGGGATTACAGAGTGGCTTCCCATCAGCAGTACCGGACATTTGATTTTGTTGAATGAATTTATTCATCTGGATGTGTCCGAGGATTTTTTCAGCATGTTTGAAGTTGTGATTCAGCTTGGAGCAATTTTTGCGGTAGTGGTTTTGTTTTTCAAAGAAATATGGCCGTTTTCCATGCAGGAGCGGTATTGCATAAAGCAGGAAACGTTTCTTATGTGGTTTAAAATAGCGCTTGCCTGTGTTCCGGCGGCAGTTGTTGAACTGGCGTTTGGGGATGTCATTGAGGAAATGTTTTATAATTATATGGTAATTGCAATGGCGCTGATTTTCTTTGGAATTGCGTTTATCCTGATTGAGAACAGAAACCAAAGAAAGAGGCCCAGAATGAATGCGATTGCGGATATTACCTGGAATACGGCGTTTTGGATTGGCATGTTTCAGTTGATTGCGGCGGTATTTCCCGGAACAAGCCGGTCCGGAGCGACGATTCTTGGCGGTATTTTGCTGGGAGTAGCCAGAGGCACGGCGGCTGAGTTTACATTTTTTCTTGCAATTCCGGTGATGTTTGGAGCAAGCCTTATGAAATTGCTGAAATTTGGATTTGTATTTTCTTCCGCTGAGTTTATGATTTTGCTTGTCGGAATGATTACGGCATTTCTGGTATCCATTGTGGTAATACGCTTTCTGATGGGCTATATCAAAAAGCATGATTTTAAAATATTTGGATGGTATAGGATTGTTTTGGGAGTATTGGTGCTTGGCTACTTTACATTTTTACGATAGGAGGCGGAAGAATGAAGAGAGTTTTGGAAGAATCCAGGTTTCATCTGATCCCATTGGGAGAGATCAGCGGCTTTAAAGTAAGGCCCGGACTCTACGAAATCAATGGGGCGACGGCTATTCCCGGCGGTGTAAATTTTACGATTCACTCGAATCAGGCAACGGGATGCGAGCTGCTTTTGTTTCACCGGAAAGAACACGAACCCTATGCCGTTTTGCCATTTCCGGAAAATTACAGAATCGGAAATGTCTTTTCTATGATTGTATTTGGACTTCAAATTGAAGAGTTCGAGTATGCATATCGCGTTGACGGCCCATATTGTCCCAAGAAAGGACTTTTATTTGATAAGAAGAATATTCTTTTGGATCCGTATGCGAAAGCGGTGACCGGACAAAGCACCTGGGGGAAAAAGGCGCTTGGCAATGAAAACCCTTACCACGCCAGAGTTGTAAAAGACGACTTTGACTGGCAGGACGCGAGGCCACTGCTGACGCCGCTGGAAGATACCGTAATTTATGAAATGCATGTCCGCGGATTTACGCAGGACGCTTCATCGGGAGTGAACTGTCCCGGCACCTTTGCGGGAATCATAGAAAAAATCCCCTATCTGTTGGACCTTGGCGTTACGGCAATCGAATTGATGCCTATTTTTGAGTTTGACGAAACCAGAGAATCCAGGGAGTTTGAGGGAAATTGTCTCTTGAATTACTGGGGTTACAGCACAGTCAGCTTTTTTGCTCCGAATACGAGTTACGCTTCGGGCATTGAATATAATCAGGAAGGAAATGAACTGAAGAATCTGATTAAGATTCTGCATGAAAACGGACTGGAAGTTTATCTGGACGTTGTATTTAACCATACGGCGGAAGGAAACGAAAGCGGCCCTGTTATTTCGTTCAAGGGATTGGATAACCAGATATACTATATTTTAACGCCGGACAACTACTATTATAATTTCAGCGGCTGCGGCAATACGCTCAATTGCAATCATCCGATTGTTCAGCAGATGATTCTGGAATGTCTGCGTTATTGGGTGATTAATTACCGCATCGATGGCTTTCGATTCGACCTTGCGAGCATTTTGGGACGCAACGAAGACGGTTCTCCAATGAGCAAGCCTCCGCTTTTGCAGTCGCTGGCCTTTGATCCCATTTTAGGAAATGTCAAATTGATTGCAGAGGCATGGGACGCAGGAGGATTGTATCAGGTCGGGAATTTTCCATCCTGGAACCGGTGGCTTGAGTGGAACGGAAAGTACAGAGACGACATGCGTATGTTTTTGAAAGGAGACTCCGGAAGGACAAATGCGGCGATTACCAGAATTTTTGGATCCGCAGATTTGTACGAAGGGAGGACGGGCGGCAATTCATCCGTAAATTTCATTACCTGCCATGACGGATTTACCCTGTATGACCTGTATGCGTATAATTACAAGCACAATGAAGCAAACGGCTGGAACAATACGGACGGATCGAATGACAACGCAAGCTGGAACTGCGGTATGGAAGGAGACACGGATGATCAAAACGTGATGCGTCTGCGCATGCGTATGATCAAAAATGCAGCCGCCGTATTGCTTTTAAGCAGGGGAGTGCCGATGTTTTTGGCCGGAGATGAGTTTGGCAATACACAGTTTGGAAATAATAATCCTTACTGCCAGGATAATATCATTTCCTGGCTGGACTGGAATTTATGTAAGAAAAATAACAATTTATTCCAGTTTTTCAAATATTTGATCGCTTTCCGCAAAGAGCACGATCCCATTCGCAGGCATACGCCCTCGTGCAGTCTTGGATTTCCGGAAATGAGCGCGCATGATGTGAATCCATGGGACAGCGATTTTAAAGAGGATTCTCATTATGTCGGGATAATGTACGCGGGTCGTACGAAGGAAATGGACGACTGTATTTACGTGGCCATAAATACATACTGGGAAAAACTTTATGTAAAACTGCCGAGTCTGCCGCTGAATATGAGCTGGTATCAGGTAGTGGATACGTTTGAAGAAGAGAGCGTGATGCAGGAACCGATCCGGATTGATGAAGGCGTGGAAGTAAAAGAGCGGTCCGTTATGATCTTTAAGATAGGAAATTTATATGAATAGAATGCATCAGGTGCATGAATTTGGTCCTGTGTACGATGCAAATTCAAAGGTTTTGATACTGGGAAGCTTTCCGTCGGTAAAATCCAGAGAGACGCAGTTTTATTACGGACATCCCAAAAACCGTTTTTGGAAGCTTTTGGCGGAATTGTACGAAGCGAAGGAGCCCCTTTCCATTCCGGAAAAAAAGAAATTTTTAAGAGAGCGTAAGATTGCGCTTTGGGATGTGATCAAAAGCTGCGATATTACGGGTTCAAGCGACAGCAGCATTCGAAATGCAGTCGTCAATGACATCAATGAGATTTTAAATGCTGCCAATATCAAAGCCATATATGCCAATGGAAAAAAGGCGGAATCTTTGTATCAGAAGTATGTTGAGCCGATGACCGGAAAGCCGGCGGTCGGACTTCCTTCCACAAGTCCGGCAAATGCGGCGTTTTCCATGGACCGGCTGATCGCATGCTGGAAGCAGATCATAGAATAAATGCCACTTGCCAGAGCGCAGGTGGTTCTTTTTATAAAGAGGAGAAAAATTATGTATGATGAATTGACCAGACAGGACATTGAAAAAATGCGGGAAGAAATTGAGTATCGAAAGCTGGTAGTGCGAAAAGAAGCGCTGGAGGCTGTGAAAGAAGCGAGGGCGCATGGAGATTTGAGTGAAAATTTTGAATACCATGCCGCCAAAAAAGATAAAAACCAGAATGAGAGCAGAATCCGCTATCTGGAGAAAATGATAAAGACGGCAAAAGTGGTGTCCATGGAATCGAAAGAAGATGAAGTGGGGATCAATAATACGGTGGAAGTTTACTTTGAAGAAGAGGATGAGACAGAAGTCTTTACCATTGTCACTACCGTTCGGGGAAATTCTCTAAAAGGGCTGATCAGTACGGAATCTCCGATCGGAAAAGCAGTATTTGGCCGTAAAGCGGGTGAACGGGTAGAAGTAAAAGTGAATGAAAATTACAGTTACTATATTCAGATTAAATCTATTGGCAAACAGGTCAACGACGAAGAAATCGGCATTCGGAAATTTTAAACCGCCAGTTTGTCTGTGCAAATGCAGGGAAACATGTTATAGTAAAAGCAATACGGATAAGGAGGTATGGTATGCGGCCGGAAGAATTAAAACAGGTGTTGACGGAGCTGCAAAAGGAGACGGTTTCGGGGAAGCTGAACTGGCGTTTGGATGTGCAGACGACAGAAGGAAATGAAGAGAAATACACAGTGGAAGAAAAGGGAGAAGTATGGACAGTGGATGAATGTTACGTTTCCTATCGCTGTAAATACAGAGGAAAAGATTTTTGCATGATTACATATGAGATGATTAAAACTTCCGGGGAAAAGATCCGGACGGTAAATTATGTATTTTTGCCGCCTCCCGGCGTAGGCCTTTTTTCTCTGCATACCTTGTTAAAACACAGCATTGAGCCGAACACTGCGCTGATGTCTTCGGTTCATGCAATATGGGAGCTGTTAATGGGGCTGGTAAAAATTAAGAGCAGCCAGGTGACGTTTCATATTACGGAAGCAAACGTAAATATAGAAGAAGATATTTGACGCGTCATTGAACGGACAGATAAAGGAGAGAAAGAAAAGATGGCGTTACGGCCGGAAAATTTAAATAAAATAGAAAGAGAAGCAGTTTATTTACTAAGAGAGGCGTTTTCCAGTGGGAGAGAAGCTTCGTTGGACTGGATGGAAGCGGAGGAAGCGGCTTATGTGAAGGCATTGGCAGAGCTGGCTTTGTATCCGGAGAAGCCGCTTCTTTCCTTTGGCAGGGAACGGCCCGACGAGGAAGAAGAGAATATTTGGAATCCAAAAGAAAGAGATGCGGAATTTTTCCGGCGCGCCAGAATGTTTCATGGAAAGACCGGCGTCCGCAAATTGATTACCTGCGGAGGCGTGGACGACGGCAAATCCACTTTGATCGGAAGGATTCTTTTTGACGCCAAAAGCCCGGAAGAGCAGACGCATATTTGTCAAAACCCGGCTTATCTGCGAAAAGACAACAGCGTGGATTATGCGCTTTTGGCGGGAACGTCGGAAGAAGAGGCGCGTCAGGGAATTACGGTACAAGTGTCTTACAGCATGTTCGACTGGGAGGATAACAGTTTTCTTATGGCAGACGTGCCCGGACATGAGGAATATACCAGGAACATGGCGTATGCGGCCTCGCAGGCGGAAACGGCAATTATTATGGTTGCTGCCAACAAAGGGATTGTCCCTCAGACGAGGCGCCATACCAGAATATGCCGTTTTATGGGAATCGTCGATATGATCTTTGCCATTAATAAAATGGATATGGTAGATTTCAGCCAGAAGGCATTTCTTCAGCTTTCGGAAGAAATCGCCCATATGATGGAAGAATACCAGGATTGCAGATTTCAGATCGTGCCGATTTCCGCAAAAAGCGGAGTAAACATTTCAGAAAAATCAAAAGATATGGCCTGGTATCCCGGTGGAACTCTTTTGGAAGCGCTGAAGCGGAAGAGGGAAAATGAGGCGAATGAGGCGGGTTATTTTTGTATGCCGGTGCAAAGAACCTGTAAATCCAGCCAGATGATCGGCGCGTCCGTAAAGAAAAGAGTGATTCAGGGAGAAGTGGTTTCCGGAAACATCTGTCTGGGAGATGAAGTCCTTTTATATCCTACGATGGCAAAAGCAAAGATTTCCGGTATGTATTGCTTCGCCAAAAAAGTAAAATTCGCGGCAGAAGGAGATGCGATCGGAGTGGAGCTGGACCGGGAACTGGATGCCGCCAGGGGATATATATTGACAAAAGAAGACGTACTGACTTTTACGGACCGTCTGGAAGCCGATGTTTTATGGACATTTGATAATCGCCTGACACAGGGAAAACGTTATCGGGTCAAAATTGCATCCGCAGTTGTTACGGCTGTAGTTACGAAAATCTGTTATCAGACAGACGTAAATACGGGAGAACACAGATATGCTGAATATTTGACGAAAAATGCCATGGCGCGTCTGGAGCTTTGTTTTCCCAAACAGATCGCCGTATCCTGTGAAAAAGATAACCGCAGACTGGGCTCTGTTTTGTTGATAGACAGAGAGACAGATTCTTTGGCGGCCTATGGCAATATTGTACATACGATTTCAAATGAAGCATGGAAGGAAGACGGCAGAGAAGTTTTGGCGCAGGAGAGGGAATCCGCCCTTGGACAAAAAGCAGGTCTGATTTTATTTGGTCAGGGAAATTCGGTAGAGGAAAATATGAATTATACCGAAAGATATTTGCTGCGCATGGGTTTTCATACGGTACAGATCGCGGATGGCGGCATAAAGGCGGACCGGTCAAAGTACATCCGGAAATTTCTGGATGCGGGTCTGATTGTATTGTTGCAGACAAAAGCAGCGGAAAAAGAGAAAATGATGAGCCTTTTAGAGGATGAAAAGCGTATTTTTGACTGTACGAAAGCATCTGGAGATACAAATGATTTGGGGCGGGTTTTAAGGAAAATCCAATCGTGGGCGTCAGAATTAATATAACAATGCTTTTCCCATAAAAATGAGAATGCAGCCAATGGCTGCATTCTTAAGGGGAGAGTTTATGAAAAAGTTTTATTTGCTACCAAATGAAGTATGAGTGGGGGAACTTCATTTGATAAATTTAGTATATCCGGAAATTGTGTTCATTTGGTGTCCTAAAAATGAAAGGTTTATGAAGAAATTATAAAAATATTTATAAGTAATATTTCGGGGCTTTTTTAGAGGAAGCCCTTATTTTAGGTATTTTCAGAAATTATGTTCCGTAGTATAATAAGAAATAAAAGCAAAACAAAGAGGTGCGTCAGATGAGAAATTTCTTTAAAAACAATAAACCTAAAGGAGCGGCTTTTTTTCTGGCAATGCTGTTGTTTGTGTCAGCGGTTTTGATATTTCCTGTACCGACGGGGGCGGCAGCTTCCGTTCGATGGTACAATGGCGAAATGGAGACGAATATTTCTGTGGAGGCGGGCGCGAAGTTTTACATTGGAGATTTTGTCAGGATTCTCTCCAATGGCACAACAACAACGGCGTCTTTAATGGGCGCATCGTACACATCACAGAACAGCAAAATCGCATCCATCAATGGGAAGGGGTATCTGAAAGCGAAAAAAACAGGAACGGCGGATATAACGGTTTCCTGTCAGGGAAAAACGCTGGTTTGTCATCTTACCGTTGAAAAGAAAGGCACGTTTGTCCAGAGCGAAGCCGTCAAAGAGTTAAAGGCGGCGGCGAAGAAACTGGCAAAGGGAATGCCAAAGAAGCTCACTGCGGCGAAAGGCAGTAATTTAAAAAAGAAAAGAGATGAATATCTGATCTCATATGGAATGAATTCTGCTCATTTGCTGGCGTACGACGGATTTTTGTATCAGAATGAACGTCCCGCGCTGGATACGGTGGACGATTCGCGCAGTGAGAAGCTTGCGGTTCCGGAAGCGGGGCGTTATCTGACTGCGGAAGCGCTGCTTAGGGAGTTTATGCTCGCCAATAATCCGGTTTCGACAGATTCCAGGAAAACGATGCGGATTTCATCGGTATCTGTAAATAAGAAGAAAACTAAATTTACGGTTACGCTTGCAGGGAAACTCAGCGCGGAACAGATTCTGGCCGCACAGCTTGCTTTTCCAAAAGAAAACGGCAGTTCCATGGGTAAGACGAAGGCAAACATTATGCTGTCTATTTACGATGAAACGGCACAGAAGCACTACACAGGCAGGATTCTGCTCAAAAAAGGAAGCAGACGGCTGGAGGTGGAACCGATGAATTATGTTTACGGAGGATATAAGAGCATAGAATTGATCAAGGGACATGTATACTGGCTGGGTTCTAAGATGAACTGGGCAAACGGAACAAAAGTGACGGTAAAATAGAAAGGAAGAGCAAGATGTTAAATCCGGCAAAATTTTTTCAGATGAAAATGCTTTGGGATAAATTTACGGCCAATCATCCCAAGTTTCCCAAATTTCTCCAGGCTGCTATGGGGGCTTCCATTGGCGAGGGAACCGTAATTGAAGTAAAAATTACCAAGCCAAACGGAGATTCGATTGCTTCGAATATCAGGTTGACGCAGGAGGATATGGAGCTGTTTCGCGAGATAAAGAATTTTTCGCAGCTAGATTGAGGAGCGTAGGATGTCGTATTTTCCGATGTTTGTGGAATTAAAAGAGAAAAAGTGCCTGATTGTGGGAGGCGGCAGGATTGCGCTTCGGAAAGCGGAGGCGCTTTCCGATTTTGGCGCGGAAATTCTTGTGGAAGCGCCGGAAATATTGCCGGAGATTGCGGACGTTTGGGGCGTTAGATGCAGACGAAAAGCTTTTGAAGACGGCGACGTTTTGCGGCAGGATCTGGTGGTGGCGGCGACCGACGACGCGCAGTTAAACCACAGAGTCAGCGCTGCCTGTCAAAAGGCAGACATTCCGGTCAATGCAGTCGATCAGACGAAAGACTGCACCTTTATTTTTCCCGCTTATTTAAAGGAGGGGGAAGTCGTCGCCGCTTTTTCAAGCGGGGGAACAAGTCCTGTAACGGCGCAGTATCTGAAAGAACAGACGCGTTCCGTTCTGACGCCTCTGGTGGGCGAGCTTGCGGCCTGTCTGGGAAGTCTTCGGGATCGGATGCGCCAATGTACCAAAACGGAGAGCGAGCGGAAGCAGATTTACCGGGAGCTTTTTCATCTTGGACTTGCGCAGGGAGGGATCTCGGAAGAAGAGATTGCCCGTATCATTTGTAAATACAGCAGTTTATTCTAATTGGGAGCGATCATGGATACAAAATCAAAAGCATTGTTTCAGGCGGCGAACCGCCATATTCCGGGCGGCGTAAACAGTCCGGTCCGCGCGTTTTTGGCGGTGGGCAGGACGCCGCGTTTTATTGCGTCCGCGCATGGAGACAGAATTGTGGATGTGGACGGCAATGAGATGATTGACTACGTCTGTTCCTGGGGGCCGGGAATCTTAGGGCACGCCCATCCGGACGTGATCAGACAGGTAAAGGATGCATGTGAAAAAGGGCTGACGTTTGGCGCGCCGACGGAAAACGAAGTCGTTTTGGCCGAACTGATTGCGGAAATGATTCCGTCCATGGAAGTCAGCCGGCTGGTCGGATCGGGAACGGAAGCCGTTATGAGCGCGATTCGTGTGGCGCGCGGTTTTACAAAGAGAGATAAGATTATCAAATTTCAGGGATGCTATCACGGGCATTCGGACTGTCTGCTGGTACAGGCCGGATCCGGCGCGCTGACGACGTGTGTGCCGGACAGCGCGGGCGTACCGGCGGATGTTGTAAAAAATACGCTGGTTGCATCGTATAACGACGATTCTTCCGTGGAAGAGATGTTTCGACTGCATCCGGATCAGATTGCGGCAGTCATTGTAGAGCCTGTTGCGGCAAATATGGGCGTGACGCTTCCAAAGCCCGGATTTTTAGAATTTCTCCGCAAGATTACGCGAGCGTACGGCGCGCTTTTGATTTTTGACGAAGTGATTACGGGATTTCGTTTATCGCCTGGCGGCGCGCAGGAATATTACCATGTGACGCCGGATTTGACGACGCTTGGAAAAATCGTCGGCGGGGGCATGCCCATCGGCGCATATGGGGGAAGAAAGGAAATTATGGATCTGGTATCTCCCGTGGGAGCCGTATATCAGGCGGGAACTTTGTCCGGAAATCCGATTGCCACAACGGCCGGGATTGCAACGCTTCGTATTTTAAAAGGAGATCCGGGCATTTATCAGAGACTTTCCAAAAAAGCGGAACGGATAGAACAGACCATTCGGGAAGCTTCGAAGGGCTTTGTGTGCGTCAATCGCATCGAATCTCTTTTGTCTGTCTTTTTTACACCCCGGCGCGTGTCCGATTACAAGAGCGTGTCGTCTTCGGATACGGCTGCGTACGCAGATTATTTTGGCTATCTTCTCGACCATGGCGTCTATGTGGCGCCGTCGCAGTTTGAAGCCATGTTTTTATCGGACGCGCATACAGAGCAGGACATTGCCTATACCTGCGGCATAATTTCGGATTACTTTTCCGGGCGCTGCCGCTGGATGGATGAATGGAAAAATGGATCATTTTGAAATAGAAAAAGGAGGCGTAGAATGAAAGTATTGGCGCTTGGCGGCGTTGCCGCCGGAACGAAAATTGCGGCAAAGCTGATGCGGGAAAATCGGGGATGCGAGGTCACTGTGTTAAACAAAGGAGCGCATATTTCTTATGCGGGCTGCGGACTTCCTTATTATGTGGGACATGTCATTGAGGAAAAGGAGCAGCTAATTGTAAATACGCCGCAGAAGTATGAAAAACTGACCGGAGTACACGTAAGGACAGAGACGGAAGCGGTCAAAGTGGATCCGGAAAATAAAAAAGTGACGGCTGTCCATGTGAAAACGGGAGAAGAAACAGAATTTACGTATGACAAGCTGGTGATTTCCGTTGGGGCAAGTCCGGTTCGGCCGCCGATTGACGGCTGCGATCTGGATAATGTCTTTTTTGTCAGGACGCCGGAAGACGCGATAAAAATCCGCGAAGCCGTAGACACAGGCAAGATCAAAAATGCGGTTGTCGTTGGCGCAGGTTATATCGGTCTTGAAATTGCAGAAAACTTAAAGCGTATGGGAGTTTTGCCTGTCGTATTGGATATGGCTCCTTACGCTTTTCCCGGATTTGATCCGGAGATGGCGGAATATGCACAGAGAAAGCTTTTGGAAAGCGGCATTTCCGTCGTTACGGGCGTTGCCGTTACGGGGATAGAAGGCGATGGCAGAGTAGAGAATGTTTTGACGGATCAGAGTGAGTACAGAGCCGACATGGTTGTGCTTAGCGCGGGAATCCGGCCGAATACGTCGTTTTTAGAGGGTATCGGCCTTGAAATGTTCAAGGGGACGATTCTGACGAACGCAAAAGGAGAGACGAATCTTCCTGACATTTATGCGGCGGGAGACTGTGCGATGGTGCGTCACGCCCTGACGAAAAAGCCGGTGTGGTCGCCGATGGGTTCTACGGCAAATATCAGCGGACGTTTGATTGCCCAAAATATCAACGGCGCAGACTTTACTTACCGCGGCGTGCTGGGAACGGCCGTTTGCAAGCTGCCAAAACTGAATGCAGGGAGAACGGGACTGACAGAGGCGCAGGCGTCGGCGGAGGGATTTGATCCGGTCAGCGTAATTGCGGTTGTAGATGACAAGGCGCATTATTATCCGGGCGCAGCATCCTTTCTCATAAAGATGATTGCGGACAGGACGTCGCGCAGGCTTTTGGGCGTGCAGACATTTGGACCGGGAGCGGTAGATAAAATCGTAGACATTGCCGTAACCGGAATTATGTTAAAAGGCACGCTGCAAGACCTTGCCGATCTGGATCTGGCATACGCGCCGCCGTTTTCTACGGCGATTCATCCGTTTGCGCATGCGTTAAATATTCTGATGAATAAAATCAGCGGAAAATTTGAGACGTTTACGCCGGCGGAATTTGCGTCAGGCGCGGCCAAAGAATATAAAATTGTAGACGCTTGTATGGTTCCGTCTATTCCGGGCGCGCCGTATGTGGAACTGACGGAAGTAAACGGGCCTGTGGACGGCCTGGGCAAAGACGAGAAGATTCTTCTGGTGTGCAATAAAGGAAAGAGAGCTTATCTGCTTTCGAACCGTCTGAAATATTATGGCTATACGAATGTAAAGGTGTTGGAAGGCGGGATTACATTTAATCGCGTGGAAGTATTGTAAATTATGAGGAGGAAACAAAATGCTGCAATCAACGCCAGGAACGCTTCAATACAGTACGTTAATTGCGAATATTGAGCAGGGAATTATCAAAATACCTCAATTTCAGAGAAAATTCGTCTGGTCGATAGATCAGACGGCTAAACTTCTGGACAGTATTTTAAAAGGGTATCCCATTGGTACGTTTATTTTATGGCAGACGGACGAAAGACTTCGTTCTATCCGGAATATTGGCGGTATAGATTTACCGGATACGCCGGCAGGACATTTTGTGCAGTATGTGCTGGATGGACAGCAGCGTATGACGAGTTTATACGTTTCATTAAAAGGCGCAAAAATTCAGGATGACAATGGAAAAGACGTCGATTATGGAGAAATATATGTGGATTTTGAAGCGCCTTTGGATGAGCCGGTTGTGATTACGAATATTGTCGGAAGGAATCCGGATGAGGTGATCAAATTTACGGATTTGCTGACGGGAGGATATGCGCTTGCGTCAAAATACCCCAATTACCTTACCAAACTGGACGAGTATTCCAATGCTTTTAAGACGTATCTGTTTTCGGATATCCTGATAGCAAACGCGCCGATAGACGTTGCTACGGAGATTTTTACGAGAATTAATGTGGGAGGTAAGCCTCTTTCTGTCTTTGAAATTATGGTGGCGAAAACATACGATGCGGTCCGTAAATTTGATTTATCCGAAAAATATGAAGAATTTATTGCGAGGCTTGAGGGCGTTAATTATGAAACGGTGTCGGCTTCTACCGTACTGCAGGCCGTTTCCGTATGTATGGTTAAAGAATGTTCAAAGAAGCATATCTTAAAATTGGATAAGGCCGGATTTATTGACATTTGGGATGATGTGATCGGTGCGTTTGAACAGGCGGTGGATTATTTCAGAGGATTTTTCAGGATTCCGGTGTCGCAATTGCTTCCTTATGACGGGCTGTTCGTACCGTTTACGTATTATTTTTATCATCACAAAGACAAGCCGCTTGGAGACCAGAAGTATTTCTTACAGGATTATTTCTGGAGAGTTGCGCTGACTTCTCGTTTTTCCAATTCGCTTGAGGCAAAAATCGGCCAGGATATAAAAAATATCGATAAGATATTGAAGGATATTCAACCGGGATATGAAGAACATGAGCCGGTGAATATTACGGCAGATTACATAAGCGATCATGGATGGTTTAATGCAGGTGCGGCGTATATCAAAGGGTTTTTGTGTCTGCTGGCTTATCAGCAGCCGCAGTCTTTTGCGGATAATGCACTGGTTACGATCAATAACAGCTGGTTAAAACAGGCCAACAGTAAGAATTATCATCATTTTTTTCCCAGGGCATATCTCCTGAAAAAAGGAGAAGATAATTTTTATGTGAATCATATTGCAAATATTACGATAGTGGATGATTTTTTAAATAAACGCTCTATCCGAGATAAAGCTCCTTCCCGGTATATTACAGATTTTCAAAAATCTAATCCGCAATTGAATCAGGCGTTAAAGACGCATTTGATTGGAGAACCGCAGTCCTGGGGAATTTTATCGGACGATTATGATTTGTTTTTTCAAAAAAGACTGGAATATTTTCGTGATGAGCTGAAAAAGCGGCTGATACTACGTGCATCAGACAGATGTTAGCGGTTTTAAATGATTAAAATTACCCCGGACATTCTGGATACAACCGGAATGTTCGGGAATTTTTTCGTTTGGCGATAGGGAACGAATGGTATGAGAGACCAAAAATGCGTAAAAATTTAAAAAATATCAAAGAGTATTTGATTATGCGAAAAATAAGGAATAAAATTGCCAGATCCTAAAATAGTATATGTAATTTATAATCAGAGTAATCTCAAAAAGAGAAGTGAAATTGATCAACGAGATTCAAGGAAAAGAAAAGTGGAAAAAGAAAAACGGATACCTGGTTTAAGTGGGTGACGGCATAGGGGTTTTATAAAATAAAGGCGTTTGAAAAAATAAAGGAAGCAAACGTTATGAATGATTTCCGTCATGTATATGCCATTTGTGTATATCAGGAGTTGGAATATATAGAGAGCTGTATTCGGTCGTTGAAAAGGCAAACGGTGCAAAGCAGTATTATTATGACGATGCCTACCCCGAATTTACATATTGAATGGCTGGCGAAAAGCAGATTCTGGAAAAAAGCGTCTTATGCCTTGGAAACCAGGATCATGTTTCGAAAATTCTGGCCGGAATGGATCGTAAGGTTTATTATGCATTTTTATAAAAGGGCGTATAATACTTATAATTAAAGCGGAGCATACCGAAAAAGGCTTCTCCGTTTTGCATCAAATCAAAAGGAAAAGAAGGTGTAAAGACATTTGTATCAACAGTCTTTGCACCTTTTTTCACGGAAAGGTCATGGTTTGGAAAAATGGCAGGACGGAAAATATCCAATCCGGAGGTTGACAAGACGGCTCCAAGGTTGTATCATACATACAATACACTGACACTGTGACGCGTCACAGTGGGAAATAACGGAGGTCTATTATGGAGATGAATATGGAATTTTTACGGAAGCTGCCTACGCCGGATGATCTAAAGCAGCAGTTTCCCGTGAGCGCGCGGATTGCAGAAATAAAGGCAAAGCGTGATGAAGAGATTTGTAATATTTTTGAAGGAAAAGACGACAGATTGCTGCTTGTGATCGGGCCGTGCTCTGCCGATCAGGAAGACGCGGTCATTGAGTATATTAAAAGGCTGCGGAAAGTACAGGACGCTGTATCCGATAAAATATACATAGTTCCGAGAATCTATACGAATAAGCCAAGGACGATCGGGGTCGGATATAAAGGGATGCTGCACCAGCCGGATCCGGAAAAAAAGCCGGATATGCTAAAAGGCATTATCGCAATTCGCCAGATGCACATGCGCGCTGTGGAAGAGACGGGCTTTACATGCGCGGACGAAATGCTTTATCCGGAAAATCACAGGTATCTTTCGGATCTTCTCTCTTATGTGGCGGTAGGAGCCAGATCAGCGGAGGATCAGCAGCACAGACTGACGGCCAGCGGCGTTGGAATTCCGGTTGGCATGAAAAATCCTACGGGCGGGGATCTTGCTGTGATGATGAATTCCATCATTGCATCGCAGTGCAGCCATACGTTTCTCTACCGGGGATGGGAAGTGAAAACAGGAGGAAATCCTTATACGCATGCGATTCTACGCGGCTATGTCGATAAATTTGGGCGCAACATTCCCAATTATCACTATGAAGATTTAAAACAGCTTCTGGAATTATATGGAGAAAAAGAAATTGCGAATCCGGCGGTGGTGATTGATACAAACCATTCGAATTCCGGGAAAAATTTCCTGGAACAGATCCGCATCAGCAAAGACATTATGCATAGCTGCAGGGTGTCTGACGACATACGAAAAATCGTCAAGGGACTGATGATTGAAAGTTATCTGGAAGACGGTTCCCAGGCAGTCAGCGGGCATTGTTACGGAAAGTCGATTACGGATCCGTGCCTGGGATGGGAAAAGACAGAGCAGCTGATTTATGATTTGGCGGAACTTAGATAGATTCGGAAGAAACGGCGCAGTCATTTGAGATGGCGTCGTTTTTTTGGTGTTGCATTTCATAATGTAAAGTTTTTGTTTACAAATCAAGTATATGCAAAAAGAAAAAAATATGTTATTATTTAATTGATACAAAAAATAAGGACAAGAAGGTTGTTTTGCAAAATACATTTTGCACGGCCGGTAAAAAAGAAACGGTTATTTATTGGGAAAATGAAAGGGGATGTGCTTATGAAAAAGAAGCTTCCGATACTGTTGTGTGCCGTACTGGCATTGTTTATTTTGTTTGGATTTACAGAAATTACCCAGGCAGAGGAAACGGCATGGAATTATAAAAAGCCGTTTCAGAAAAGAGTGGGTGCGTTTACATATCATGCATATAAATCGAAAGATGGCAAAAAAGCATGGATTTATAAAATTGATATAAAGAAAAAGAAAGCGAAATCTTTATCCATACCCTCGAAATTAAAAGGCAAAAAAGTTACCCGCATCGGTTATTATGATAAGAAATATAAGGAAAGAGACTATACCAAAAATATTTTTGGGGCTTATGTGGAACGGTTTCATAATTATTATAGAAGCGCGGTAACAAACACCACGATTAAAAAAGTTATAATTCCAAAATCGGTTACAGTGATGGAGGCTACGACATTTTGTGGATTAACGGCTTTGAAGTCCGTTGTGATTCCGCCTAAAGTGGAAGAACTGAAAGAAGAGACTTTTTATGGGTGCATCAATTTAAAGACAGTTACGCTTCCGGAAAAATTAAAGTATCTGGATCCGGCTGCATTTCAGGGGTGTCCCAGTTTGAAAAAAATGCGCCTGTCTCCGAAAAATCAAACTTATACTGTCAGGGATCATTGTGTGATTGCCAATGAGAATCAGGCTTTGGTTTATGCATTGCCGGGAAATGAGAATTTTCAGATTCCGGAAGGAATTAAAATCATTAAACAATATGCGTTTAACAATTGCATCAGCCGGACAGTAAACATTCCTGCGTCCGTTACGGAAATTGAGGGAAAAGCGTTTGAACGGCCGCTTCTTGGGCAGAATGAGTATATCAAAGACGTGACGGTTTCTGCAGAAAATCAGGTGTATGCGCGGGATGGAAGGTGCATTTACAATACTGCCAAAAAAAGTCTGTCTGTCGTGATAGCAGGGAAAGACAAAACGATTCTGATTTCTCCCCAGGTGGAAAATTTGGACAATACCCACAGTATCGTAAATTTTAGAGGAATGATTTATTCCTTGGAAAAAACGGTCTTTCCCAAAACATTAAAATCTGCTACAGATCCTGCTTTAACTGATCTTGGAGATGCAAAAAAAGTATATTTTTTGGGAGAAAAACCGCCTGAAATTTTAAATTGCATACCAGAGCGGAGCCCTCTTCCGATTTTTTGCAGGGAACTTCACGTGCCGGAAAATTCTCTGGAAGTCTATAAAAACTTTTATAAGCAGCATGACTGCGACGTGCCTTCCGAGCAATGGTTTACATTTCGCTCAGAGGAAGAATTGGATTTGTAATTTTATATGAAAAACAGGAGCTGATTTTACAACAGCTCCTGTTTTATTTACATCATGCCGTCTTAATTTCTGCTTAATCGTTTTTTTAATGCCTTTACCGTGTCTAGCAGATAGAGTTGTTCATCTTCTGACAATTCTTTGGCAACTTCATAGAGTTCCGCCAGTATCATTGCGCTTTGAGATTTTTCGCTTGCCTCTTCCATATTTCCAATACCGTCCATGAGCCATTCTCTGTTGATCTTCAGCGTCTGGCAGATGGCGTTGATAACGATGGTCTGTGGTTTTGTCTTGTTTTTTTCAAGGTTAAAGATTACGCCGCGCGATACGCCTATTGTTTCAGCGAGGGAATCCTGTGTGTAGCCTCTTTTTTTTCGGGCGTAATTAAGTCTGTCCCCTAAAGTTTCCATGTAATCACCTCAAAATGAATTATATCTTACTAAAAATTCATTGTCAATGCTTTAATT
Organism: uncultured Lachnospiraceae bacterium; assembly: GCA_910586725.1. GTDB lineage: Bacteria > Bacillota > Clostridia > Lachnospirales > Lachnospiraceae > Roseburia_B. The sequence goes on along the minus strand of CAJUJL010000027.1, from coordinate 4,901 downwards.
CATTATCAATGAATTACTAAATTTATATTTTCATTGACAGTGATATATTCAAGTGTTATAATTCATTCACAAATCATTATGGAAGGGGGGAGGAAAGATTGGAAGAAAATGGACGTTTTGGAAACAAGACAGATTTATTGGATGAAATTATCAATCATACAGGGGATCTTTCCCTTGAGAATCAGGTTATGGTGTTAATATTGGCGAAAGCTATGCGGGATGCGCATGGTTGTATGAGGGTAAAAAGCACGGATCCATATGCATTAACGGCAAAGCTGGATGATAAAGGAGCAGAGGAGACGGATTGTATACCAGTTGGCAGATAAGAAGATCTGGGCAGGATTCACGAGGCATCATGAATTGTAATAAGAGGTATTGTCATGAATGAAAAATATGATTTTAGAAAAGATGGTAAAATACCTGATTCTGGCAGATTAAAGAAACAGATTACCATTAACATTGACGCAGATACGATAGATTACTTTAAATTACAGTCTAAGTTTTCCGGTATTCCATATCAAACGCTTATCAATCTATATCTTTCGGATTGCGCAGAGAACAAAAAACAGCTACAAATTAATTGGAATTGACCGTAAAAATCCGTAAGGACGTCTGTTTGTTTTGGCGCGGAAAAGGGACTGTCGCAGAAAGCAATTTCAATCAGTTAAGATAATGAAAAGAGTGAGTATTCCATACAGGGATACTCGCTTTTTATTGTATTTTTCCAAAACCGGGAAAATTCATTGACGCTGTGCCTTAGGCTGCGGTAAAATGAAAGAAAACAAAAAGGGGAAAAACCATGCAGTTTGGTTTTTTGGGGATCAATTATAAAAACGCGCAGCTAAATATCCGGGATAAAACGGCGTTTACCGACGACAAAAAGCTTGCGTTTTTCCGGAAAGCAGAGCGCGTCGGCGTAGAGCAGTGCATGGCGCTGTCTACCTGCAACAGAAGCGAGGTTTACTATATTTTTGAGACAGACGGGCAGAAAGCGCGGCTTCGAGGTATCTACGAAGAACTGTTTCCGGACGTGATTGTCCGGGATTATCTGACGGAGCTTTCCGGGGAAGACGCAATGGCATATCTTTTTCGCGTTGCGGCGGGGCTGGAATCGCTGGCGCTTGGGGAGGATCAGATTTTAGGACAGGTAAAAGAGGCGGTGGCGTACGCCAGGGCAATGGGGTATGCGGGCAAAGAATTAAATAAAATCGTCCGGGACGCCGTTACCTGCGCCAAAAAAGTCAAGACAGAATTTAAAATCAGTGAAAGGCCGCTGTCCGTCAGCTACATCGGAATCCGGAAATTAGAAGAAGTCTGCGGCATTTCAGGAAAGCGGATTTTAGTCATTGGAAGCGGAAAGACGGCGGCGCTTGCATTGCAGTATATTTACGAATATCCAAAGGTATCCGTTGTGGCGTGCAGCCGGACCTACGCCCATGCGAAACGTCTGATAGAGACGTTTCCCAGCCTTGCAGTGATTCCTTATGAAACATGGCGGCAAATCATCGGGGACTGCGACATCATCGTCAGTGCAACGTCTTCTCCCCATCTGATTATAAAACAGGTCGATTTTCATCCCCAAAAGCAGACGGCAATGCTGGATCTGGCGGCGCCAAGGGATATAGATACCGGATTTTCCAAGGATCCGCTTGTCGATCTGATCAATCTGGATACGCTGCAGCTGATTGCAGAGCAAAATCAAAAAGAAAGGGAGCGTCTGGTCGCAGAGAGCAGAGGCAGGATGGAAGACGCGCTGCAGGAGACAATTTGCTGGCTGCACCAAAGCCGCATGGATGAAACCATCGAATCTTTACAGCAGCGGTGCAGTACGATTGTGGAAGACGCTTTTTCTTTTTTAAATCGAAAAATGGAACTTGGAGAACGCGAGAAAAAACTTTTAAAGAAAGTGTTAAACGCTTCGCTTCAGCGGCTTTTGCGGGAGCCGATCCATGAGCTGAAGCGTCTGGATTCCACAGAAAAGCAGGAAGAATACAAGCGGCTGATACAGCGGCTTTTTCAAATTTAGAGGCAGGAGCAGAATGCATGAAATATGTAATTGGAACAAGAGGATCAAAGCTTGCGCTCGCACAGGCAAACTGGGTGAGAAACAGGCTTTCGGAGGCGTATCGGGAGGATTCTTTTGAGCTTTTGACCATAAAGACAAAGGGAGATTTGATTTTAGACCGGCCGCTGCGTCAGATTGGCGACAAAGGCGCGTTTGTCAGAGAAATTGAAGAAAAGCTTTTATCCGGAGAAATCCATATCGCGGTACACAGTATGAAAGATATGCCATCGGAGCCCGCGGAGGGGCTTATGTTTGCCAGAGCGTGGATGCGGGAGGATCCCAGAGACGTATTGATTCTGCGTGAAAAAAAATCTCCGGAAGAATTGCCCGAGGGAGCCGTCATTGGAACGGGCAGCAAACGCAGGGAAATGCAGTTAAAAAAGCTTTGGCCGCATGTGCGGATTATAGGCATACGCGGCAATGTGGAAACGCGGATTCAAAAAATGCGGCAAGAGCCGTTCGACGGCATTGTGCTTGCCGCGGCGGGGCTTCACAGGCTTGGCATGGAAGAAAACATCACCCGGTACCTGGAACCGGAAGAAATGATTCCGGCTCCCGCGCAGGGCGTTTTGGCAATTGAAGTAAAAACAGGACAAGAGGAGCTGTTAAAAATGATAAACGCTCTTTCCGACGAAGAGACGGAACATGCAGTCCTGGCGGAACGGGGATTTTTAAAAGAAATCGGGGGAAGCTGCCAGGCTCCTGTGGGGGCTTTTTGCAGACGGGAAGAAAATAACCGGTACCGGCTGGATGTGATGTTTGGAAAGGAAGATGGAACAAAGACGGCCTTTGCGACGGTTCGCGGAGAAGACGTCAACAGGCTTTCCGTTTCTGCGGCCGCATGTATCCGGCGTCAGATTGCGGGAACGGTGTTTCTGGTCGGCGCAGGGCCGGGCGATCCGGGACTGATTACGGTAAAAGGGCTGTCTGCGCTTCGGCGCGCGGACTGTGTCATTTATGACAGGCTCGTTCCTTTTGAACTTTTAAACGAGACGAAGAAAGGCTGCGAGCAGATCTATGTGGGAAAAGAATGTAAAAACCATACGATGCCGCAGGAGGAAATCAACCGTCTTTTGGTGCAGAAAAGCATGGAACATAAGACGGTTGTCCGGCTAAAAGGCGGGGATCCGTATGTTTTTGGACGCGGCGGGGAAGAAGGGCTTTATTTGCGGGAGAGCGGCGTGTCTTTCGAGCTGGTTCCGGGCGTCAGCTCCGCGATTGCCGGTCCGGCATATGCTGGGATTCCGGTGACGCACCGTGGGATTTCTAAGGGATTTCATGTAGTGACGGCTCACGAAAAAAGCGGAGAACCTCCGGAGCTTGATTTTCAGGCCATGGCGGACGGAAAAGAGACGTGCATATTTTTGATGGGACTTTCAAAAGCGGGGGAGATTGCCAGAGGATTGCTGTCGGCCGGGATGCGGGAAGATACGAAAGCCGCGGTGATTTCCCATGCCGCAACGCATCGTCAGAAAACCTGCGTGTCGGATCTTTTGCATCTGGAAGCGGACGCCGCCGCTTCCGGCATAACGTCTCCTGCCATAATCGTCGTCGGAGACGCGGTATCGCTTCGGGAAAAATTAAATGTGTTTGAAAGCCGTCCTTTGTTTGGAAAGAAATATTTGATTCCCAAAATCGGCCCGGGCAAAAGCCGGCTTGGGCGGCTTTTGGAAGATGCGGGAGCTTTGACGGAGGAAATTCAGGTGGGTGAGATTCAAAAGATTCGTCAGAACTTTACGTCAGACCAGTTTTTGGACGTGGACTGGCTGATTTTTACAAGCAGAAACGGCGTGGAGGCGTTTTTTTACAGTTTCTTTTCGTCGGGACTGGATGTGCGGACGCTTGCCGTATGCAAGATTGCGGCGATTGGGGAAAAGACCGCGGAAGCGCTGCAGGAGTATGGGCTTACGGCAGATTTTGTGCCGGAGTGTTTTTGCAGCGACGCGTTTTTACAGTCGTTTCGGAAGCGTTTGACAGAGAATAAAAATGCGGACGCATCCGGCGGCGATTCGAATGCCCTGCGCCAAAAGGCATGGTATTTCAAAGCGAAAAACGCAGACGGCAATTGGAGGGCGGCAGCAGAAGAATTCTGCGATCTTAAAGAGGTTATCGTTTATGAGAATTGTGCGGTAAAGCAGGAAGAAACAGCCAGGGTATTTTATGAAGCATATGACGGCGTTTTTTTTACATGCGCTTCTTCGGCGGAACGGCTGATCGAAGCGTACGGAAAAGAATTTGGTTCCTGCAGGGTGTACAGCATCGGGCCAAAGACGACAGAGCGTCTTGAAAACTACGGAATCCATGTAGCTTACGAAGCCAAAACGGCTTCCTATGAGTCGCTGCTTTGGACGTGTTTGAATGCCAAAGAAAATGAAGCATAATAAAAAAGTGGCAGGACAGGCAAAAAGATAGACATAAGAGCAGGGGAAAGGTATAATATTGGCAAGCATACGCTGTTTTGGGAAAATTGATTGAGGGAGGAAAGGAAAATGAAAACAGGGAAACAGATTTTGTCAGGCATTCTGACAATGACGATGTTTTTTGGAAGTCTGTTCGGGCCGTTTTTTACAGGAACGGCAGACGTATCTGCCGCTGAAAGTAATGTTGCGTTAAATAAGCCTGTGGAAGTGTCGGGACTGGAACCGAATGTAAGCGGATGCACGGGCGACAAGGCAGTCGACGGCGTGAATGATGAAAACAGCAGATGGTCGGGCGGTTATATGAAAGGAAACCATACGCAAAAGGGGGATCAGTGGATTACGATTGATTTGAAAGCGCAGACAACGGAAGTTGCGTCGATCCAGGTGGCGTTCCATCTGAAAGTATGGGCGACCAA
>CAJUJL010000026.1 GCA_910586725.1 uncultured Lachnospiraceae bacterium | reverse complement strand
TTGTCAAGGTTCAATTCTTGGCTACGAGCTTTATTTTCGTAGCAATGTGCAATTTCCGATTAACCTTAACTTAACAAAGTAATTCTCTAACTAAATGACATTGTGTGCAGAACAGGAGTTTTTTATTTGTTTTTAGATTTGCAAGATTCGCCGCAGAAAGAGGCATTGGCACATATATGGTGTTGGATCGGATTTCTGATAATGTCGTGAGCGGGAGATATATATTATAGAAATAAAATTTTTAAATATTGTTATATGTTAAAACAATACAGACCGCCATACTGACTCATAATAAACTTAGCGATTTTCGGGTTCGTTTCTTTGATATTAATTGGATATTCCAGACGTTTTTCATAATTCCACATTAACAATAACCTCCTTCCCAGGGCCAGGGATCTGTTGCCCAAAGCCAGTGGTCGTCATCCTGCTGCATAAGATCCAACGTAAGGGGCGCATAATTGGCAGAATAAAGTTCCAGAGCCTTTTTTCTTTCTTCATTATAATGATGAAAGAAATCAAGAGCGTCCGCATCATCGGGATGTGTGTCCAGATACAAAGAGATTTCGGTTACGGCAAAGCTTACCTCATTGATCCACTGAAATAACTGCTGCCGGTTCATATTGTTTTGTCTTAACATGGACGCCCTCCTTTCCAACCCGTAAAAGGTTTGTTTAATTCCGGAAAAATAGTTCCATGCTGCAAAGCGGCATCTAATTCATAAACATTTTGAAAGCGTTGCACCGGGACGTATGCCATTGCAAGAGCAAAATTATTCATGGACCATTCATCTCTGCCGGAGCGCATGGAAGACGAAGAATAGGAATTTCTTCCGCACCGTGGCTGACTGCAATTGTTCATAATTTGTTCTCCTTTTTGATTTATACAATTAACGTATGCGTATGTTTATCAAAAGTTACAAGTGAAAATTACAATTATATTCATGAAAAAAATAAACCAGAACAGGAAACACAAAAAAAGACATTGATTTTCGCTTTATAAGTGTGTTATTATGCCTATGAAAATAGATATAAGAAAAGAGGATACATAATGAAAAGAAGATTGTATTTGACAGCAGCAATGCTGGGAATGGGAGTTTTTTTATTTGCGGGATGCGGCAACGACCAGAAAAATAAAAATTCTGTCAATGGCACGGAATCTACCGAACTGGCAGCAACGGATGCTTTTGATTATGACGTAAATGATTATGTGAAGCTGGGAGAATATAAGAAGCTTGCCGTGCGTTATCCTGTGCCGGTGTTAACAGAAGATGATGTGCAAATGGAAATTGAGTATCTGCTGGATGAAAATACGCAATATAATGAAATGACAGACCGCGGCGCGCAGGACGGGGATTTGTTGAGCATCACTTATACCGGAACGATTGACGGAAAGGAATTTGACGGCGGAAGTGATTCGGATTATGAGTTTATATTAGGCGATGAAGAATTTTTTGAAGATTTCGAAAAAAACCTGATTGGCAAAAAAGCGGGTGAGACATTTTCTTTTAAAACGACTTTTCCGGAAGATTACGACGAGGAACTGAACGGACAGGAAGCGGAATTTTCAGTGACAATGAATTCCATCAGTGAGATCGTTGTGCCGGAGTATAACGATGCATTTATAAAAGAAGTAACCGATTATGATACGGTAGCTGCTTATGAAGAAGGATTGCAGGAAGAATTGATGGTTTCCGCACAAAATGAGGCGATGGCTACCGCGGGCGAGGATGCGCTTCAGATGGCGATAGCAAATGCGGAGATTACAGGGTATCCTCAGCAGCTGTATGACGCATGTTATGAGAGCACGATGCAGGAATATCAGGAATATGCAGATATGATTGGAATAGAGATTTCGGAATTTATCGATGACGACAGTTCTCTGGAAGATGAGGTGCTGAACTGGGTAAACGAAATATTAGTGTCACAGGCGATCGCCGAAAAAGAAGGATTTGAAATCACAGACGATAATTATTCAGAAGACGCCGGAAAACTGGCGGAAGAATTTGGATATACGGCATTGGAAGAATTCCAGGAAGATTATGGGGAAGTATATGTAAAAGTAAACCTGATGAAAGATAAAGCAGTCAGGTATTTGTATGAAAATGCGGAAGTAGAGGAAGTATCGGAGGAAGAATATTACAGTGAACTGGAAGGAGAGGAACTGGAAGAAATAGAAGAGGAGTCTGATTCCGGCACGGAAATATTATTTGAGGATGATACAGAATAATTCTTGCAAAAGTGATAATTTGTGTTACAATAGGAAAGAGTAATTTTGACTGGAGAGAATAAATGATGGAAGATAATTCTGCGAATGGATTGAAGAGGGAGCGCAGAAAGCGTAAAAGAGTTGCGCTGATCAGAAAAGCAATCATAAGTTTGATAACGATATGGATCTTTCTTTCTATGGGGATCTGTACAGCGCTGTTATATAAAGTGCATTCGCTCGAATACAATCTGGATTATCTGCTGAAGAATTTTACCGTCAGCAGACAAATTGAGGCAGAATCAAAGCAGTCAGGCGCAGCAGCGGATGAAAGCGCATATTTTGATCTGGAAGGCGCGGCCGAAGAATATGATGACGATTATTCCATTGCACAAGCGGTGAATCAGCAGGAGAATCTGGCGGGACCGCAAGATGCCCATAAAGTATATCTGACTTTTGACGATGGGCCAAGCAGTAATACGTCTCAGATTTTGGATATACTAAAGAAATACAATTATAAAGCCACCTTTTTTGTAATCGGAAAGGAAGACGAAGAATCCAGAGAATTATATAAGAGAATTGTTGAGGAAGGACATACGCTTGCCATGCATTCTTATTCTCATAAATATAATGCTTTATACGATTCCGTAGACTCTTTTGATGAAGATTTTTCCAGAATACAGAATTATCTTTTTGAAGTGACCGGCCAGGAATGCCTGTTTTACCGTTTTCCGGGAGGCAGCAGCAATCATGTCAGCAATGTGGATATGAAAAAATTTATATCATATTTAAATGACCGGCAGATAACGTACTTTGACTGGAACGTATCGAGCGGCGATGCAACATCGCAGGCGTATACGCCGGAAGAACTGGTTGAAAACGTGATGGAAGATGTAGTAAAATACAAAACGTCCATTGTTCTGATGCATGATTCGTCAACAAAGGCCTCTACCGTGAAAGCATTAGAGCCAATGATCAAAGCGTTAGAGGGAATAGAGGCGGAGATTTTACCTATAGACGAGAATACAACTGTAATCCAGCATATTGCGGCAACAAATGCGGAACAGCAGTAGATAATAAAAATGGAGGATGTAAGATGGGCTTTTTTAAAGATTTCAGAGAGGATTTTTCCCAGGCGGTAAATGATTTGATGCCGGAAGATGATAATGGTGCGGAAAAGCAAAACAATCTTGAAAATGACGATATGGTAGTCAATACACTCGATGCGGATATGGATACGGAATCCGAGCTTTCAAAATTGAATGGATTGCTGGAGCAGGTTGCCGAACAGCCGGCGACTCAGGCAGTTGTAAAACCTCAGCAGGTGGCTGAACTAGAAAGAGAATTTACAAGAGAAGTAAAGAGAGCAGATGTAAGAACAACAGTAGAGGGGAGAAAGAAAATGAGCGAAGATACGATGACGACAATGAACATGAATCAGGTTATGGGAGTAAATCCGGAAGCGGTTTCTGATGAAACAACTGTAATTACGGAAGGGACAAGCATCAATGGTGATATAAACGCAGATGGTTCCATTGATATTCGGGGAAGAATTGGCGGAAATGTAACATGCAACGGTAAATTAGTGATTACCGGAATCTTAGAGGGCAACAGCAATTCTTCCGAATTTTTTGCAGACGCTGCAAAAATAGAAGGAGAAGTAAGAAGCACCGGAACCGTAAAAATCGGAATCGGATCTGTTGTGATCGGCAATATTTCCGCAAGTTCCGCAGTGATTGCAGGAGCAATCAAGGGAGACATTGATGTGCAGGGACCGGTTGTTGTAGATACTTCCGCGGTTGTGATGGGCAATATCAAGTCACGTTCCGTACAGATTAATAACGGAGCGGTTATTGAAGGTTTCTGTTCACAGTGTTATGCAGATATTGACGTTCAGGGCCTTTTTGAAGAGAAGAAGGGAAATTAATCTATGAAGCGGGTTCTACTGAAATTAAGCGGAGAGGCATTGGCCGGCGGGAAGAAGACGGGATTTGATGAGCCTACGGTTATGGAAGTGGCGCGTCAGGTAAAAGAGCTGACAGACGCGCAGATTGAGGTGGGAATCGTGATCGGCGGCGGTAATTTCTGGCGCGGACGTACCAGTGAGACGATTGATCGTACAAAAGCGGACCAGATCGGGATGCTTGCAACGGTTATGAACTGCATTTACGTTTCGGAAATATTCCGTTTTGCCGGGATGAAGACAGAAGTTTTAACGCCTTTTTCGTGCGGTTCCATGACGAAGCTTTTTTCCAAAGACCGCGCAGTGAAATATTTTTCACAAAATAAAGTTGTATTTTTTGCAGGGGGTACCGGACATCCGTATTTTTCCACGGATACGGCCACCGTTCTTCGAGCGGTGGAGATTGAAGCGGACGGTATTCTTTTGGCAAAAGCAGTAGACGGTATTTATGACAGCGATCCTCAAATTAACCCGGATGCGAAGCGTTTTGACAGTATTTCAATTGAAGAAGTGATTGAGAAGAAGCTTATGGCAGTAGATATGACGGCGTCTATTTTGTGTATGGAGAATAAAATGCCGATGTATGTATTTGCGCTGCAAGAAGAAAATAGTATTATAAAGACAATTTCGGGCAAGTTTAATGGAACAAAAGTCACTGTATAATCAAGGGAGGTTAAAATATGGATGCGAGATTGGAACCATTTGAAATAAAAATGCAGAAATCGTTGAAAAATCTTGAGGATGAATTTGGCGCGATTCGTGCCGGACGTGCAAATCCGCATGTGCTTGACAAGATAAAAGTGGATTATTATGGCACGCCGACGCCGATTCAGTCTGTTGCAAACGTAAATGTTCCGGAACCAAGGATGATCCAGATTCAGCCTTGGGAAAAAAGTATGGTAAAAGAAATCGAAAGAGCTATTTTAACTTCCGAATTGGGGATTAACCCGACAAATGATGGAACAGTAATTCGTCTTGTGTTTCCGGAGCTGACAGAAGATCGCAGAAAAGAACTGGCAAAAGACATAAAGAAAAAAGGGGAAAACGCAAAAGTTGCAATCCGCAATATTCGTCGTGACGCCAACGATTCTTTCAAGAAGCTTGCAAAGGAAGACGTGTCGAAAGACGAGATTAAAGATCTGGAAGACGATGCACAGAAAATGACGGATAAATATATCGTACAGGTTGAGAAAGCAGTAGAGGCTAAGACAAAAGAGATTCTTACTGTGTAAGACAAATACCTTTCATTGCAGACGCAGAGAGGTATGCTTTGAGATAAATACAATCATGGGGGCACTGCATCATGCGTGTCCCCATTTTCACCATAGCAGCGAAAGGAAGAAATCGAATTATGGTACCAAATCATGTCGCAATTATTTTAGACGGAAACGGCAGATGGGCAAAGGCAAAAGGGATGCCGAGAAATTATGGCCATACAATGGGGGCCAAAAACGTAGAAGTAATTTCAAAAGCAGTTTATGATATGGGTATCCGCTATTTAACGTTATACGCATTTTCAACAGAGAATTGGAACCGTCCCAAAAGCGAAGTCAATGCATTGATGAAGCTTTTGGATTCTTATTTGAAGAACTGTTTGAAAACAGCGAAGAAAAATCATATCCGTGTACGCGTGATCGGGGATATTTCCAAATTGGATGAGAAGTTTCAGGCGAATATCAGAGAACTTGAGAAAGCGTCCGATTCCTATGACGGTCTGCGTCTGCAGATTGCAATCAATTATGGAAGCAGAGACGAGATGATTCGGGCCATGAAAAAGATGTTAAAAGAACAGGAAGAAGGAAAGCTTACGGCTGAGGATTTAAATGAGGAGAAGTTTTCTTCTTACCTGGATACGGCGGGAATTCCTGATCCTGATTTTTTGATCCGGACCAGCGGAGAGCAGAGATTGTCGAATTATCTGCTTTGGCAGCTTGCATATTCCGAATTTTATTTTACGGATACGCCATGGCCTGATTTCGATGAAAAGGAATTAAAACAGGCAATTGACGCATATAGTGCCAGAGACAGGAGATATGGGGGAATCAAAGAAGGAGAAAATTCAAATGTTTAAAATAAGGCTGTTAAGCGGAATTGTGCTTGTGCTCCTTGCATTATTTTTAATACTTTCAGGGGGAAATCTTCTGCTGGGTTCTCTTTTGGCAATATCCATGATCGGTATGTATGAATTGTACCGTGTTTTTCAAATAGAAAAGGGAATTCTTGGAGCGGCAGGGTATTTGGCGGTTCTTTTCTATTATGTTTCGTTATGGCAGTCTCTTTTTGCAGATGCTATGGTTTTTGTAGTGGGAACGCTGGTATGTCTGATGTTTGTTTATGTGTTTACTTATCCGAAATATAAGACGGAACAGATTATGGGAGCTTTTTTTGGCGTGTTTTATGTGGCGGTCATGCTCTCGTGCATCTATCAGACCAGAATGTTAGAGAATGGCGTTTATATTGTGTGGCTTATTTTTCTGTGTTCCTGGGGATGCGATACGTGCGCGTATTGTGTCGGTGTATTGATTGGCAAACATAAAATGTCGCCTAAGCTAAGTCCCAAAAAATCAATTGAGGGAGCCGTGGGCGGCGTAATCGGCAGTATGCTGCTGACATTGCTTTATACTTGGATTTTCAAAACGCAGATGCAGGTATCCATGGAAGAAATGGTTCTTCTTGCCCTGATCAGCGGCATTGGCGCTTTGATTTCGATGGTTGGGGATTTGGCGGCGTCTGCAATAAAGAGAAATTATAACATGAAAGATTATGGAAAGTTAATTCCGGGACACGGAGGAATTTTGGATCGATTTGACAGCGTTATATTTACCGCGCCGGTAATTTACTATCTGGCGGTTTATCTGATGAAATAGGGGTATAAAATGAGAAAAATAGCAATATTGGGGTCGACGGGATCCATTGGGACGCAGACGCTTGAGATTGTCCGGGAACAAAACGATATATGCGTGACTGCGCTTGCCGCAGGGGGCAATATTGATCTGCTGGAAAAACAGATTCGGGAATTTCAACCGAAGGTAGCTGCCGTATGGGAAGAAGAAAAGGCAAAAGAGCTGAAATTACGCACGGCGGATCTGGATTTGAAAATCTGTTTTGGAATGGAAGGGCTGATAGAGGTTTCGACGGAGCCGGAAGCTGAAATTTTAGTGACGGCAATTGTGGGAATGCTTGGAATACGGCCAACCATAGCGGCAATGGAAGCGGGAAAGCACATTGCGCTTGCCAATAAAGAAACGCTGGTTACGGCGGGACATATTATTATGCCGCTTGCAAAGGAGCGAAACGTCAGCATACTTCCGGTGGACAGCGAGCACAGCGCTATTTTTCAGTCTTTACAGGGAGAGGAAGGAAATGCCGTTCATAAGATTCTTTTAACGGCTTCCGGAGGTCCGTTTCGTGGGAAAACAACGGATGAATTGCTGCATATTCGACCGGAAGACGCACTGAAGCATCCAAATTGGACAATGGGAAGAAAGATTACAATCGATTCGGCCACCCTGGTCAATAAAGGACTGGAAGTCATGGAAGCGAAGTGGCTTTTTGGCGTGGAGGCGGATCAGATTCAGGTAGTTGTGCATCCGCAGAGCGTGATTCATTCGGCGGTTGAATTTGAAGACGGGGCAGTTATTGCACAGCTTGGAACGCCGGATATGCGGCTTCCGATTCAGTATGCTCTGTATTATCCCAAACGGCGGCGTTTAAGAGGAAAACGACTGGATTTATTTGCGCTGGCAAGCCTGACTTTTGAGGAGCCGGACAGAAAGACATTTCGGGGTCTGGATCTGGCCTTTTGGGCAATGAAAAAAGGCGGCAATATGCCAACCGTTTTCAATGCGGCCAATGAAAAAGCCGTTGCTCTGTTTTTAAAACAAAAAATTTCTTTTCCTGATATTCCGGAGATCATAGAAGAATGTATGGATAGCATCCGCTTTTTTGAGGATCCGGATGTTTCCTGTATTCTTGAAACGGAAGAAGATGTGTATCAATATATAGAAAGCAGGTGGTAATTTGAAATTTGTTATTTCAATTGTGATGTTCAGCATAATTATCTTATTTCATGAGCTTGGACATTTTTTACTGGCAAAGAGAAGCGGTATCAGAGTCAATGAATTTTGCCTTGGATTGGGACCGACAATTTTTGGAAAACAAATAGGAGAGACAAAATATTCCATTAAGCTTTTTCCGTTTGGAGGAGCTTGTATGATGGAAGGCGAAGACGAAGACAGTGCGGACGACAGGGCTTTTGGCAGGAAATCCGTATGGGCGAGGATGAGCGTTGTAGTGGCGGGACCGGTTTTTAATTTCATTATGGCGTATATTCTGGCTGTGATTTTAATCAGCTGCGTTGGAATTGACGTTCCGGTCGTTTCCGGCGTCGTGGAAGGATATTCAGCGGAAGCCGCGGGTATGCAGGAAGGCGATGTGATTGTAAAGATCAACAATAAGCCGATTCACTTTTATCGGGAAGTGACGATGTATAATATGTTCCATCCCGGAACAACATTAAACGTTACGTATGAGAGAGACGGAAAAGAAATGACTTCCGTCATAGAGCCGAAATACGATGAAGAAAGCGGTCGCTATCTGATCGGGATTCAAAACAGGTACGAGAGAGAAAAAGGAAATTTTCTGACGAATTTAAAGTATGGCGTGCATGAGGTGAAATACTGGATATGGACAACGCTGGAAAGTTTACGGATGCTGGTAAGCGGACGTGTAAGCGTTAATGAGGTGTCCGGCCCCGTGGGCATTGTAAAAACGATCGGCGATACGTATGAGGAAAGCAAAAGCAGCGGTATTTATTATGTTTTCATCAATATGATCAATTTTTCCATTTTGTTAAGCGCAAATTTGGGAGTCGTCAATTTGCTGCCGCTTCCGGCACTGGATGGGGGAAGACTCGTATTTTTGATTATTGAGGCCGTCCGCAAAAAAAGAATTGATCCCGACAAAGAAGGTCTGGTTCATTTTGTGGGAATTGTATTGCTTATGGGACTTATGATACTGGTTATGTTTAATGATATTCGCAAGCTGTTTATTTAAGCGGAAGATAATATTGGAGGCAGGAAGTGGACAGAACGCACACAAAGACGGTGAAGATTGGAGACCGCACGATCGGAGGCGGCAATCCCATACTGATTCAGTCTATGACAAATACAAAAACCGAAGATACGGCGGCTACCGTATCGCAAATTCAAAAACTTGCGGCGGCAGGGTGTGATATTATCCGCTGCGCAGTTCCTACAATGGAAGCGGCGCGCGCATTGAAAGAAATCAAAAAAGAGATTTCGATTCCGTTGGTGGCTGATATACATTTTGATTACAGGCTGGCGATTGCCGCAATCGAGTATGGAGCGGATAAGATCCGCATTAATCCGGGTAATATCGGAGGCAATGAACGTTTAAAGTCCGTGGTGGACGCCGCAAAGGAACGGGAAATACCGATTCGCGTCGGCGTAAACAGCGGTTCTTTAGAAAAGGAGCTTGTGGAAAAATATCATGGCGTGACAGCCGAAGGAATTGTAGAAAGTGCGTTGGACAAAGTAAAAAGGATTGAAACGTTCGGATACGATAATCTTGTCATAAGCATTAAATCTTCAGATGTGCTGATGTGCGTCAAAGCGCATGAGATGATTGCAGGAGAGACGTCTCATCCGCTTCATGTAGGCATTACGGAAGCGGGGACTTTGATCAGCGGAAATATCAAATCTTCCATTGGACTGGGATTGATTCTTCATCAGGGAATTGGCGATACGATCCGCGTTTCTTTAACGGGAGATCCGCTGGAAGAAGTCAAATCTGCAAAATTGATTTTACGGACGCTTGGACTTCGAACAGGGGGAATCGAGGTTGTTTCCTGTCCGACGTGCGGCAGAACACAGATTAACTTAATTGAACTTGCCAATCAGGTGGAAAATATGGTTGCGGATATTCCGCTGAACATCAAAGTGGCAGTTATGGGGTGTGTGGTAAATGGTCCGGGAGAAGCAAAAGAAGCGGATATTGGAATTGCGGGGGGCATTGGCGAAGGACTGATTATCAAACGAGGAGAGGTTTATAAAAAAGTCCCGGAGGAAAACTTGTTGTCTGCGCTTCGCTATGAGCTATTGAATTGGAGTGAGTAACGTGACAAAATCTTTTTTTGAAGTATTTCCGACTTTGTCGTTGCATGAAAAAATGAAACATATGCTGTCTGAAACAGAAGTTTTGAAGGTAAGTGCGAATCGCAGCAGGACATCGATTCGCATTTACCTTTTTGGAACGCGCTTAATTTCCAAAGAAGATATATTTTCTTTGGAAAAAGAAATTGCAAAGCAGCTGTTTGACAGACAGAAGATACAGGTAAAAATAATCGAGAAATTTCAGCTTTCCGGGCAATATACGGCAAAACGGCTGATGCAGGCATATCAGGACAGCATTGTCCTGGAACTGCGCTCTTACAGTCTGCTTTTGTATAATGTTTACCGCAGCGCACAGATTACGTTTGAAGACGAAAAAAGCATGAATCTTGTTTTGGATGACAGTATGATTGCAAAAGAGCGATCCGAAGAGCTGGTTTCAATTTTGGAGAAGGTTTTTTGTGAACGCTGCGGAATGGATTTGATCGTAAATCTTTCTTATCGGCAAAAAGAAGGAATAAGCAAGATAAAAAATGCGGATTTGAAGATGGAACAGGAAATCAAAAATGTCATTCGCATGTTGGGCGCCACAGAGGATGAGCATATTTCAGGGAATGATGCAAAGACAAAACAGGAACAGACAAGGCGCCCCGCGGAGAAAAAACAGCCGCAGAGAAAAGCGATGGAAAGGAAAGCGGCGCAGTCCGGCAATCCGGATGTAATCTATGGGCGCAGTTTTGACGAGGAAGAGATTGCGCTTGATAAAATTACGGGAGAAATGGGAGAAGTCGTCATCAGGGGACAGGTAATCGAGCTTGATATGAGAGAAATCCGAAATGAAAAGACGATTTTGATTCTCTCCGTAACCGATTTTACGGATACGATCGTATTAAAGATATTTACCAGAAACGAAATGCTGCCAGCCTTGACCGAACGATTGAAAAAAGGCTGCTTTATCAAGGTAAAAGGCGTCACTACGATTGATAAGTTTGACAGTGAGCTTACCATCGGCTCCATTGTCGGAATTAAATTGATCCCGGATTTTCGCAGCGTGCGCATGGACAATTGTCCGGTAAAACGCGTGGAACTGCACTGCCATACGAAAATGAGCGATATGGACGGCGTTTCTGATGTCAAGGATATTATAAAGCGCGCAAAAAAATGGGGGCATAAGGCGATTGCCATTACCGACCACGGAAACGTGCAGTCGTTTCCGGAAGCAAACCATGCGTTGTCGAAAGACGATGATTTTAAAGTGATTTACGGGGTGGAGGCTTATCTGGTAGACGATTTGAAATCGGCCGTTGAAAATGAAAAGGGACAGCGGTTTACGGATACGTTTGTGGTATTTGACCTGGAAACGACAGGATTTAATCCGGTTATGAATAAAATCATAGAAATCGGCGGCGTCAAGGTTGTCAATGGAGTGATTACAGAGCGGTTTTCTTCCTTTGTAAATCCCCAAATTCCAATTCCGTATGAAATAGAAGATCTGACGGGCATCAATGACGGTATGGTAATGGAAGCAAAGACAATCGAAGAGATTCTGCCGGAATTTATGGAATTTTGTCAAAATGCGGTCATGGTTGCGCATAACGCGGATTTTGATATGAGTTTTATCAAACACAATCTGCGGCTTCAAGGCATAAAAAAATCTTTTACCGTTATAGATACCGTTGCATTGGCTAGAAATCTTTTGTCGGGACTGAGCCGGTTTAAGCTGGATACTGTGGCAAAAGCGCTTGGAGTTCCTCTGAAAAATCACCACCGGGCGGTGGATGACGCGGAATGCACGGCTGAGATTTTTATAAAACTGGTACATATGCTTTCCGAAAGAGGGATTGAAGATCTGAATCAATTGCGTCAGTATGCCATATCTACGCCGGATGCAGTCAAAAAAATGCCGACTTACCACGCCATCATTCTGGCTGCGAATGACATTGGAAGAATCAATCTGTACCGTTTGATTTCACTGTCTCATTTGACTTATTATCAGAAACGGCCGAGAATTCCCAAAACGGAATTTATAAAACACAGAGAAGGTCTGATCATCGGTTCCGCCTGTGAAGCGGGTGAACTGTACCAGGCGGTTTTAAACGGCAGACCGGAAGAAGAAATTGCGCGTCTGGCGGAATTTTATGATTATCTGGAAATTCAGCCGGTTGGCAACAATCAATTTATGATCGCTAATGAAAAAATTCCGGTGGAAAGCATAGAAGACATACAGGAAATCAACCGTAAAATTGTAAAATTAGGGGAAGAGTTCCAAAAGCCGGTTGTAGCAACGTGCGACGTACATTTTCTGGATCCGGAGGATGAAGTTTACCGCCGTATTATTATGGCCGGAAAAGGGTTTAAAGACGCGGATAATCAGGCGCCGCTGTATTTGCGGACAACGGAAGAAATGCTGGAGGAGTTTGGATACCTGGGGAGCGAAAAAGCGGAGGAAATTGTGATTGCCAATGCAAATAAGATTGCGGATATGTGTGAGAAAATTGCACCGGTGCGCCCCGATAAATGTCCTCCCGTAATTGAGAATTCGGATCAGATGCTGCGGGATATTTGCCATAGCAAAGCGCATGAAATGTACGGCAAAATTTTGCCTTCGATCGTAGAAGAGCGTTTGGAGCGGGAATTAAATTCCATCATATCAAACGGATATGCCGTGATGTATATTATTGCGCAGAAGCTGGTATGGAAATCCAACGAGGACGGGTATCTGGTCGGTTCCAGAGGATCGGTCGGTTCCTCTTTTGTCGCAACGATGTCGGGAATCACAGAGGTAAATCCGCTGCAGGCGCATTATCTTTGCCCCAACTGCCATTACAGCGATTTTGATTCCCCTGAAGTCAAGGCATATTCCGGCAGAGGCGGCTGCGACATGCCGGATAAACTCTGTCCGGTCTGCAAGAAACCTCTGGCAAAAGAAGGCTTTGACATTCCGTTTGAAACATTTCTTGGATTCAAGGGCAACAAAGAACCGGATATTGATCTGAATTTTTCCGGTGAGTATCAGAGCAAAGCGCATGCCTATACGGAAGTTATTTTTGGTAAAGGACAGACTTACCGGGCAGGAACGATTGGTACGCTGGCGGATAAAACGGCGTTTGGCTATATCAAAAACTATTATGAAGAGCGCGGCATTCATAAACGGAACTGTGAAGTGAGCAGGATCGTGCAGGGATGCGTCGGCGTGCGCAGGACTACGGGACAGCATCCGGGGGGGATTATTGTACTGCCCAGGGGAGAAGACATTGATTCGTTTACGCCCGTGCAGCATCCGGCAAACGACATGGAAACGCCAATTGTTACGACGCATTTTGACTATCACTCAATTGACCACAATCTCTTAAAACTCGACATACTCGGGCACGACGATCCGACGATGATCCGTATGCTGCAGGATTTGACAGGGCTGGATCCCCAGAAAATCCCGCTGGACGATGCGTCGGTGATGTCGTTATTTAAAAATACGGATGCGCTTTTGGTCAAACCGGAGGACATCAACGGCTGTCCGCTGGGGGCGCTTGGAATTCCGGAATTTGGCACGGATTTTGCCATGCAGATGGTAATTGATGCAAAACCGCAGGAATTTTCGGATTTGATTCGGATTTCAGGGCTTTCCCACGGCACGGACGTATGGCTTGGCAATGCACAGACATTGATTGAAGAGGGAAAAGCCACGATTTCCACGGCAATCTGCACGCGTGACGATATTATGGTTTATCTGATCCATATGGGTCTGGACAGTGAATTGTCGTTTACAATTATGGAATCCGTGCGAAAAGGAAAGGGCTTAAAACCTGAATGGGAAGAAGAAATGCTTTCCCACGGGGTTCCGGACTGGTACATCTGGTCCTGTAAAAAGATAAAATATATGTTTCCAAAGGCACATGCGGCGGCTTACGTTATGATGGCGTGGAGAATTGCATATTGCAAAGTGTTTTATCCGCTGGCCTATTACGCGGCATATTTCAGCATCCGGGCCACAGGGTTTAACTATGAGCTTATGTGCCAGGGAGAAGAGCGGTTGAATTATTTTATGCGGGATTATGAAAAACGAAGGGACAAGCTTACAAAAAAAGAGCAGGATACGTATCGCGATATGCGGATTGTGCAGGAAATGTATGCCAGGGGATTTTCGTTTTTGCCGCTGGATATTTACCAGGCAAAGGCTTCCCGGTTTCAGATTATAGACGGAAAGCTGATGCCGTCGCTGGGCACGATTGACGGCATGGGGGAAAAAGCTGCGGAAGCGGTGGAAGAGGCTGCGCAAAACGGAAAATTTTTATCCAAAGA
This sequence comes from uncultured Lachnospiraceae bacterium, assembly GCA_910586725.1. Lineage (GTDB taxonomy): Bacteria > Bacillota > Clostridia > Lachnospirales > Lachnospiraceae > Roseburia_B. The sequence goes on along the minus strand of CAJUJL010000026.1, from coordinate 24,975 downwards.
CGATTTTAGACAGAGAACAAAAGTGAGTAAGACAGTTATTGATTTGATGGCGGATTTGGGGATTCTTGCCGATCTGCCGGAGTCAAACCAGTTGTCCCTGTTTGATTTTGCAGGATAGAAAAGCAGAAATAGAAAAACGCTGTAATCCATAAGATTACAGCGTTTAAAGCCGATAGTCGGACTCGAACCGACGACCTACGCATTACGAATGCGTCGCTCTACCAACTGAGCCATATCGGCTTGTCAAAACCACACTCGTATATTATATATGCTTCTGTAAAAAATTTCAAGTATTTTTTTTAAAAAATTAAATTTTTTTTGTGAAAGGGGACAGAATGTGAAAAAATCAGATGGCATCATTTATTACTGTGAAATACCGGAGCATTTATCGAAAGATGCGAGCCGTTTTGCAAGAGAGATACTCAAATGGGGATTTCGGGAATTTTTTCAGGTGGATTTTCAGGAAGAGAAGATGGGAAGGATGGAACATGGAAAACCCTTTTATCAGGAAGGAGAGCATCTGCACTTTAATATCAGCCACTGCAAAGACGGCGTTGCAGTTGCCGTATCCGACCGGCAGATCGGAGTAGACGTGGAAAGCATGCGAAGCGTCAATGTAAGAACGGTAAAAAAATGCTGTACAAAAGAGGAATGCGCATATGTATTTCAGAACCGTATAAATGAAGGGAAAAACAATTTACCGGAAGATGAGGCGAAGCGTTTTTTAGAGCTGTGGACTTTGAAAGAAAGCTATGTGAAACTGACGGGAGAGGGGTTAAGAGAACCGTTTTCCCAGGTGTGTTTTCCGTTTTTGCAGACGTCGGAAACCAAGAAGCAATGCGTCCGTGAAATTGCGGGAGAAGATACGGCAAACCGCCATTATCTGTATGCTGCAGGAAAGCTCATCCTTGCAATGTCTGTCCGGTGGGAGGATGCGGGGAGAAATCCTGCCTTCCGTTGGAAGGAGATTGCTTTTCCCCTTTGACATTTTTTTGCGTATCGGATAAAATGAATCGAATGAAACAATAGAAGGGAAAAAACCAGGGAATATGTATAATGAAATAGATTTGGACAACATAGACATCAATTTAGAGCCGCCCGCAGAAGAGCCTGCCAGGCAGTACTACTATATGGCAAAATGCCGGGAATGGGTAAAAGACCTGGGAGAAAAACAGGGACGCATGCCCAGATTCTGCGTGGTAAATATGGGCTGTCAGATGAATGCCAGAGATTCTGAGAAGCTGACGGGAATTTTGGAACAAATCGGCTATACGGCGTCCAGAGAGGAGGAAGCGGATTTTGTTCTTTACAACACCTGCACCGTGCGGGAAAATGCCAATCATAAGGTGTACGGAAGGCTGGGATATTTAAACGGGTTTAAAAAGAAAAATCCGTTTATGATGATCGGACTTTGCGGATGTATGATGCAGGAAGCGCTTGTAGTGGAGAAAATCAGAAAAAGCTATTCTTTTGTGGATTTGATTTTCGGCACCCATAATATCTATAAATTTGCGGAATTGCTTTATACAACAATAGAAAATCGGATTTTGTCTGTAAAGCACAATAAAAAGAATTCTATGGTAATTGATATATGGCAGGATACGGATCTAATCGTGGAGGATCTCCCGACGGAGCGGAAATATTTCTTCAAATCGGGCGTTAATATTATGTTTGGCTGCAACAATTTTTGCAGTTACTGCATTGTGCCGTATGTACGGGGCAGGGAAAGGAGCCGGGAGGCCAAAGATATTCTGCGTGAAATTGAAATGCTGGCCAAAGACGGAGTTGTTGAAGTGATGCTGCTCGGGCAAAATGTCAATTCTTACGGAAAAACGCTAGATTCCCCTGTTTCGTTTGCACAGCTGTTACAGGAAGTGGAAAAGATTTCCGGAATTGAGCGCATCCGTTTTATGACGTCTCATCCAAAGGATTTATCGGACGAGTTGATTGACGTGATGAAAAATTCCTCCAAAATATGCCGTCATCTGCATCTTCCTCTGCAGTCCGGCAGTACGGATATATTACAAAAGATGAACCGCAAATATACGAAGGAACAGTATTTGGATCTGATCGCAAAAATCAGATCGGCCATGCCGGACATTGCAATTACGACCGACATCATCGTAGGATTTCCGGGAGAAACGGAAGAAGATTTTGCGGAGACGTTAGACGTTGTGCGTAAAGTGGAATATGACAGCGCCTTTACGTTTCTTTATTCGAAACGTACGGGGACGCCGGCTGCTTCGATGGAAAACCAGACGCCGGAAGATGTTTTGAAAAAACGTTTTGACCGTCTGCTTTCAGAAGTGCAGAAAATAGCGGTGAAAAAAGCGGAGAAATATACGGGCAGCACGCAAAAGGTGTTGATTGAACACAGGAATGAGCAGGACGCTCGTCTGGTTACCGGCAGAATGAGCAATAATTCTGTCGTGCATCTGCCGGGAAACGCAGATATGATTGGAAAAACAGTCGATGTTACTTTAACGGAATGCAAGGGATTTTACTATATCGGAGAGGCAAACTAGCAAAATGAAAAAACGATTAGGAAAAAACGATGGCATTTTACTTGGTACGATTTTTCTTGTTTTGGCGGTAGGGGCCGTATGGTTTTATTTCTTTGGAGGAGAAAAGGGGATTGTTGCCGAAGTGACAATTGACGGACAACATTACGGAACCTATTCTTTAAAAGAAGATCGGGATGTTAAAATTATTATCGGTGAAAAAGTCACAAATATTTTACGGATTCATAATGGAGAAGCGGATATGACAGAAGCGGACTGTCCGGATCAGCTCTGTGTGCGCCAGAGAGCCGTCTCCAAGCAGAAACAGACGATCGTATGCCTTCCCAACCGGGTTGTCGTAGAAGTGATTGGAGGAGAAGACGCCGAGCTGGATTCCATAACGTAAAAGAAAGGATGTTTTATGAAACGCAAAACGGCATATCTTGGAATGTTTTTAGCGCTGGCATTGATCTGCAGTTACATAGAATCATTGATACCGTTTCATTTCGGCGTTCCTGGCATAAAGCTTGGGCTTGCCAACGTAATTGTAGTCGTTATGCTTTACGGCATGGGGGCCAGGGAAGCGCTTTTGCTATCCATACTTCGGATTTTGCTTGCCGGATTTTTGTTTGGAAATCCTTTCAGTATAATTTATAGTTTAAGCGGCGGCATTTTGAGTTATTTTGTCATGCTTCTTTTAAAAAATACGCAGAAATTTCACGTGATTTCCGTTAGTACGGCAGGAGGAATTTTCCACAATCTGGGACAGCTGTTGGTTGCTTCCGCCGTTGTGGAAAATTACAATCTGTTTTATTATGCGCCTGTGCTGCTTGTATCGGGGTTTATCACAGGTTTTTTGATTGGAAATGTGGCGCAGGAGGTAATCTTTCGGTTAAAGGGCCGTTTTTAAGGAGGTATTATGTATTCGTACATCAAAGGAACATTAGAGGAAGTGGAAGACGGAAAAATTGTAGTAGATCATTTTGGAATCGGATACCAGATTCAGACGCCGGCCAATATTTTGGATTATCTGCCTTCGATTGGAGAAGAAATCAAGGTTTATACTTATTTGCAGATCAAAGAGGACGCCGTTTCACTATTTGGTTTTCCTGCGAAAGAAGATCTTGCTTTCTTTCGGCTTTTGCTTATGGTTAATGGAATCGGCCCCAAGGGAGCGCTTGGAATCCTTTCGGCGCTTACAACGGATGAGCTTCGGTTTGCGGTGCTTGCGGGAGACGCAAAGGCAATTGCCAGAGCGCCTGGGATTGGGGCCAAATCGGCCCAGCGCATTATTCTTGAACTGAAAGATAAACTGAATCTGGAGGATGTTTTGTCGAAAAGTCTGCAAAATGAAGCTCCAAAAGCTTTATCCGGCGTTCAGACCGTGAAACATGAGGCCGTTGAGGCTCTTGTGGCGCTCGGATATTCTTCTTCAGAGGCAGCGGCAGCGATTGCAAAAGCAGGAATTTCAGAAGACATGGATGTTGAAACCGTATTAAAGGCGGCGTTAAAGCAAATGGCATTTTTATAAGGAGCTTATCATGGAAGAACGCGTAATATCCACGCAAATACAGGAAGAAGATTTAAAAATAGAAAAAAGTCTGCGGCCTCAGACGCTGCATGATTATATCGGGCAGAAAAAGACAAAGCAGAATTTGAAAATATATATAGAAGCGGCAAAGCTGCGAGGCGAGACGCTGGACCATGTGCTTTTTTTTGGCCCGCCGGGCCTTGGGAAGACTACCTTAGCCGGGATTATTGCAAATGAGATGGGAACGCATATGAAAGTCACCAGCGGTCCTGCAATCGGCAAACCTGGGGAAATGGCGGCGATCTTAAGCAATCTTCATGAAGGAGATCTGTTGTTTGTAGATGAAATCCACCGGTTGAACCGCCAGGTGGAAGAAGTGTTATATCCTGCTATGGAAGATTATGTGATTGATATTATGATTGGAAAAGGCGCGACAGCGCGCTCCATTCGTCTGGATCTGCCGAAATTTACGCTTGTGGGAGCCACGACAAGGGCCGGGCTTTTGTCGGCGCCGTTAAGAGACCGTTTTGGCGTGGTGCATCATCTGGAATTTTACACAACGGAAGAATTAAAAACGATTCTTATGCACTCGGCCAGGACATTGGAAGTTACGATTGATGAAGAAGGAGCTTTTGAACTGGCCAGACGCAGCAGGGGAACGCCCAGAATCGCAAATCGGTTTTTGAAGCGGGTTCGGGATTTTGCGCAGGTAAAATACAACGGGCATATCACAGGGGAAGTAGCGTCGTTTGCATTGGATTTATTGGAAGTGGATAAATATGGGCTGGATATAAACGACAGGAATATCCTTCTTACGATTATGGAGAAATTTTCCGGAGGTCCGGTAGGACTGGATACGCTTGCGGCCGCAATCGGAGAAGACGCGGGCACAATTGAAGACGTCTACGAACCGTTTCTGGTCAAAAACGGATTTATCAACCGTACGCCCAAAGGGAGAGTGGCGACAGATTTGGCATTTACGCATTTCGGGCTTGCAAGATAGGAAAATTATCAGTATAATTGTATGTATATGTAAACTAGGGAGGAAAAGGTATGTCATCGAAATCCAGTGCAGAGGTAATTATTGGCGGTAAGATGTATACACTGAGCGGATACGAAGGGGAAGAGTACTTACAGCGTGTAGCGGCATATATCAACAATAAGATAAATGAATTTAACGATATGGAAGAAATCCGCCGTTTTCCGACAGACATGAAAGCTGTTTTGGTTGAGCTGAATATTGCGGATGATTATTTTAAAGCAAGAGATAAAGTGGAAAAGCTGGAACAGGATTTGGAAATCAAAGAAAAAGAAATCTACGATTTAAAGCATGAATTGATTTCCGAACAAATCAAGACAGAGACAAATGAGAAAACCATAAAAGAAATGGAATTGCAGAATAAAGAGCTTGTTTTGCAGAAGACGAAATTAGAAGCGGCGTTGGAAGACGCGCTGCTTGGAAGAATAGAAGAGGATCAGGAAAAGGCTTCTGCGGATCACAAAAGCGGGGCCAAAGAAGTTACACCCGAAAATATATCCGGAATGGATCCAAAAAAATCGAAAAAGAAATAGGGGGACGAATTTTCGTCCCCCATTTACCTTATAGGAGATCACTATGGTGCAAAAATTAGAGCTTCTGGCTCCGGCCGGAAATCTCGAGACAGCCAAAGCCGTGATTTCTGCAGGAGCAGACGCGGTTTATTTTGGGGGAGAGCATTTTGGCGCAAGGGCGTATGCCGGAAATTTCAAAAAGGAAGAAGTATTGTCTGTGATTGATCTGGGACACTTTCACAACAGGAAGATGTTTATGACGGTTAATACGCTTTTAAAAGAAAAAGAACTGGAAGAACAATTGTATGAATTTTTGCTTCCTTATTATGAAGCGGGGTTAGACGCCGTAATTGTCCAGGATTTTGGCGTCATGCGCTGGATACGCAGAAATTTCAAGGATCTGCCGATCCACGCCAGTACGCAGATGACTGTGGTGGGAGAGCAAGGCGCGAAGTTTCTGGAGGAAGCCGGAGCTAAACGCCTTGTCCTGGCAAGAGAATTATCCTTTGCGGAGATCGCAAACATTCATCGGGCCGTTCATGCGGAACTGGAATGTTTTGTGCATGGAGCTCTTTGCTATTGCTATTCCGGACAGTGTTTGTTTTCCAGCATTCTGGGCGGCAGAAGCGGAAATCGGGGACGCTGTGCACAGCCCTGCAGACTGCCTTATGACGTATCCGATGCAAATAGAACCTTATTAAACGGCCGGCATCAAAATTTCCCGTTAAGCCCCAAAGATTTGTGTATGATCGAACAGATACCGAACATGGCGAAAAGCGGCGTTTCGTCTTTTAAGATTGAAGGGAGAATGAAACAAACGGCATATGCCGGTGGGGTAGTCTCCATATATCGCAGGTATCTGGACCGATATGTAAACTACGGTGAAAAAGAGTATCTCGTATCGGAGCAGGATAAGAAAAAATTATTTGATCTTGGTAACCGCAGCGGCTTTACAGAAGGTTATGGTGAAAAGCGAAACGGTCCGGATATGATTGCTTTTTCGGGTTCCGGCCATAAAAAAGCAGATCTGCATCCGGAGCCTTTCAATTCTGAATTGAGAATGCCTGTCCACGGAAGCTTCAAGATGCGAAAAGATCTGCCGATAGAATTTACGGCAGCTATTGGAAGCTGCATGGTGACAGCCCGCGGCGAGATACCGCAGACGGCGCAAAAACAGCCGCTTACGGAAGAAGTTTTGCGCCAAAAGCTTACAAAAACAGGAAATACCCCATTCGTATTTTCCAAACTTGAGATAGAATCCGATCCCGGGCTGTTTCTTTCTGTGACCTCACTGAATGAATTGCGGCGCAGAACGCTGCACGATTTGGAAGAAGCGTATCTGGCTCCTTTTCAAAGAACCGCGGACGGGCAGTTAAAACATGTGAAAACAGATCCGGAGAATTATATAGTTTCGAAGGAAGCAGTTTTTCTTTCCGCTTCTGTGGAAACAGAGGAACAGGCGGATATTTGCATGCAAAGTCCTTTGATTTCACTTGTTTATATTGACAGCGCGGCTTTTTCGCGGGATGATATTCTGCCGAAAATGAATGATCTTATGAAAAAAGCCCGCGGCAATGGAAAGCAGATTTATTACATATTGCCTTCGGTGTTTCGGGAACGCGCAGTGGTATTTTATGAATCTATATTACACAAAATACAGGCAGACGGATTTTTGGCAAAAAGTTATGAAGCGCTGGCGTTTCTGTTGAAGCAGGGCATAGATTCCAGGCGGATACGCACAGACCATAATTTATATACCTGGTCAAATGAAGCGAGACGGGCGTTTGAGGCATATGGCATTGAAAAAGATACGATTCCGGTTGAGTTGAACAAAAATGAAATCCGGCGCCGCAAAAACAGCGGCAGCGAAATGCTCATTTACGGGTATCTGCCGCTTATGACAAGCGCGCAGTGCGTATATGGAAATTTCAGCCGCTGTAACAAAAAAAACGACATACAAAACGGCATACTTTCTTTAAAAGACCGGTACAGCGTTTCTTTTCCGGTGAAAAGATATTGTATGGAATGTTATAATATCATATATAATTCAAGGCCGCTTTGCCTCTTTTCTGAAACAGATGCATTGCGCTCTTATGGTATCGGCAGTTTTCGGTTTTCCTTTACGATAGAATCGAAAGAACAGACGCTTGCAATTTTAAACAGGTATGAACAACAACTGCCTCCGGAAGGGGAATACACGTTTGGACATTATAAAAGAGGCGTAGAATAGAGGGATTTATGAGCAGTATATTTTGTGAAGCATCCAAATATCTTATGATTATATTTTTTGCACTGTATACATGGGAGTGCTTTTCCGTCTTTAAAAGAAAGACGAAAGAACATCAGAATACCATTTTCCGCCGTCAGATTCTGCTGCTGTTTTTGCTGCATTTAAACGGATATATGGTTTTGTTTGACCAGACGGAAAATCCGAAAATCTTTATATTTTATGGAGCGCAGGCAGTGTTTTTTATAATCGTAATCAGCAGTTACAAGCTCCTTTATGAAAAGTCGGCGCAGCTTCTGGTGAACAATATGTGTATGCTGATGGCGATTGGATTTATGATTATCAGCAGACTTTCTTATGAAAAATCGATCAAACAGTTTACCATTGCCGTCGGTTCTATGATTCTTGCGCTTGGAATCCCGTTTTTGATTCAGAAAATATCTTTTATTCGAAAACTCACCTGGTTATATGCGGGAGCGGGCCTTTTGGCTTTGGCTGTCGTGGCAGCGATTGGGGCGGCCAGTTACGGTGCGAAAATATCTTTTTCAATTGCAGGAGTTACGATTCAGCCGTCGGAATTTGTCAAGATTATCTTTGTATTTTTTGTGGCGGGCATGCTGTACCAGAAGAGGGGCTTCAAACAGGTTGCCATCACAACGGCAGTGGCGGCAGCTCACGTAATCATTCTGGTCGTTTCCAAAGATCTGGGAGGCGCGTTGATTTTTTTCGTTGTGTATCTGGTTATGCTCTATGTGGCCACGGGAAATCCGTTTTATTTCATCGGCGGACTGGGCAGCGGCTGTGTCGCGGCCATGATTGCGTATCGGTTGTTTTCCCATGTGCGGGTGCGGGTTGTGGCCTGGCAGGACCCGCTTAGCGTGATTGAGAAAGAAGGGTATCAGATTTGCCAGTCTCTTTTCGCAATCGGAACCGGAGGGTGGTTTGGGACAGGCCTAAACCAGGGGATGCCGGAAAAAATCCCAAAAGTGGAGCAGGATGTCGTGTTCTCTGCGATTTCCGAAGAGCTGGGCGGTATTTTTGCGCTTTGCCTGATTATGGTCTGCATGAGTTGTTTTTTGATGTTTTTAAACATTGCCATGCAGTTAAAGGACCGTTTTTATAAGCTGGTGGCTTTAGGGCTGGGAACAACATACGGATTTCAGGTATTTCTGACGATTGGAGGCGTCATAAAATTTATTCCGTCTACAGGCGTGACGCTTCCGCTTGTCAGTTACGGCGGCAGCTCCCTTTTGAGCACAATCATTATTTTTGCAATTATTCAGGGATTTTATATTTTAAGAGAAAGAGAAGGGAAAGAACATGGATATAAAACCGCAAAAAACAACCCCAAAGAAAAGTAATCCGTCTGTCAATAACCGGGAATTTGCGGTCATCACGTATTGTTTTATCGGATTGTTTTTGTGTATGATGGGATATTTTGCTTATTTTCAGGTAGTAAAAAGCGAAGATTTCATAAACAATCCCTATAATACCAGACAGGAAAATTTTGAAAAATCCGTTGTTCGTGGCAAAATTTTATCTGCGCAGGGAGAAGCGCTGGCGGAGACAAAATTGAATGAACAGGGAGAAGAAACGCGCGTTTATCCATATGGAAATTTATTTTCTCATATCATCGGATATTCGTCCAAGGCGCACGGCCGTTCCGGAGTGGAATCCTGGGCAAATTTTAATTTGCTGCGTTCGAATGCTTTTTTTCTGGAAAAGACGGTCAATAAAGTGACGGAAGAAAAAAGCATCGGAGACAATGTTGTGACGACGCTGGATTACACGTTGCAGCATGCGGCGTATCAGGCGCTTGGCTCTTATCAGGGGGCCATTGTTGTAATGGAGCCGTCTACAGGCAGAATACTTGCCATGGTGTCCAAACCGGATTTTGACCCCAACACGATTGACGCGGACTGGGATCGGATTGTGGCGGATGAAAATGAGGAATCGCTGTTATTAAACCGCGCGTCTTCCGGATTGTATCCGCCCGGTTCCACATTTAAGATTGTAACGGCCCTTGAATTTATCCGGGAAAACCCGTCGGGTTATGCGGATTACAATTACCATTGCAGCGGAAGCATTCAAAAAGACAGCAGCAAGTTAAGCTGTTATAGCGGAGAAGTGCATGGCGGTGTAGATTTGAGGCGTTCTTTTGTAAAATCCTGCAATACATCTTTCGCAAATATCGGATTGTCTTTGAACGGAGATCATTTTGCGGATACCTGCAAGCAGTTATTGTTCAATCAAAATCTTCCGGTTGAAAAACTGGACACATCAAAAAGCAGTTTTGTATTAAACGGGAAATCATCGACCAGTGAAATCATGGAAACTTCCATCGGCCAGGGAAAAACACTGGTGACGCCGCTGCATATGCTGATGATTACCAGCGCGGTTGCAAACAACGGCGTGCTGATGAAGCCCCATGTCATTGACTTTACGGAAAACCACGACGGAGGCACGGTAAAAACGTATGCCCCTTCCGCATATGGAAATCTGATGACGGAGGAAGAAGCGGCCATATTGCAGGATTATATGAAAGAAACTGCAGACAGCGGAACAGCCTCCAAATTAAGCGGCATGAGCTACCAGGCATATGGAAAGACCGGATCCGCCGAATTTGGAACCAACAAGGGCGACAGCCACGCCTGGTTTACAGGATATGCGCACAGAGACGATAAAGAAGACATAGCCATTTCCGTTATTGTGGAAAAAGCGGGAAACGGAAGCGCTTACGCGGTTCCGGCCGCAAAACAGGTTTTTGATGCGTATTTTCAATAATATATTTCAATAATATAAAGAAGAGAGTTCTTGCATGTATTCTGAAAAAGGGGTATACTTATTCATAAGTTTAAAAAACCACATCGGGAGGTATTGCAATGATAGAAGCAACGAGCTGTGGTGGTGTGGTAATTTTTCGTGGAAAGATTCTGGTGCTTTATAAAAATTATAAAAATAAGTATGAAGGATGGGTTCTGCCCAAGGGAACGGTGGAACCTGGAGAGGAATATAAAGAAACGGCAATTCGTGAAGTATTGGAAGAAACAGGTGCAAAGGCATCCATCATTAAGTATGTGGGAAAGAGTCAGTACTCTTTTACGGTACCGGAAGATACGGTTGAAAAAGAAGTGCACTGGTATCTGATGATGGCGGACAGTTATTACAGCAAACCACAGCGTGAAGAATATTTTGCCGATTCCGGTTATTACAAATTTCATGAGGCATATCATCTTTTAAAGTTTACAAATGAAAAGCAGATTTTAGAGAAAGCTTACAATGAATATCTTGATTTGAGAAAAAGTAATTTGTGGGGCAGTCATAAATATTTTTAATACTATGACAGAAATGATGGGGATTTTGCATGAAATGGCATAACAGTTTGTATACAGATGAGAAAACCCGGCGCAGACAAAAAAAGATCAAATGGAAAATCATGCATCGTGCAGGTATGCTTCGTGTCTATGTGATTACGCTTGCTTCCAATGAGAAAAATCTTTTAGACATTATACCGTCATGGGAATTGCTGCAGAAGCGCTACCCGAAGAAAAATCTTTACATTGTCGGACTGGCCGGAAGTTATAATAAAGCGATGGAAGTGGCAGGACACATTGTCAGCGACGTATACAGAAATACCGGCGGCTTTGACATAAGGAGCTATATTCACCAAAAAGGAAGATCAGACACATGAGTATTCTTCTTATTATTTTAAAAATAACAGGCATTCTTTTATTGGTAATTTTTGTGCTGGCGGCGCTTATTCTGTTTCATCCAGTTTTTTACCGGGTAAGGGGAGAGGTACAGGAAGAAATATCCGCAGAGGGACATTTTTGGTGGCTGTTTCATTTGATACGGATTGGCTTTCAAAAAGAGGGCGGCAATATGCGCATTCGAATCCGCATATTTGGCATTCCGAAGGAATTTGGCACGCAGCGGCCAAATGTGCAGGAAAAGGAGAGCGCTTTTGAAGAAGAAGCGTGTCGTTCTGAATCAGAACCCGAAACAGCAGAGAAACCGGACGCAAAAGAACCGGATCTGACGGTTTCCGGTGAGCCTGAGTATGAATTTCAGGAGCGAAAGCCGGCGTCCAAACGAAAGCACAAGAAGAAAAGAGAAGCAAAAGATGGTTTTAAAAGCAAATTTGCGCAGATAAAAACAGAACTTACCGATTCCGGGAACCATCAGGCGATTTCCCATCTCTGGAGAGAATTCTGTTATCTGATCTCTCATTTAAAGCCAAAGAGAATCGAAGCGGAAATAGTTTTTTCCACCGGAGATCCGTCAATGACCGGAACCGTAACGGGCGCGCTTAGCCTGTTTCCGGTAATTTACCGCTATGACGCGCATATTTATCCGGATTTTGCATCAGAGAAATTTTATATCAAAGGCAGTCTGCTGGCAAAGGGGCATGTGACGATGTTTCGTTTTTTTGTTAGTATGATACGCCTGATTTGTGACAGGAATATCAAAAGATTATTATATAAATTCAGAAAATAGGAGGTTTTTTCAATGTCAGATAATGCATTTAATGCAACAGTGGAGTCTTTGTTCAAGGGAATGGACAGTTTTATTACAACCAAAACAGTCGTAGGGGAAGCGATTCACATCGGAGATACGATTATCCTTCCGCTTGTAGACGTTTCTTTTGGAGTTGCGGCGGGCGTTTTTGCCAGGGACAAGCAGAACAACGGCGGCGGCGGTATGGGTGGAAAAGTTATGCCAAGCGCTGTGCTCGTTATTTCCAATGGGACGACGAAGCTGGTAAATGTAAAAAATCAGGACGGCATTACAAAGGTTTTAGACATGGTGCCTGATTTCGTCAATAAATTTACAAGCAGGGGAGATAAGACCGTGGAAGAAGATGTCATTGCAAAAGAAGAAGCGGGAAAAGCGATGGAAGATATTCTTTCGGATTCTGTGAAATAGCGTGTGTGGATCAAAACTTTTCGTATCAGTACATGAAATTTAAAAATCAGAGAAAATTTCGAAAAAGATGCATATAGTAATATATATGCATCTTTTTTGGGGGTAAATAAGAAAATGAAAAAGCTCATTGGCTATTCATTGTTCTGCATTGGTTTTGGAATGCTTCTTATGTGGGTGATAGAAAGCGAGTTTTTGGCGTTTGTGCTGATTTGCGCCTGTATGATCTTCGGTTACTTTCTGTTTTGTTGTTAAACCACAGAAGCTTACGCTTACTTCATACGGAAATTCCGGAATGTAAACCACAGGAATGGCAATTCCATAATCGTCAGAAGTCCGGCGAACAAAAGATTTCCTCTTGTAATGGCAAAAAACAAAAACAGGGCGATGGGAAGAGCCAGCACATTGCATGCACGATAGAAATTGCGTAATTTCCGGCTGCGTTTTTCATCTATATCCCGATATTCGTCTTTCAGCATTTCCGGATGCGTTAATTCACAGCAGATGACCGCGCCATATCTGAAGAATTGTCGGTTCGCTTCATATTCCAGGCCGTCAATTTCAAATTTGGGATACATTCCTTCCTGGGTCACGATGAGATTCAGGTTGTTCTCCTCGCCGTATTTTTCGAGAGCTTCTTTGAATTCTTCGGAATTCATCACCATTGTATCTGGCTGAAACGAAAATTTTCGTTTGGATTCGGCTTTTGCAATTTTTTTATAATCGTATACAATACTCATAAAATGTCCTCCCTTGCGTTCTATATTTTCTATCCTGGAAAGTATTGCTTCCGTATCGATAGAATCTGTCTGCGTTTGCAGAAGGAAATTGCACATCTGAATGGCTGCGTCCAGTTCGTTTTGTTTTTCTTCCAGAAGATGAAGATGTTCTTTTAGAATTGTATTCATATCTTCTCCGTCCAGAATTTTTTGAATATTTTCAAGAGATACATCTAATTTGCGGAAAATTTTAATTTGCTTTAAACGTTCCACATCCTCCGGACTATATTCACGATAGCTGTTTTCCTCATTTCTTTTTGGATGAAGCAGTCCTTTTTTTTCATAAAAGCGGATATTCTGTTTTGAAATCTGAGTTAGCAGCTCCACTTCTTTGATGTTCATAAAAAGTCTCCTTTCTGATAGGGTTTGATGTGTTTCCTGGTTAGAATATAAGGGATATAGCAGGTATAAGGTCAATAGTTTTCTGAAAAAAATCTAAAAAAGAGAAAAAAAGAGAAACATCTTCCTGGTGAAGTGTTCCTCTTTTATCATTGTTGTGCTTCAAAATTTTATACACGCTCAACTTTTCCGCTTTTTAAACAGCGGGTACATACATATAACCTTTTCGAAACTCCATTTACTTTGCATCTTACACGTTTGATGTTTGATTTCCACATTCTATTTGTCTTTTTATGAGAATGGCTCACATTATTACCGAAATGAACGCTTTTTCCGCAAACGGAACACTTTGCCATAACTGCACCTCCTTGCATTTACTAAGTTTATCGGTGGTATTTACCATGCCGTAAGCTCATAACATGATTATTCTAGCAGATCAAATATCATAATGCAAGAAATTTTTCTAAAAAATTCTATTTTCGATTTATTATTTATAAAAACAACATAATGACATTTTAAAAAAAGTATGTTAGACTAGGAAAGAATGAATTTTAGCTACTAACAGGAGGCGGATATGTCATTTTTGGATGCAGTGCTCATGGGAGTGATACAGGGTTTAACGGAATTTTTGCCGGTAAGCAGTTCCGGACATTTATCGTTATTTAAAATATTATTTGATGTAAATACGGAAACAGGCATGTTTTTTGATGTTCTTTTGCATTTGGGAACGCTGCTTGCCGTATTTGCCGTATTCTATAAGGATATTTTCCGTATGGTCACGGAAGGGTTCGGAATTGTTGGAGATTTTTTTCGAAATATCATGATTTTTGCGGGAAATGTGTTTCTCAAAAAAGATGAACCTTATCACAGGCTGATTGACAGCAGTTACCGCAAGTTTGTGATGCTGGTTATCGTATCTACGATACCGACCGGAATTATCGGATATGTTGCGGCGGACGTCGTTGAAGCCGCGTCTTCGGTTCTTCTTGTGACAGGCAGCTGTCTTGTTTTTACAGCAGTTCTTTTGTTTGTGTCAGACCGGATAGACGACGGGATGAAAACGCCCAGAAACGTCACCTATTCCAACGCATTTTTTATCGGGATATGCCAGGGATTTGCCACTTTACCGGGATTATCCAGGTCGGGAACTACAATTACAGCCTGTTTGTTAAGCAAATTTAACCGAAAATTTGCCGTAAAATATTCTTTTATTATGTCCATACCGGCAGTTCTTGGAGCAGTGGTTCTTAAAATCACAGATGTTTCCGTTGAAAATATAACTGCATCTGATCTTGGCGCCTACATTGCGGGCGTTATTTGTGCGGCAGTCGTAGGGTATATCTGCATCAGAACAATGCTTGTTGTCGTAAAAAGAAGAAAATTTACGATTTTTTCAATTTATTGTCTGATTATTGGATTTGTTTCTATTGGAGGATATTTTTATGCGGCATAGATGGGAGAAATTATGGGAGTAAATAAGAAAAGCCCGGCAAAACGAAGACCGGCAAAAAGGGCTTCTTCTAAAAAGACGGTCCGCAGAAAAAAAACTTCTGCGAAACCGCAGGGTCTGACTTTTGAAAGCGAAGTTGCGCTTTGGATTTTACTTGCAGTGTCCATACTGCTTTTTATCAGTAATTTCGGAGTCGGAGGGAAAATCGGCAATTGGGCCAGTTCGCTGATGTTTGGCCTGTTTGGTCTGATGGCTTATATCTTTCCCGTTCTTATGTTTATCGGTTTGTGTTTTCTCATCTCAAATAAAAGAAATCATTTTGCTATCTTCAAATTGATTGCCAGCATACTTTTATTTTGCGCATTTTGCATGTTTTTGCAGTTGATTGTTCAGGATAAGACGATGGCGTCAGCAGAAATTATTTCGTCTGCATATCAATATTCTTCCGAAAAAGAAATTGGCGGCGGCGCCTTTGGCGGATTTTTTGTATGGCTGTGCGTACCTAATTTCGGCGTACCGGGTTCCTATGTGATCGCGATTGCAGTAATGCTGGTATCGCTTGTATTAATTACCGAACGTTCTATTCTGCGCGGCATGAAGCGCGGAGGCCAGAAAGTGTATGAATCGGCCAGAGAAGATGCGATCCGTTATCATGAAAATCAGCAGAAAAGGCAGCAAAAACGGGAACTAAGGCGTGTGGATAAAAAAATAGAAGGCGTCGCGCTTGATACCAAATTAAAACGCAGGGAAGATCCTTTTGGAGATGAGGTCAGCGAGGTGAAACCGGATCCTGATCTTAAGCTTCCAAAAGTGAAGATGACGGAGCATATATCCATAGAGCCAGTCTCTGAAGAAACTGCATCCGATCCGGCATTGCCCGAGATTTTTATCGAACCTGTCACAATGGAAGAGGTAAGGCCTGTATTTGACGAAAAGCCAGATGCCAACCAATACGATGATGCCAAAATGCTGGAAGAAATTTTATCTGACGCTGCCGGGATGACAGAGGAAAAGCAAAGGAGCTCCAAAAAAGCGGAGCCTGTGAAAAAGAATGAGCCTGTAACAAAGAATGAGCCGGCTGTCAGGGATGAGGCAGCGGCCATTGCAGGAGAAACGGATGCCTCTGTAGACCGGCAAAAATCCAAAGAATATGTTTTTCCTCCGGTTTCTTTATTAAAACAGGGAAAGTCAAAGGGAACGGGAGATTCAAAAGCGCATTTGATGGCCACCGCAAACAAACTTCAGCAGACGCTGAAAAATTTTGGCGTCAATGTCACAATTACCAATGTCAGCAGCGGCCCGTCGGTTACACGCTATGAAATTCAGCCGGAGATGGGCGTAAAAGTCAGCAAAATTGTAAATCTTACGGATGACATTAAGCTGAATCTTGCTGCGGCGGATATACGTATGGAAGCTCCGATACCAGGAAAAGCGGCGATTGGAATTGAGATTCCCAACAAAGAAAATGTAACGGTGATGTTTCGTGAGTTAATCGAATCCAGAGAGTTTCAGGAAAATACATCCAACATCGCATTTGCTGCAGGAAAGGACATTGGCGGTCAGACGGTTGTCACGGATATTGCCAAAATGCCGCATGTTTTGATTGCGGGCGCTACCGGTTCCGGTAAATCGGTCTGTATCAATACAATTATTATGAGTATTTTGTATAAAGCGCATCCGGACGATGTAAAACTGATTATGGTCGATCCCAAGGTTGTGGAATTAAGCGTGTACAATGGCATACCGCATCTGATGATTCCCGTCGTCACAGATCCAAAAAAGGCCGCCGGCGCGCTCAACTGGGCCGTTGCCGAAATGGACGACCGGTATCGAAAATTTGCGGAATACGGCGTTCGCGACTTAAAGGGATACAATGCGAAAGCAGCGTCGGTTTCGGAAATGGAAGGAGACGGGAAGCCGCAGGTATTGCCCCAGATTGTTATCATTGTAGATGAGCTTGCAGACCTTATGATGGTAGCGTCGCATGAAGTGGAGACAGCGATCTGCCGTCTGGCGCAGCTGGCAAGAGCTGCAGGACTTCATCTGATTATTGCGACGCAGCGTCCGTCCGTAAACGTAATTACCGGATTAATCAAGGCGAATATGCCGTCCCGCATTGCGTTTGCCGTGACTTCCGGCGTAGACTCAAGAACGATTCTGGATATGGTAGGAGCGGAAAAGTTACTGGGAAAAGGCGATATGCTTTTCTTCCCCCAGAATTACCAGAAGCCTCTGCGCGTGCAGGGAGCTTTTGTATCGGACAAAGAAGTTTCCGATGTTGTGGAATTTCTGAAAAATGAAAACAGCATGGCAGAATACAATCCCAAAATACAGGAGAAGATCGAACAGTCTGAAAATATTTCCATGTCTGTTTCCGACGGTTCCAATGGTGCGGATGACAAAGACATACTGTTTCGGGAAGCCGGAAAATTTCTGATTGAAAATGAAAAAGGTTCCATCGGAGCGATTCAGAGAAAATTTAAAGTCGGATTTAACCGCGCTGCACGTATTATGGATCAGCTGGCGGAAGCCGGGCTTGTGGGACCGGAAGAAGGCACAAAGCCGAGGAAAGTATTGATGACTCTTGAAGAATTTGAACAATACATAGAAGAATGCGGTTAGGAGGATGAACGATGAAAACAGATATTGAAATTGCACAGGAGGCGAAGCTTGTTCCGATTCAGGAGGTTGCCGGCAAGCTGGATATTTCTTCCGAAGATTTGGAATTCTACGGAAAATACAAGGCAAAATTATCCGACGAACTTTTAGAAAAAACAAAAGATAATCCGAACGGCAAGCTGGTGCTTGTAACGGCCATCAATCCGACTCCCGCGGGGGAAGGGAAGACAACGACAAGCATCGGGCTGGGAGAAGCTTTTGGATTATTAAATAAAAAATCCGTGCTTGCATTGCGCGAGCCGTCTTTGGGTCCCTGTTTTGGCATCAAAGGAGGCGCGGCCGGCGGAGGATATGCGCAGGTTGTGCCGATGGAAGATTTGAATCTTCATTTTACAGGAGATTTCCATGCGATTACTTCCGCCAACAATCTGCTGGCCGCATTGCTGGATAACCACATTCAGCAGGGAAATGAATTAAATATCGATCCAAGACAGGTGATCTGGAAGCGCTGTCTGGATATGAATGACCGGGCGCTTCGCAATATCGTCATAGGGCTTGGAAGCAAAATGGACGGCATGGTGAGAGAAGATCATTTTATCATTACCGTAGCGTCTGAGATCATGGCAATTTTATGTCTTTCGGAGGATATGCAGGATTTGAAGATGCGTCTGGCAAAAATTATTGTTGCCTATACGTTTGACGGAAAACCTGTTACGGCAGACGATCTAAAAGCGACGGGCGCAATGGCGGCTTTGCTCAAAGACGCATTGAAGCCGAATCTGATTCAGACTCTGGAACACACGCCGGCCATTGTCCACGGCGGGCCTTTTGCCAATATTGCGCATGGGTGCAACAGTATCCGGGCGACAAAAGCAGCGTTGAAGCTGGCAGACATTGTTGTTACGGAAGCCGGTTTTGGGGCTGATTTGGGAGCGGAGAAATTTTTTGATATAAAATGCCGCAAGGCAGGGCTGCGCCCGGACTGCGTTGTTTTGGTGGCGACGGTAAGAGCGCTGAAATATAACGGAGGAGCGGCCAAGAACGAACTTTCCGCTGAAAACTTAGAAGCTTTGCAAAAAGGAATTGTCAATCTGGAAAAGCATATAGAAAATTTGCAGAAATATCATGTTCCGATCGTCGTAACTTTAAATTCTTTTGTTACGGATACAAAAGCTGAGACCGATTTTATCGCGGATTTCTGCAAAGAGCGGGGATGTGAATTCGCCTTGTCTAAAGTGTGGGAATTCGGAGGAAAAGGCGGCGTGGATCTTGCCAATAAAGTACTGGAAACGCTGGAACGAAAAGAAAGCGATTTTCGTGTTCTTTATCCGGATGAGATCAGTCTGGAAGCCAAAATCGAGACGGTTGCAAAAGAAATATATGGCGCCGGCGGGGTTACTTACAGTCCGGCGGCTAAAAAAGAGTTGAAGAGGATTGCGGAGCTGGGAATGGGCGATTTTCCGGTTTGTCTGGCCAAGACACAGTATTCTCTGTCGGATGATCCCGGCAAACTGGGAAGGCCAAAAGATTTTTGCGTGAATGTAAGGGAAGTATATGTATCGGCGGGCGCCGGGTTTGTCGTTGCGGTTTTGGGCGCCATTATGACCATGCCGGGGCTTCCGAAAGTTCCGGCTGCGAATCATATCGATGTAAATGAAAACGGATGTATCACCGGATTATTTTAGAGAAAGAAGGAGATTGTATGGCACAAATCATAGACGGCAAAAAGATTTCGGCAGAAATCAAAGAAGAGTTGAAAGAGCAGACGGCGCATCTAAAGGAAGCGGGAGTAGAAGGAACCCTGGCGGTGATTCAGGTGGGAGACGACCCGGCGTCCGGCGTTTATGTCCGCAATAAGAAAAAAGCCTGTGAATACATTGGCATTCATTCCAAAGCTTTCGAGCTGCCGGAATCGACGACGCAGGGCGAGCTGCTGCATTTGATTTCGGATCTGAATGCGGATGAATCCGTAAACGGCATTTTAGTGCAGCTTCCGGTTCCGGATCATATTGATGAAAAAACGATTATCAATGCAATTTCTCCCGATAAAGATGTAGACGGATTTCATCCGGAAAGCGTTGGATCACTCACCATTGGCCAGCCGGGTTTTGTTTCCTGTACGCCGGCCGGAATTATCGAACTTTTAAAGCGCTCCCAAGTAGAAATAGACGGCAAACATTGCGTGATTGTCGGAAGGAGCAATATTGTAGGAAAGCCCATGGCTTTATTGATGCTGCGGGAAAACGCAACGGTTACGGTTACGCATTCCCATACAAAAAATTTAAAAGAGATCTGCAGCCAGGCCGATATTTTAATCGTTGCGATTGGCAAAAAAGAATTTATTACCGGAGATTATGTAAAAGAGGGAGCTGTGGTGATTGATGTCGGAATCCACAGAGACGAAAATAATAAACTTTCCGGAGATGTAAAATATGAGGAGGCAGAGCGGAAAGCGTCTATGATCACGCCGGTTCCCGGAGGGGTTGGTCCGATGACGATTGCGATGCTGATGCACAATTGCGTTGAAGCGATGATGCGCTGATTAGGGGCGAAAATGAATGAAATGTAAAAAATGCGGGGCGGAGATCCCGCAAGGTTATTTGTATTGCAGCGTTTGCGGGGCAGAAGTGCAATTGGTGCCGGACTATAATTTGCTGGATGAGGATTTGTTAGGCGGCATTGTGCAAAAAGAGGCAAGAGCCGGAAAGAATCTGTCAGACGTTTCCCTGACAAAAAAGAAAAAATGGAATTTTGTTATATGGGGAAGCATTTGTCTGGTTCTTTTAATCGCGGTTCTGACATTATTTTTCGTATTTCACGAAATTCAGAAAAAGCATGAAAACACTTACGATTATCAATATCAAAAGGCAGAAGAATACTGGGCGGAAGAAGATTTTACAAACGCCGTTTTGTGTTTTAAAAAAGCGCTGGAACTGAAACCGGGAGATAAGAATGCGCGAGAACGTCTTCTTGAACTGTATCTGAAAATGAAAAACGAAAAAGAAGCCGTTTCCCTGCTGGAAGAATTTGTGGAGGAAGACGTCACAGATCAGGAATCCATACAGAAACTGATCGCGATTTATGATCAAAAAGAAGAATATGATAAGATTCTTGCGCTGTCCAAAAAGGTGAAAAACCGTGATATTTTGAAATTATTTTCGGAGTATATTGTGGAAAAGCCCAAATTCAGCCATATTTCAGGGGTCTATCCGGAGGCGATCACGGTTGCCATATCATCTGCAAAACAATACGACGTTTTTTATACAATGGATCGTAAAGATCCGGTCGCATACGGCAGATTATATCAGGACGAGATTGTGTTAAAGGAAGAAGGCGTTACGGTGATCAAAGCGGTTGCACGCAATGAGAAAGGCATTTACAGCGAACCGGTGGAGGTGGATTATACGATTCAGTATGAACCGCCTGATATGCCTACGGTATCGCCGGCAGGAGGAACATACGATGAGCCGAAAAAGATTACGGTTGTGGTTCCGCAAAACTGCACGGCGTATTATACCTGGGACGGCAGTGATCCGACAGAGGGATCGTTTCGATATACGGCGCCGCTGGATATGCCGCAGGGAAATCAGGTTTTATCTGTAATGCTTATAAATTCCGCCGGTTTAAAGAGCAGTATATACCGCGTGAATTATATTTATATGCCATAAAAATCATAAGAAGGGTGAGTGATCGTATGATAGAGTTTATCTCTGATTTAAACGGACAGATCAATGGATTTGTCTGGGGTGTTCCCATGTTGGTTCTGTTAGTCGGTACGGGTATTTTGATGACGATTCTGACAAAATTATTTCAGATTACACATATCGGATACTGGATGAAGCACACACTGGGAAGTATTTTTACAGACAGGCATATTACCAAACATACGGGAGCGGATGATCAGTCCATATCACAGTTCCAGTCTTTGTGTACGGCTCTGGCGGCTACCATTGGAACGGGTAATATCGTAGGAGTTGCAACGGCATTGATCAGCGGAGGTCCGGGAGCCATTTTCTGGATGTGGATCGTTGCGTTTTTTGGAATGATGACAAATTATTCTGAAAATGTGCTTGGCATTTATTACAGAAGAAAGAATGCAAAAGGAGAGTGGAGCGGCGGCGCCATGTATTACCTGCGGGACGGACTTGGCAGCAGGAAAGGCATGAAGCAGATCGGAGCGATTCTTGCAGCGCTTTTCTCTGTGTTCTGTTTATTTGCTTCTTTCGGAATCGGAAATATGAGCCAGATTAATTCGATTGCCGGAAATATGAACGCGGCATTTCAGATTCCGCATTTCGTAACAGGAGTTGTGTTGATGGTTCTGGCAGCGCTTGTAATTCTTGGCGGGATCAAAAGAATCGCAAGCGTTACGGAAAAACTGGTGCCTTTGATGGCGATTCTTTATATTGTCGGGGCTTTTGTTGTGTGCATTGTACATATCGATCAGTTTGGTGCCGTATTTTCCTCTATCTTTAAAGGCGCATTTGCCATGAAGGCCGTAGGAGGCGGAATCGTAGGCTCCGGCGTTAAACTTGCCGTTACCTGGGGAATGAAGCGGGGCGTGTTTTCCAACGAAGCAGGTCTTGGCTCTTCTGTTATGGTTCACTCCAGCTCAAATGTAAAAGAACCGGTTCGTCAGGGAATGTGGGGCATCTTTGAAGTCTTTGCGGATACAATTGTGGTTTGTACATTGACAGCATTTACCGTTTTATCTTCCGGCCTTGTCGATCTGGAGACGGGAGCAGTGATAAGCAGTTCCGAAGATTCTGCTTTGGTAGGGGAAGCGTTTGCAACTGTTTTTGGTTCGTTAGGACCTGCGTTTATTGCAATTGCCATACTGTTATTTGCTTTTTCCACCGTACTTGGTTGGAGCCACTACGGATCCAAGGCGTTTGAATATTTGTTTGGCTCCAATGCAACGGTTATTTATCGCATTGTCTTCATTGTCTTCATTTTAGGCGGTGCGACGATGAGTTTGCAGCTGGCATGGGATTTGTCGGATACGTTTAACGGGTTGATGGCAATTCCAAACTTAATCGGCGTAATTTCCCTGGCTCCAATTGTAAGTAAAATTACGAAAAATTATGTGGACAGAAAAATAAGAAAGAAAGATATAGCGCCGCTTCTTTCGGCATTTCCGGAAATACAGAGAATGCAGGCGAGAGCTTTGAGCGAAAGCGACTGATGAATATTTCGATTTTATGCGTGGGAAAAATAAAAGAAGAATTCTACCGGAATGCTGTGGCAGAGTTTGAAAAACGCTTAAGCCGGTACTGTAAATTGCAGATTGCCGAAGTAGCGGATGAGAAGACGCCGGAATCCGCAAGCGCGGCTTTCGAGGAACAGATCAAGGAAAAAGAAGGCATGCGGTTGTTCAAGCATATCAAAGAAGATGCCTATGTCATAGCGCTTGCGATTGACGGAAAGGAATTGGATTCTTTGCAGATGTCGCAGACAATAGAAGCGTTGGGCATTCAAGGCAGAAGCAGTATCGCTTTTGTAATTGGAGGATCGCTGGGTTTATCGAAAGCGATTTTAAGGCGTGCGGATATGAAGCTTAGTTTTTCCAAAATGACATTTCCTCATCAGCTTATGCGGGTGATTTTATTGGAGCAGATTTACCGCAGTTATCGTATTATGCATCGTGAACCATATCATAAGTAAAGGCGAAAAGGAACGGATGTTCTTGGAAATAAAAGAGAATAAGAGTTATATTTTTAACCCCATGGGAGTTTGAGGCTTCCATGGGGTTTTACTGTTTGTGACAATAAAGTTCTTACAACGTAGGTTTTATTGCAGAGTCTGTGTATAATAGAAATAAATAATAGGGATTTTGAAAAATACACATTTTCCGGCAGTGATTTGTTGGAAGAAAGCAGGTGGATAAAAGTGGGAGACATGGAAACAAAGCAGACAAAATGGGAAGAATTAAGAATATCCAATGATTTCCTGTTTGGCAATGTCATGCAGAATTCCAAGCTGTGCAAAGAGTTATTGCAGAGGATTCTCCCGGATTTGAACATTGAACGCATTGAATATCCAGAATTACAGCAAAGAAAAACAGAGAATGGAGGCATGAGCATGACAGGGCATAGCATTTACAAGTGTTCTGCCTTGTTTAATAGAATAATATAAGGCTATTTTTCGCACTTGGATATGTTATGGAGCGCCATACCATAGTAAAGGCGGAGTTTTGAGGAAAGCCGGAAAGTGCAGGAAAGCTAAGATTTAGGCGGGAAATAGAGGGTTGCAAAAGTTGTTTTAAGATAATATATGACGAATTTATGCACTTAGGTACGTTGTAGATGGGAGCGGAGATTATGACTCTGGAAATGCGGGATAAAGAAAAGAGGAAAGATGGAGAAATTTATGGCATCATTAATGTGTGTAGAAAAAACAATTTTTCAGAAGAGCGCATTATGAAAATATTGCAGGAAGAAGAAAAATTATCAGAAGAAAGCGCAAAGATATATCTTGAAGAAGCAGAAGAAGCTATAAAAAGAATAGATGAGTATACGGTTTTCATAAAAAGCCTGTGTGAAATAATATCCGATTTGAAAAAGGTAAATGCAGGTGATGATACTATTGTATTAAAGATACAGGATAAATTTCATTTTGATAAGGATGATGCAGGATTTTATTACGATTATGCTTTGAAAGCGCATAAGGATAAAATAATGGGTGTCTATATGGAGAAACCGGAAGAAGCAGTAAAGGAAGCAAAGAAAACAAGGAATGGAAGTAGGAATTTGTGACGTTGTCAATGTGTGACAAAGAAAATCAGGAAATTGGAGAAGAAAAGATGCTCATGTTAATCCAAAGGCTGATAGCAGACCAAAGATTTGATGAAATAGAAAGAATAAAAGATGATAAAAATTATCGTGTAGAACTGTATAAAGGGTATCATATTGTTTAGGAAAGAAAAAAATTGTAGAGAGCTTAAAGTGATAATAAGCTGGTTTGTTAGCATGGAATATGATAAAATGTAAATGAGAAACAAGAGGTGAGGCCATGAATACAGATACTACCATAGCGAAAAACATCCGTGTGGCTGA
>CAJUJL010000025.1 GCA_910586725.1 uncultured Lachnospiraceae bacterium | reverse complement strand
AGACGACCTTCACCGGATGCCGGACTCCAATGAAAAAAGACGGCAGGAACGCAGGTTGGATATTGTCTCGAGGCATGTGGATGCAGCGCCGGATTGCGCAAATGTTATTTTGACTGGTGAAACTATGGAAAAAATGGGGATTTTTAGCTGCATGGATAGAATCTTTCAGGTTAGAATGCCCAAAATGGATGCAAAGGAAATCGAAGCATTAAAAAAACGGGTTTCTGCCCTTGAGCCGGATTTAATGGCGAGCGCAGCGCTTATGTTTGCGCGTTCTTTAATGGAAAATTATAATGACGCGCTGCAGGATATGAAGGGCTTTTATGATAAAAACAGAATTAACAATGCTGCGGACGGATATGCCACCCGTATGCACAGACATGCCATGTTTATCCGTATGACCGCATACCTGTTTGAGAAATATGTATGCCGTCCTGAACTGGAGGTATTCAGAGACAGGGAAACATTGGATGCCGTAATCCGGGAACAAATCAGTCAGCAGGAGTCCAGACTGCAAAAGCTCCTTCTATCTGAGGAGCCGCGCGACTATATTGTGGAGTTTTTTGAAATCATCATGTCAGAAGACAAATATATCAAAGTCCATAGCGATGTGAGAGAATATCAATGCAACATTTCTGAAACCTCCTGTCTGCTCTTGCAGGGAAAGCTGTATATCAATGGAAATTCATTAAAAAAAGCTTTTTTTAGACGCTATGAAAAGTATGTGCCGCTAAAGTCTGTAATTGATGCGTTTCATAAGGAAGGCATCTTGGAGGAGGAGGCCGGATCAAAAGGGCGGCAGAAAAATTTTTTGAATCAGAAGCATTATGTCATTGGCATGTGCTATTTGATTGGCTGCTTACGAAAAAAGGCTACCCTGTTTCGGAAGATTATTATGAGATATTTGTAAAGCAGTATTTATAGATTTTTATTCTGGACAAGACAGTCATTTTAATGAAACAACAATTTTGATATGTCAGGATTGCGCGGCAGTGAAGGGCTTAAATCATAGATACTCTTTTTCGCAAACGGAGCGGATGAAGATATATATTATTTATTTAAGCAAAGAATAAAAAAGGAATGGAGGTTACTTATGAACGACGAATTAAGGGCAAAAGCCGTATTGACGGCAGAGGAAGTGCAGAAGATATTGCGTTTGGGACGGAATAAGTCTTATGAGTTTTTAAATGACAAGGCCTGTCCGGTGCCGACAATTCGGGTCGGGCATCAAATCAGAGTTCCGTCAAAGCAGTTTTTTGAGTGGCTGGACGGATTGAACGCTTCGGCAGTGTAAAGAGGGAAAAGGCAGGGGACATCACGCAGAAAGCGCGCTGTTTCCTGCCTTGTTTTTTCCTGTCCGCTGTCTTGCGGTTCCGGCAAAAAAGCAGTAAAATATGAATAAGGCAGAGAGTTTTGGAGGTGTAAGAGATGGGAAACATGGAACTTGAAAGCATGGGAAAGAATGCGGCCTGGGAGGAGCTGGGCATAGCGAATGACTTTTTATTTGGGAAGATCATGCAGGATGCGGGGCTTTGCAAGGAACTGCTTCAAAGAATACTCCCGGATTTGGAGATTGACCGCATAGAGTATCCCCAACTGCAAAAGGAGATCAAGCCCGACGCAGATGCGAAAAGCATCCGGCTGGACGTATATGTCCGGGACGGCAGGGGCACAATTTACGATATTGAGATGCAGGTTGTAGACACGAAGGAGCTTCCGAAAAGAACCCGGTACTACCAGAGTATGATAGACTTGCAGTTGATTGACAAGGGGCAGCATTACAAGCTGCTGAAGCCGAGCTACATTATTTTTATATGTCCGTTTGATGTATTTGGCCGGGGAAGGCACATCTATACGTTTGAGAACGTCTGTAAGGAGGATAAGGAAATCTTTCTGGGAGATGGAGCGATGAAGATTTTCCTGAACGCGGACAGCCAACTGGACGACGTGAGCAGGGAGCTGGCGGCTTTTCTGGATTATGTGGCGGGAAGGGAAACGGAAGATACCTATGTAAAGAAGCTTAAAGACGCAGTAGACAGGGCAAAGAAAAATAGGGAATGGAGGCATGAGTATATGACGTTGTTAATGAGGGATCAGGAGAATATCGAACGAGGGATCGAACAAGGGATCGAACAAGGGATCGAACAAGGGATAGAAAAAGGAACATTGCAAGAGCGCAGAAAAATCATAGTCAAAATGATAGGGCAGGGATTTAACGATGGGCAAATCATGTCTGTATGTGAAACGAACGAAGAAGAAATAAGCTTGTGCAGAAAAATCATGCGTCGCATGTGATATAGAAATATGAATAAAAGATTGGACAGTAGTGTAATAAATGTATGGTAACAGACAAAGGAGGTTTTTATGCCTGTAATAGATGCGTTATTGGGACAGTATGTAAAAGAAATAGGGGAAATTTACGGGGAGCATCTTAAGTCTGTGATTTTATATGGTTCCTATGCCAGAGGGGATTTTGGGCCGGAGTCAGATATTGACATTATGATTCTGCTTGATTTGACGGATATGGAGATTTGCGAATCCCGCAGGAAACTGTCATGGAAGACATATGATTTTAACGAGGAACATAATACGGATATTAAGCCGATTGCAAAGAATGAAGCGCATTTTAAAAAATGGCTGAATGCTTCTCCGTTTTATGCGAATGTCAAGCGGGAAGGGGTGGAATTATATGGCACTGCCTGAAAGCGGAAGCGTAAATGATTTAGCGCGTTATCGGATTGAAACAGCAAAGAGTGATTTGAAGTCAGCTCATATTTTGTTCAGGGAAAAAGAATACAGGGGAGCCAACAACAGGGCTTATTATGCAATCTATCACGCTATATCGGCGATTCATGCTTTAGATGGCGTGTCATATAAACGTCATAAGGATACCCTGGCCAATTTTAACAAAGATTATGTGAGGACAGAAATATTTCCAAAAGCGCTTGGACGAAAGATTGCGGAGGCAGAGGAGATCCGTCACGCTAGTGATTATGATGATTTTTATATCGCTACAAAGGATGAAGCGGAACAACAGATCCAGACAGCCTGGGAACTAATTGAGAAAATAGAAACCTATTGCATGGTGCGGATGCAGGGAGAAAACCCATAAAGTGTGTATAAGTCTTTTAATTTGTTAAGGCAGAGAATAAAAATGATTACGCAGAAAGTGTATGCGCCAAATGGCTTAGAAGATGGAAAGGGAACGTCAAACAGGAAATATCCCGGCAAGCATAAAAAGCACACAAAAAGCACACAAATAAGTTAAAATTAGCTGTGTTTAGAAAAGACGACCGGAATTTGTTTAAAAGTTTGCTATTGAAAAAGCCTGTATTTATAGGGGTGAAACGAGATTTGATAAATTTATTCCAATTAAAGAAAAACCGCCGCATGAGAGTTCGAATCCTCTCACGCACGCTGTACAATCCCTTATGTTTTCAAGATTTTTTCTTTGTTAAAAATATGAAACAGTTTAAATTTATTTTTGATGCCGCATAGCATTGTTATTATAATAATTCTATGATAAAATATGTACAGCGACAGACGTGTTGCAAGGTGTGTTGACCTCTATTCTGAAAAGAATGGCGATGCCTAAAAAAATCATTTTAACTTTAAATATTTAATGACCTTTAGGCGTCCCTTTTATATCTATACCATAACATGGTATGTCATTTAATCAAGGACAGATTTTTTATGAACAGTGCGTTTTTAAGAGAGGAGAAAAGAATTTATGAAAAATCGGAGCAAACGGCAGTTTCCTGTGATGAGAGTTATGCTATTTCTAAGCGCGCTTCTATTGTTTACAGGCATAAGTAAGACAGCCAGGGCGGCTTCCGGGGCAGCGGTCAAAAAAGTCGTTTCAGTGAATTCGCTGACTGGAAGTAAGACGATTAAACTTGCAAAGGGAAAAAAAGCGACTTTGAAAACAACGGTAAGCGTTACGCCGAATAAGACGGCAAACAAAAAAGTGACATATGAGAGTTCAAATACAAAAGTTGCAACTGTCACAAGCAAGGGCGTGATTACCGGAAAAAAAGCAGGTACAGCAAAAATTATTGTGAGACCGGCAAAAAATAAGAAGTTAAAAGCCGTTGTCACGGTGAAGGTTGTAAAAGGCAAGGTGACGGGCATCCGTTTGAACAAGACTTCCGGCACGCTTGCAAAAGGCAATACGGTAAAGCTGAAAGCTTCCGTAGAAACAAGTGAAGGCGGCAGCAAAGATATTGCATGGAAAACATCAAACAAGAAAATTGCTACGGTCAGCCGCAAAGGAACCGTAAAAGCAGTGGGAACGGGAACAGCGACGATTACTGCGAAAGCGGCAGACGGATCGGGGAAAAAAGCAACATACAAGGTGAAGGTTACAAAAGCAAACGGTGGAAGCATCGCCTTTGCAAATGACACGGTCAGCACTCTTTATACATCCTGTGAAGTGAGAATCCGCCTCCTGTGCAGTTCTCCCCAGCACGGGAAGGTATCATGGGAAACTTCAGATCCGGAGGTCTTGGATTTTGTCATAGAGCCGGGATATGACGACGTGGAAGGAGATAACGTATTAATTTATGCGCATCAGGCCGGGACTGCCACGATTAAAGCTACTGTAGACGGTAAAAGTGTAAGCCACAAGATTACGGTTAAGGATTTTACGCCACAGTACACCTACGAAATAAATTTCCTTAATCCGCCATACGCCGATGGTCAGTATAATATCGTGTATATAAAAACCGATAATCCATCCACGGATAACTTTAACCTGTTCTTCTATGATACCGCCACCGGTCAGGAGAATGAACCGATGTTTATACCGGCCGCTTTTGAATATGCGGATATGAAGAGCATGGGCCCGATGGTTCCAAGTTTTTTATATAAAACGGATGGCGGGTATGTTGGTGTGTTTGCGTTTGAGATTTCCGGAAAGACAGAGATAACTGTTCAGGAATTTGCCCTTGACGCCAATGGAAACAAGATGAGCGACCGACCCGGCGGCGGCATGCCTGTTATAGCAAACGCCGTACTGGGGTATATTGATATAAGGGATTACAATAAGGAGAAAGAGGCATGGATGCAGTCTGTCATTGACCAGGTGACTACAGGTTCTATGAGCAAAAAGGAAAAAATGCAGGCGATTACAAGCTATATGACTATTCACTCTATTTACTATAAACTGGCGGCAGACACCGGCAGGTATGTGAATATAGCTGCGGAAGGAGGAGTTCCCTTCTGGAAATTAGAGGAATATGAATTTGATTCCTTTTCTTCCCCCGCTCTATTAACGGCTTTTGGCGAGATGATCGATTATCCCCTGGAAAATTTGTATGATAAATATGAACAGGGTACGGCGGAATGGGATGCATGGCATATGGTGGCGCGGTCTATCGAAGACGGGACGAATTATCAGTTTTGT
This sequence comes from uncultured Lachnospiraceae bacterium, assembly GCA_910586725.1. Lineage (GTDB taxonomy): Bacteria > Bacillota > Clostridia > Lachnospirales > Lachnospiraceae > Roseburia_B. The sequence goes on along the minus strand of CAJUJL010000025.1, from coordinate 34,739 downwards.
CCCCCTACAGATAGCAATCTTATCGATACATCCAAGGTTGCGCAGATTGATTTATCCAGTTGGAATTTTTATAAGCATTATAAATAATGGGGCGATCCCAAATCTTTTGTAAACCTCTGAACTGATGCAAAATAGAATGGCTCAGTTTAGAGGTTTTATTATGGAAAGAAAACGAAAGAATGCAAAACAGATAGTTTTGCATTGGCCCGCAGACGGAAAAAAGATGGATCAGGCAGGCAAGGGAGCGGAAAATGCTTGCAGTTCCAGGAAAAAACGAGTAAAATCAGTAAAAAGAAACCAGTTGGAATTTTTATAATAGACCAGGAACGAATAGTATGGAGATAATATGACAAGAGATAAATTTTTACAGGAGCTAAGGATTGCTCTGCAGGGAAGAGTTCCGCAAAAAGAAGTCAATGAACAGCTTCGTTATTATGAAAATTATATTATAGAAGAGTCCAGAAAAGGCAGGACGGAAGCGGAAGTTCTGGCAGAGCTTGGAGATCCGAGGCTGATTGCAAAGACGATTGCAGGTCTTTATGGAGACGGCGCGTATTATGAAAGCAAGTCTGCGGACAGCCAGCCGAAAACAGAGAGGCGCTTTCGGTTTCGCACGTGGCACGGATGTTTGGCGACGGCGATTTTACTGGCGGTTTTGGTAATTTTACTGGTGTCGATCGGAATCCTTCTGCTTCCGTTTATCGGAGCGGCAGTTATGATTGGCGCAATGGCATATTTAATTTTTACGATATTTTTCAGAAATAAAAAATAGGTGGTATATTTACCTTCGAAAAGCAAATAATAAAGATGCAGTAATTGTTTAGGAGGTAAAGAAAGATGGCAAAAAACAGTGAAAACAAAAACTCAAACAGCTACAATTTAAAGAACTACAGCCAGAACGCAACGAGCAAGAACAACGCTTCAAACAATGCAGGGTCTAATAAGGACGCTTCGAATAAGTCTTCCAACAAAGCGTCTAACAAAGCATCCAACAGCGCTTCTGACAGTTCATCTGACTGCAGGTAACAAGAGTATTTCTGCCAGTGTCAGATCTGGGAAAACTGCATAAGATATTTGTAAAAACGGATTACAAACGATAGTTTGTAATCCGTTTTTTTGAAGAAAAAATGGGAGGTCTTAGCATGGACAGGGCAGACGTATACGGATTTGAGATGATACATACGAAGAACATAGAGGAAATCAGAAACCAGAAGAGAGCATGGCTGATCGATTTGCGGGACGAAGAAAGCTACCGAAGAGGCCATATCAAAAATGCCAGAAACCTGCCTTATGAATATATTGGAAACTGGAGCAGGGAGATCCCGGACGGAATAAGTCTGATACTGTATTGTGAGCATGGAAACCAGAGCCTTTTGGCGGCAAGAAGACTCAAGGAAAGAAAAGGCGCCGTCTATACCGTGATCGGAGGCTATCAGGACTTTTTAAAAGAAGAGGAAAACGGGCGGCATTACTGGAAAAGGGATTGACACTGTTGTTTTTAAAAGATAAGATGATAAGGAATAAAAACATAGGAAAAACGGAGAATCAAATGAACAATTTTGAGTTGATTGCCCCATGCCATTTCGGACTTGAGGCAGTTTTGAAAAGAGAGATTTACGACCTTGGATATGAAATATCGAAAGTGGAAGACGGAAGAATAACGTTTGCAGGCGATGCCGAGGCGATCTGCCGCGGGAATATTTTTCTTCGGACGACGGAGAGAGTTCTTTTGAAAGTGGGAAGTTTTCGTGCCGGGACGTTTGAGGAATTGTACCAGGGCATCAAAGCGCTGCCATGGGAAGAATATATACCATATGACGGGAAATTCTGGGTGACAAAGGCTTCTTCGATCAAAAGCAAGCTGTTTAGCCCGTCAGATATTCAGTCCGTTGTCAAAAAAGCGATGGTGGAACGAATGAAACAGGAGTACGATACGGACTGGTTTCCGGAAGACGGGGCATCTTACCCGGTTCGTATCTTTCTGTTGAAAGACGAGGTAACGGTAACGCTCGATACAACGGGTGAATCCCTGCACAAAAGAGGGTACCGTTATCTGTCCAGTAAAGCGCCTTTAACGGAAACGCTGGCAGCAGCTTTGATTTTGCTGACTCCGTGGCGCGCAGACCGGATTTTGGTAGACCCGCTTTGCGGAAGCGGAACGTTTCTGATTGAAGCCGCTATGATTGCGGCTAATATTGCGCCGGGGATGAATCGTCATTTTCTGGCTGAAAAATGGGACAATCTGATGCCAAAACAGTTGTGGGAAGAGTGCCTGGAAGAAGCCAAGAGCCTTGTCTGTACCGATGTTTCCACGGATATTCAGGGTTATGATATAGACGGTGAAATCATCAAGGCGGCAAGAGAGAATGCGAAAAGAGCCGGCGTGGATCATCTGATCCATTTTCAGCAGAGATCAGTGTGTGATTTGCATCATCCGAAAAAATATGGATTTATCCTGACCAACCCCCCGTATGGGGAGCGGCTGGAGGATAAGGAATCCCTGCCCAAGCTTTACGCGGAGATTGGAGAAGCGTATCGGGGTCTGGACGACTGGTCTATGTATATGATAACGGGATATGAAAACGCGGAACAATATATCGGGCGAAAAGCCGATAAAAACAGGAAAATATACAATGGAATGCTGAAAACTTATTTTTACCAGTTTTTAGGGGCAAAACCGCCAAAGAGGAAGAAGAAATAGAGGAAACTGCATGAGTCATGTCAAACGCTATATTTTGCTGGCAGCTGTTGTTTTGGCAGCCTGTGTATTTAAATTTAATAATTACGGAAAAGATCTGGAGACGGTTGGTAAATTCCGCGGCGCAAGGCTGTTAGAGGAAGACTGGAATCCCCTGATTGCCGAAACGGTAAATGATAAAACGATTCTTCTGACGCTGGACAGTAAAGAATATACGAACCGGAATACGTCTATTTTTATGGATGACAATTTAAATCTTATGGTTCCGGTCGATATTCTGCCGGAAGGGCTGCAATGCAGCTCTCATTTGTATGATGAGAAAGAGCTTTTGGTGGAAAAGAGAAATAATGCCGTTTCCTTTCGGTTAAATGATCCTGAAATTTCCGTAAATGACAGTGTGGAAAAAATCGCGTCTCCAATGATGAGGCGGGAAGGCAGGTACTATGTCAGCATAGATGAAGTTTCTAAAAATATCGGATATAATTTTGAATGGAATATGGAGAAAAACCAGGCCGTTGCGGTAGATGTTTCCGAAGGGGCGTCTATTATCCCGGCCAGCTATGATTTGCGGAAAAAAGGAAGAGTCGGGACGGTGAAGAATCAGGGGAACAGCGGAACATGCTGGGCCTTTGCGGCTTTAAGCGCATTGGAATCGGCCATGCTGCCGGAGGAGAATATGCAGTTTTCTCCGGATCATATGAGCATGGAAAATTCATTTGTTGTAAATACAAATGAAGGCGGAGAATATACGATGGCAATGGCATACCTTCTGGCATGGCAGGGGCCTGTTTTTGAGAAAGACGATCCTTTTGGAGACGGCGTTACCGTGCCAGGCCTTTCCGCCGTAAAGCATGTACAAGAAATGCAGATCATGGATGGAAAGGATTATGCCAAAATCAAAGAAGCCGTATTTCAATACGGAGGCGTGCAGACATCTTTATACAGTGTCTTGGACGATCCTGCGCACGCCGAATTTTACAACAAGCGTAAAGACGCCTATTGTTATATCGGAACGGAAAAACCAAATCATGAAGTGGTGATTATTGGATGGGACGACCATTACCCCAAGGAGAATTTTACGGTAAATGTGGAAGGGGACGGAGCATTTATCTGCCAGAACAGTTGGGGAGAAGAGTTTGGAGAAGACGGCATATTTTACGTTTCTTATTATGATACCAATATTGGAAGCCACAATGTCGTCTATACAAAAGTGGAAGACACCGACAATTACGACAGAATTTATCAGTCAGATTTGTGCGGGTGGGTAGGCCAGATTGGGTTTAATCAACCGTCTGTGTTTGGCGTGAATGTATATACGGCTGAAGAAAAAGAGAATTTATCCGCAGTTGGATTTTACGCTACGGGGCAAAATACAAAATACCGCGCGTATCTGGTGCATGATTTTGAAAATACGGATTCGTTTGACGATGCGAAACTGATTGCAGAAGGCAGTTTAAAAAACGCCGGATATTATACGATCCCGATTACGAAAGATATTTTGTTGGAAAAGGGAGAACGATATGCGGTCGGACTTTATGTGGAAACTCCTGATGCCGTGCATCCCATGGCGATTGAGTACGCGGCGGACGAAGCGACCAAAGAGGCGGATTTATCCGACGGAGAGGGGTATATCAGCCTGGACGGTAAAAAGTGGGATCATGTTGAGGAAGAATTTTCCTGTAATCTTTGCATAAAAGCATACACCAAAAAATAGATTTGGAGGAAAAACATTTGGAAGAAAAAATCCTGAAAAGAACGGCAGTATTTATTATGACATTGTCTGTTGTTTTTTGTCTGGGAGTTTTTCACTTTCCGCGCTTAAGGACGGTTTCGGAGGAATTGATCGCATCGATCAAAGAGCGCCGTACGAAGACGGAAGCCGAACGGCTGGATATGACGGAGCTGGAGCTGATGGCCTATAATAATAAACAGGCAGAAGAAGAAACAGGGAAAAAACCGTCGTTTACAGGCCAGATCCGCCTGGAATTGCCGCTTGGGGTGTTGGGAAGTGATTTGAAAATTAACAGTGATTACTTACGGCAAAAGATCGAGATTCGAATTCCTTATGCCGGGGAATCGTATTTATATGAATACCCGATGCTTGGCAGCGGTGAAAATGTGGAAAGCCTTACGTATCAAAAACAGGAGAATTACGGGGTTTTGGAGTTTATCATGAGCCAGGTATATGAACCGCAGGTCAGTTACGACGATGATTATTATTATCTGGACTTTTTGGAGCCCCAGGAGCTGTATGATAAAGTGATCGTTATTGACGCCGGGGGCGGAGGAGATGACTCTGGCGTTGTAAAACAGGGGATTTTGGAGAAAAATGTGAATCTGGATATTGTTTTACAGTTAAAAGAAATTTTTGACGCCTCCCCGGACGAAAACATCGGGGTTTATTATACGAGGACGACGGACGAAAATCCAAATCGAAAGCTGCGTAAGACGCTAATTGATAAAACGAATGCGGATTTATTCATTGGCGTATATGCCAATGCCACACAAAGCGGCAGAATGTCGAGCATACATGGCACGCAGGTATGGTATGGCGAGACAGAAAGCGAGATGGGAATGGGCAGCAAAGATTTGGCGCAGATTTGCCTGGAAGAGATTACGGCCGCTACCGGAAGCTCCAATAAAGGACTGATGAAGGAAAAAGATGATTCCGTGATTTCCGGCAGCAGGGCGTCTGCGGTTTTGATAAAAGTCGGGTTTATGACAAATCAGCAGGAGCTGGATTTGCTCTGCACCAAAGAGTATCAGTATAAGGCGGCGCAGGGGATTTATCATGCGATAAAACGATTTTTTAAGGAAAAAGGCTGAAAAAGGAGAGTTTCTATGAAAAAAATAATTTTTGCTACCGGAAACCAGGATAAAATGCGGGAAATACGGGAAATTTTGGGGGATCTTAATACGGAAATTTTATCACTCAAAGATGCGGGAATTGTGCTTGATGTTGAGGAAAACGGAACGACATTTGAAGAAAATGCCATGATAAAGGCGAGGGCTGCGGCAGAAAAGACGGATGCGATTGTTCTCGCGGACGATTCCGGCCTGGAGATTGACTGTCTGAATAAAGAGCCGGGCGTATATTCGGCTCGGTATATGGGAGAAGACACTTCGTACATTGTAAAAAACCAGGCTTTGCTTGAGCGGCTGAAAGGGGTTCCAAAAGAAAAACGCACGGCCCGGTTTGTCTGTGCTGTGGCGGCAGTTTTTCCGGATGGAGAAACGCTTGTAAAAAGCGGTACGATCGAAGGGTATATCGGAGAAAAACCGGAAGGGGAAAACGGGTTTGGATACGATCCGATTTTTTATGTGGAGGAATATCGCTGCTCAACGGCTGCGCTTTCGAGAGAGCAGAAAAATGCTATCAGCCACAGGGGGAACGCGTTAAGGGCCATAAAGGGAGAACTTAAGAAGAGAATGTAGGGAGTAAGGTTATGAAGGTTTTAATTATCAGTGATACACATGGAAAGCATGAAAACCTGGAAAAAGTTCTGGATACGGAGCGTCCGATTGATTTGGTTGTTCATTTAGGGGACGCGGAAGGCTGCGAGGATTATATCAGGGACGCGGCTGACTGTCCGCTTTTGATTGTATCAGGAAACAGTGATTTTTTTTCCGCATTGGAACAGGAAATGGAGTGTGAGATCGGAAAATATAAAGTTTTAGTCACGCATGGACATTATTATTATGTAAATGCCGGTATTGAGGACATAAAAAGAGAAGCAGAAGGAAGGGGCTGCGATATTGTTATGTTTGGACATACGCACCGTCCGTTGATTGATTGCGGCAAAAATGTCATTGCCATAAATCCGGGAAGCCTTTCGTATCCGAGGCAGGAGGGGAAAAAGCCATCGTATGTTATCATGGAGATGGAAGATGGAAAAGATGCGGATTTTCGTATTTGTTATCTGTAAAAAAATCTGAAAAAAAAATTAAAAAATGCTAAATTCATTTCTGTTTCCAAAAAATTGTGTTAAAATACAAACGTTTACGAGTCGGCCACAGGAAACACGATGTTATCACGGAGGAAAGAATGATAAAATACAGTGTGAAAAAACCATTTACAATTTTAGTTGCAGTGATTATAGTACTGGTTATTGGTTTTGTTTCACTTACCGGAATGAAGACAGATCTGCTGCCGGATATGAGTATGCCTTATATGGCGGTCATTACGACATATCCCGGGGCCAGTCCGGAGAAGGTGGAAGAAAGCGTGACAAAACCATTGGAGAGTGCATTGGGGACGATAAACGGCGTTGAAAATGTGACGAGCTCCAGCGCTGAAAATTATAGCATGGTTATGCTGGAATTTGCAGAAGATACCAGTATGGATTCCTCAATGGTCAAGGTATCATCAGCTGTCAATCAGATTGAATCTTCTCTGCCGGATACCTGCGGCACGCCGAATATCATGGAAATAGGCATGGATATGATGGCAACGATGTACGCAAGCGTAAGCTATGAAGGAAAAGATATTTATGAGCTTTCGGAATTTGCCAGGGACGAGGTGGTTCCGTATTTTGAGCGGCAGTCAGGCGTTGCGAGCGTATCGGATCTTGGAATTGTGGAAAAGACGATTGAAGTCCGGTTAAATCAGGAAAAGATAGATCAAATAAATGAAAAGATTTTGGTTTTAACAAATGATAAACTGGCGGACGCCCAGACGGAGCTTACCGATGCGGAGCAGTCGCTGGCAGATGCCAAAGCGCAGATCAATAAACAGGAACAGGAGCTTTCTTCGCAGCAGAACGCAACGTCATCGGAGCTTGCGGATGCATCATTGAAGCTGAACGAGGCCGTTGCGTCAAGGGCTGCCTATGAATCGCAGTTAAACAGTTTAAAAGCAAGCAAAAGCGCTTTGGAAGGAGAACAAAAGGCTTATAAAAAGAACAAGATTGAAAGCGCCTATAACAGTTTAAATGAAATGTTTGCGCAGATGAAAGCGGCGGCGGAAGCGATGCAGACGCAGATGCAGGAGTACAGTCCGCTGGACGCGGCTTCGATGCCGGCGAACGTAAAAGATGCGATCGACCATCCGTCAAAGCTGAAATATTTTAAAACCGCCCTGGAAACGCTGTCTTCTATGCCGAATTCTCAGTTGGATGCGGACATGGTCAGCCAGGCGAAGGAACTGGACAAAAAGAAACTTGTGCAGTTGTATGACATTGTAAATGTAAGAATGCCGCAGATAGAGACAGAGCTTGCCAACTTGGAAGTTGAGATCAAAGTGGCGGAAGAAGTGTTAAAGCAGGTGGGCTCTCAAATGACCACGATTGATGACGCCTATAAACAGGCGGAAGAAGGCAAAATTTCCGCCGCTGCGGGGTTTGGTTCCGGAAGCGCGCAGATTGCGGCTGCGAAAACTGCAATGGAAGAGGCGCAGGAAGAACTGGAAAACGCCAATAAAACGTATCAGGATTCCGTATCGGAAGCGAGAAAAAATGCCAATATCAACCAGATGCTGACCCTTGAGGCATTGTCTGGCATGATCTATGCGCAGAATTTTTCCATGCCGGCCGGTTACCTGGACGATAAAGACGATAAACAGTGGCTTTTGAAGGTGGGGGAGAATTATACTTCTGCGGACGAGTTAGAAAGTATGGTTCTCTGTGAGATAGACGATATTGGCGATATTCATTTGAACGATGTCGCCGACATTACAATTATTGATAATGCGGGAGAATCCTATGCAAAAGTAAACGGTGATCCCGGTGTTATTCTTTCGGTTTTTAAGGGGAGCACCGCCGGTACCAGTGATGTGTCCAAAGACTGTTTGAACGCAATTGATGAGCTGCAGGAAGAATACCCAGGGCTTAATATTACGCCACTTGTGAATCAGGGTGAATACATATCCATGATTATAGAGAGCATTGTGTCAAGCATGATAATCGGAGCGCTGCTTGCCATTATTATTCTGGCGGTCTTCTTGCTGGATGTGCGCCCTACGCTGGTTGTTGCATTCAGTATTCCGTTTAGTGTGCTGACAGCCATTGTTATTATGTATTTTGCAGGGATTTCGATTAATATGATGTCACTGTCCGGCTTATCCCTTGCTGTCGGAATGCTGGTGGATAACTCCATTGTAGTAATTGAAAATATATACCGTCTGCGGTACCGCGGACTGGACGCGCCGCGTTCTGCAGTGCAGGGCGCAAAGCAGGTTGCCGGAGCGATTATTGCTTCAACGCTTACAACGATTTGCGTCTTTTTCCCAATGGTATTTACAACGGGTATGGTAAGAGATTTGATGCTTCCGTTTGCGCTTACGATTACGTTTGCATTGACGGCGTCTTTGGCAGTCGCGCTTACGGTTGTGCCGACGATGGGATCTGCGATGTTAAAGAAAGCGACGCCGAGGTCACATCGGATTTTTGACAGGGTTCAGGATTTCTATGCGGTTATTTTGAGGTTTTGTCTGCGGTTTAAAGCGGCGCCGCTTGGCATTTCGGTTGCTCTTTTGGTATTTTGTGTTGTGACTGTCATGAAAATGGGAATTGTTCTGATACCGGATATGGGCAGCGAGCAGATTTCGGTGACCGTGACCATGCCGGAGGATACCGACAAAGATACGGCTTACCAAAAAGCGGATGAAGTGATGGAGGCTGTTTTAGAGATAGAAGGCGTTGCCTATGTAGGAGTTATGGATGGAAGCAGCTCGGCCGGGTTAATTGGCGGAATGGGAGTCAGTTCTTCCGATAATTACAGCAGTTTTTCTTATTTTGTGCTGCCTGAGGAGGATTACAGCAGCAAAGATGAGGTTGAGACAATTTGTAATACAATAGAAACAAATACAAAAGAAATCGAATGTGAAACAGCGGTATCGAATTCCATGATGGGAGAGATGGATGAGATGCTTGGCAGCGGGCTTTTGCTTGAGATCCACGGTTCTGATCTGGATGTTTTAAAAACGGTCAGCGAAGACGTTATGGGACTTCTGGAAAATGTGGACGGATTTACGAATATCAGCAACGGCCAGGAAGAAGCGGATGAAGAGATACATCTGAATATAGACAAAGATGAATCCATGCGGCTTGGTTTGACGGGAGCGCAGATTTACAGTGAAATTTCCGATCGTCTGACCACAGATAAAACGGCTGTGACAATGACGGTAGATGAAAAAGACCTTGATGTCAAAATTATCAACGAGACGAACCTTTTGACCAGGGAAAATCTTATGGATATGGAATTTGAGACACAAAAGCAGGATGAGGATGGAAAAACAGTTACCGAAATTCATAAACTGAGCGAGTTTGCCGTTTTGGATTACGGAAACAGCGTTGCGAGTATCAGCCGTGCAAATGGAGAACGTCAGATAAGCGTTTCGGCAGAAACAGAGGACGGATATAACACAACGCTTTTATCCAGAGAAGTGGAAGATCTGTTAAAGGAGTATGATTTGCCGGAAGGATACCGCATAGAATTTGGCGGAGAAACATCGAATACGACCGATATGCTCAACCAGATGGGGAAATTGCTGCTGTTGGGATTTTTACTGATTTATCTTGTAATGGTGGCGCAGTTCCAGAGTTTATTGTCGCCGTTTATCGTCATATTTACCGTTCCTTTGGCGTTTACGGGAGGGCTGCTTGCCATGCTTTTTACGGGAGAGCAGATGTCTTTGATTACGTTGATGGGATTTTTGGTTTTGATGGGAACGGTAGTAAACAACGGTATCGTTTTTGTGGATTATACGAATCAGCTCCGAATTGGAGGAATGGAAAGGCATGACGCCCTGATAGCTACCGGAAAGACCCGTATGCGTCCTATTTTAATGACTGCGTTTACGACGATTCTGGCAATGCTGGCTATGGTATTCAGTACGAATACGGCCAGTGAACTGGGAAGAGGTATGGCAATCGTTGTAGCGGGCGGTCTGTTTTACGCGACGTTTATGACGATGTTTATTGTTCCGGTTATGTATGATATTCTTTATCGTAAAGAAGTAAAAGTAGTCGATGTAGGAGATGATTCTATGGACGATGCGCCGGACGACGCTGCGGAATTTATTGAGCAGTTAAACCGGGACGGATTGGAGTAAAATCGCTTACGATGCGAAAAAATGGGACAAAAACAGCAGAATTGCATTTTTGTCCCAAATAGATTTATTGGAAGGATGCCTTGACGGTAGGAAGGTGGCTCAGGTTATTATCGTCAGCGCCATCGGGAATCGATTTTAAATATTCCGTGCCTTTCCGATGCGCAATGCCGACGCCTGAAATTTCACCTGCCTTCGCGAGTGCAACGCCTTCTTCTTTATTTACGATGGTGTCGTCCGAAAGCTGATACCCCGTGACTTTTCCGCCCTGTTTTACAAGTCCGGTGATTTCTCTGGCATCTGCGGACGGCGTGGGTATATCGTCTAAGGTGTTTATTGCAAATGAAATTCCTGTGTTTTCTTTTGCGTCCATAAGAATGCCTCCTTTCCGGAATAGTTTATGGAAGTCGGAAGAAATTATACACAAAGTAAGATGTTGTTATACAATTTAAGAAAGGAAAATTTGAAAGATGAATCATGAGACAAAGAAGACAGAGCAGTTAATCCAGATTTATAAAGAAGATACGGCAAAAGAAAATTTACAGGCGCTGGTGCATCAGATGAAAAAAACGGTGTTTATCGTGCCGGCAATGCTTCCGGATACGCCGGAAATACAGGAAATCAAACAAAAGGTAAAGGAAAATCCGGGTCAGCAGATTCAATTGCCAAAGGGAACGGCGCCTATGCCCGCGATTTTAAACAATCAAAAAGGAGATAAGTTTTTTCCGTTTTATTCCAGCGCGGAACAGATTCCGAAAGAACCTAAATTTGACATATTGATGAATATGCCGTTTCAGGCGTGCTGCTCGCTGGCTCTGGATGAGCGTCTTGGCACGCAGGGTATGGCGTTAAATCCGTTTACGGATAATTTAATGTTTATCAGAGAGGTGGTTGAAGCCATCCTAAAGAATGAAGAGCTGCCGGAAATTAAAAAACAGGTAAAGCTTTCGCCGCAGCAGGTTCAGGTTATGATGCGGCAGAGAGCGGAGTTTCATGATTTGCCGTTAAAAATATTCAAGGAAGGCGCAGAATTTGTTCATTTGCTTTGCGACGAAGGAGAATCTGCAGTCAATGAGGTATATAAAAACGCATATCCAAAAGAAGAATTGTATCCCTTTGGCGAAGAATATTTTTCGGTGATGGCATTAAATATCAGTGAAGAGCTTTTGCTGGTGCGGATAGACGCTCCTGCGGCAGACGCTCCCGCGCAGCTGTGTCATCGTATTTATGTGACTTTAAATCCGCAAAATAATGAGATTCGTTATTTTACCATCGAAAAGGGAAGGGGGAAGGACGAGAGGAATCTGGGAGGCGTGGACGCAGACGGACATCATCTGAATTATGGAGAGGCTCCGGTGGAAGGAGCGGAAATACAGCGCATTATGGACATTATTAAAAGGGAAAATGAGCAGATGAGTTGAGGTTTCTGATAGGGAGAGGCTGGTGCGTATATGAAAAAACTATATTTAATGGCAATTGTTCTTTTTTGCATTCTTTTTAAGAATGATGTATATGCAGGCAATGCAGAAGATGAGATTTTTTTGTGCGTAGGCGAAAAATATGTAATGGAGCAGCAGGAGGGCGTTTCGCCAACTTATACTTCTGAAAATGAAGAGATAGCAGCGGTGGAAGAGAAGGTGATTACCGGAATTTCTCCTGGAGAAACGGATATTATTATAAAGCAGGAAGATGATACGGAAAAAAGGCTCCATGTATTTGTAGGAGATTATAAGCTGTGTTTGGGAAAGGAAAAGACGATGGTATTTGATTTGTCGTCAATAATGAATGCATGGGACTCTTCTGTCAGATCCAGTGATACGTCTGTAGTGAGCGCCAGAAAACTGGGATATGACACAAATGATGCAGAGTTTTCATTTTATGCAGTCTCTACCGGTATGACGAATATAACGATTTCTTCAAGGGGCAGCGTATTGGAGGATTTTACGCTGGTTGTTTCAAAGCATACATTTGTATACTTTGAACAGGTGGATCCAACCTGTACGCAAGAAGGCAGTATTGCTCATTATGAATGCCTGTTTTGCGGAGAATGTTCCAGCGATGAGGATGGAAAGGAAATTCTGGACGATGTAAGCATAGACAGAACAGAGCACGATTATGCAGTGACAGAGATGCAGGAGCCTACATGCAGTACGGCAGGATATGCGGTATATGAGTGCCAAAGCTGCGGGGACGCAATGACACAGAAGCTGCCGGCAGAGCATGTATATGAAATAAGCGTAGTAAAGCCGGACTGCGTCAATTCAGGGTATACGATAGGTACGTGTACCCGATGCGGCAAGTCTTATAAAGATTCGTTTGTGAATGCGCTGGGACATAATTATGTTGTAGAATCCTATATCAATCGTAACAGTATCATACAGAAAAGGTGTAAGAATTGCGGGGATCCTTCCTACGATATGAATTTGAACGGAGTTATGATAAACGAGGCGTATTATCCGCAGACATGGGGAGATTTATCGGATTATTATATGCTGTTAAATCAGGAGTATACCATAACATCGAATTTTGAATCGTTTGGGAGCACAGGCCTTACCATTCGATATAAACGTCCCATTCGTGATTCGGAAGGAGTATTAAAGATTTACGACATAAAAACGGTTTATAAGGATTTAAGAACTGGCCGGATCAGGTATGACAATGCAATAAATAACATTACTTTTTCCTATGAGGAGGATTATTTTGGAGACGATGTTTCCGAAGTTGTGGCTGGTCCCGGCGTTTCCCAATGTGCGTTGAAGATGGATTATGAATATGATGACGATGAAATAGATGATGATGATATGGATGGAGAGTTATCTTATTATGCTTCGCGTGACATGGATCATATAATTTTAGGGGTCAGTTTCAAGGTAAAATTTGAAAGCGAAGATCAGAATCCTTATGTCAAAATTCCCTTACAGGAAATTGAGTTTTCAAAACGCAAGATTAAAATCGCAAAAGGGTTCTCTAAAAAATTAGTGATTGATTATGATAAGCATGGGGAATACATGGCACGATCTCTGAAATGGAAGTCTTCCAATAAAAAGATAGCCACCGTCAATTCATCCGGGAAAGTCAAGGCAAAAAAGACAGGAAAATGTACGATTACATGTCAATTGCCAAATGGAAAAAAAGCCAAATGCAAAGTTACAGTGGTGAAAAATGAGTACAAAGGCAAGAGCCTGTCGCAATGCAATGCGCGAAAGGGAAGTTATGGGACAATTCATTTTGAGGTAAATAAAGCGTACTACAAAGGAAACAATCTTGTATTAAGGTGCGTAGTGATGAACACACGGATATTCAAAGCGGATAAATTTAATTGGATTACAATATCTGCCACGGATAAGAACGGACATGTTCTGGCGAAGAAAAGGTTTGAGAATATACCGATCAATATAGGCGCATATGGCAAAACGTATATTACATTTACGTTTCCAAAGAATGCGGTGAAAAAGAAACGGGAACTGCATGAGGGTGTGTGGATCAAAACAAATTATAATTACCAGTATTCTCATTAATTGAAATTTATTTTGCGGTTGGGAAAAATTTATGGGCGCTTTCCTTATGGAGAGCACCCATAAATTATGATACAGGAATTATTTATTGCTTCTGCGCCAGATTTTTAATTTCTCCGCGTCTTTGATCAGTTCATCCCGGAAAGCAGGATGCGCTATGGAGATCAATGCTTCCGCGCGCTGCCATGCGGAAAGTCCCTTTAAATTGACTTTTCCGTATTCTGTTACAACGTAATGTGTGTTGGCGCGGGTGTCCGTTACAATGGAGCCCGGAGACAACGTCGGAACGATGCGGGATTTTAGCTGGCCGTCTTTTGTCTGGAAAGAAGAAGAGCAGCAGATAAAGCTTTTGCCGCCATTGGAAAGATAAGCGCCAAGCACGAAGTCAAGCTGTCCGCCCGCGCCGCTGATGTGCTTCGTTCCGGCTGATTCAGCGTTAATCTGTCCGAATAAATCCAGATCTACCGCGTTGTTGATGGAAATAAAGTTATCCAGCGCGGAAATGGAGCGGATGTCGTTCGTATAACTTACGGGAGCGCTTAAAAGCTCCGGATTGTCATCGATGTAGTCGTACATTTTTTTGGTGCCGCAGCCAAAGGCAAACGCCTGGCGGAAACGGTCGATGTTTTTCCTGGAACCGTTGATTTTACCGGCTTTTGCAATGTCTACAAATGCATCAACATACATTTCCGTATGTACGCCGAGGTCTTTTAAGTCCGATTCGGCAATCATGGAGCCGACGGTGTTTGGCATTCCGCCGATGCCAAGCTGTAAGCAGGCGCCATTTGGAATTTCTTCTACGATTAATTTGGCGACGGCGATGTCTACGTCGGTAGGAGCGCCGCCCGCACCCATTTCTCCAATTGGCGGATTTTCACCTTCTACGATATAATCAACCTGGGAAATATGAATGCTGTTTTCAAAGCCGCCAAGACAGCGCGGCATGTTTTGATTGACTTCTACAATAATTTTCTTCGATGTTTCGCAGACTGCCATCATGTGGGAAGCGTTTGGCCCAAAGTTAAAATATCCGTGTTTGTCCATCGGCGCAACCTGGAACATAGCGACGTCGTCGGGTGTGGCGGAATCGCGGTAGTAACGTGGCAGCTCGGAATAGCGGATCGCCGCGTAATAGGCGCAGCCGCGGGCAATTAATTTACGTTCAATACCGGACATATGCCAGGAATTCCAGGTAAAATGCTCTCCGGCGTCTTCACGTTCAAATACGGCGGGGGTTTTTAAAAGGATGCCGCCGCGTAAATTGACGTTGGTCAGTTCATCCGTTCTTTTGGCAAGGGCTTTATCCAGTGCGTCAACCGTGGCGTTGCACCAGCCATAGTCAACCCAGTCGCCGGATTGGATGACTTTTACCGCTTCGTCTGCAGAGACAAGTTTTTGTGCGTATTCTTTTGAGTAGTCCATAGTTACCTCCTGTAATATGTATTTTTTAAATGATTTTCAGGCATTGCAGACGCCATACCGGGATGCCTGTATGGGAACCCGGCATGACACGCTCTTACAGAGCAATCTCTCAAAATATAGTAACATGACGGTGAGTAAAAAACAAGAGAATGGATTTTCTAAAATGTCTGCAATTGCTGTTGAAGGATTGATTATAAATATACGCGCAAGTCTTTGATCAGGGTATCTTCAATTGCGATGATGCGGCTTAAAATGTCTTTTGCAATCCTGTTTGCAGCCGGATATTTGTTTAAATATTTGTACAGGGATTTGATGCCCATATTGCATCCGTCCGTAACTAAATCGGCTGCTGCGGCGTCTGTGCCGTCCATCGTCATCTTCATATTGGTCTTAATCCAGGACATGCCTTTTGCCATGGGATCGGGGTCTTTTTCTTCGCTGCCGTATTCCAGCAGGAGGGAATGCAGCTCGTTGCCAAGTAGCGTGTGTTTTTCTTTGCTTTTCTGTAAAAGCTGCTTCAATTGTGGATTGCTTATTTTTTCCGATACTTCATCAATCGACGCAACGGCCATTTTCGTACCGGAATCACATTCTTTGAGAAGTTGTATGGTATCGTTATTTTGCATTGGAAACCTCCGTTTTTCTTTTTGGAATAGTATAACCGGACAAAAAAATTGTATGCGCAGGATTCTTTTTTACAGTAATAAAAAATTGAAAAAAGCAAAAGATATGTTATAATGAGAAACAAAATGGTTTTGCGACATGCCAGACAGATGGCAGGGGAGGAGCGCACATGGCCAGAAGCATAGTTTTATTGGCTGTAATATTTGTACTGTCTGGATGCGGTCCGGGAAAGTTCCGGGAGTCCAAAGTGATTTTTGACGATTCCTATTATCTGGAAGACGCCGATAATATGGAGTTTGCTTTTTCGGACGACAGTACATTGACGGTCCGGCAGAAGGGAATTTATGAGTTGTCGGAAAGCGAAGAGGGGGAACCGCTTGTCCGGATTTGTCTGGATGACATCAGCAGGGAATTGCCGGAAGATTACAATTTTACGGAATATCTGATGCGGGAAGTAGAGGGACATATAGCGCTGACGCTTACAACGGAGGAATTCAGTCTGGACGCTAATCCGATGTTTTTGTTTCCGTTAGAGGGGGAAGACGGGCTTATGTCCGGCGAAAATTTTGATGGAACGTATCAGATTGGAGAAGGCGGTGAAAGCTATCAGTATATTTTTGAGAAAGACGGTTCCATTACCATGCGGGTAACGGAGCGGTATTATGCCGATCAAAAAGGGAGAATGACGCTGACGGATCATGCGGGCAGCACGAAATATTTGTATGAGACAAACGGAGACGCGCTGATACTCAAAAATATGAAAGGAGACGCGGTTCTGACATTAATCAAAGAAGCGGATTTTCATTAAAATTCACAGAATGCCGGGGATGGGAACAGGGAGGATAAGAGGATGCTTGGAATTATCGGAGCCATGGATACGGAAGTGGCAAAATTAAAAGAGCTTATGACGGACGTGGAAATTACAGAAGCGGCGTCCATGCAGTTTTACAAAGGAAAATTAAACGGTGCCGAGGCGGTCGTTGTCCGCGCCGGAGTCGGAAAGGTCAACGCGGCGTGCTGTACGCAGACATTGATTGACCACTTTCCGGTTGACTGCGTGATCAATACCGGAATCGCAGGTTCTCTGCGCGCAGAAATCGACATCGGAGACGTTGTGCTTGCCACGGACGCAGTGGAGCATGACATGGACGTGGCGGCGCTTGGTTATGCGCCGGGGAAAATTCCGGATATGGAAGCAGATGTATTTGCGGCGGATGAAAAGCTGCGTAAGATTGCCAGGGAAAGCTGCCAAAAGGTGAATCCTGACATACAGGTTTATGAGGGCCGCGTTGTGACCGGAGATCAGTTTATTTCCAGCAAAGAGAAAAAAGCGTGGCTTGTCGAAACATTCGGCGGATACTGCGCGGAAATGGAGGGAGCGGCAATTGCGCACGCGGCGTATTTGAACCAGACGCCGTTTCTGATTGTACGCGCGATTTCCGATAAAGCGGACGACAGCGCGCAGATGGATTACCCGACGTTTGAGGCCAGGGCAATTGAGCATTCCGTTCGTCTGATAGAAGAAATGGCAGGGAGGTTAGCATAATTATGGAAAAAATCGCAAGTTTTACAGTAAATCATCTGACGCTTTTGCCGGGAATTTACGTTTCCCGCAAAGATCATATCGGCGCAGAGACAGTGACGACATTTGACATTCGTATGACGCGGCCAAATTTTGAGCCGGTGATGAATACGGCGGAGGTACATACGATAGAACATCTGGGAGCGACATTTTTAAGAAACCATAAGGAATACGCGGATAAAACGGTGTATTTTGGGCCGATGGGCTGCCGGACGGGGTTTTACCTGATTTTGGCAGGGGATTATGAATCGAAAGACATTGTGGATTTGCTCAAAGAGCTGTTTGTGTTCATGAAAGATTTCAGGGACGAAGTGCCGGGCGCGGCGCCAAGGGACTGCGGCAATTATCTGGATATGAATCTTTCGATGGCCAATTATCTGGCAAAGAAATTTTACGAAGAAGTTTTGTGCAGCCTTACGGATGAGCGGCTCAATTATCCGGAGTAGGCGCTTAAAAATAAACGGCGGAGAATGCGCGCAGAAGACGGGAAAGGAGCGGTTATGCTTAAGACAGGAATCAAAGGATATGCGGAAGTTACCGTTTGTCAGGAAAATACGGCGGAAACAAGAAAAAGCGGGACGCTGCAGGTTTTTGCAACGCCCGCAATGATTGAGCTGATCGAAGAAGCGGCGTGGAAAAGCGTGGCGGATGAACTGGAAGAGGGCTGTGCAAGCGTTGGCACGAGCCTGAATGTCAGCCATTTATCCGCAACTCCGGTTGGGATGAAAGTATCCTGCCAGACGAATCTTAAGGAAGTGGACGGCAGACGCCTTGTATTTTCTGTTGTCGTGGAGGATGAAGCGGGTAAAATCGGAGAAGGCACGCACGAACGCTTTATCATCCAGTCGGAAAAATTTCAAAAGAAAGCGGATGGGAAATTGAACCATTAATCTTCTTTTGCCCATCCAAATGAACAGGCAGCCGCCCGTTTCCACATCTTTACTTTGAGATCCCGTTCTTCTTTTGGGATTTGCGGGTAAAAGATACGGTCGGTTGTCTGATTTTTTTTGACTTCCTCTTTGCTTTTCCAGTATCCTGTGGCAAGACCGGCAAGGTAAGCGGCGCCCATAGCAGTCGTTTCCACGCAGACGGGACGGTGTACGGGCGTTTCGATCAGATCGGACTGCATCTGCATCAAAAGGTTGTTTGCGCTTGCGCCGCCGTCCACCTTTAAAGAGGAAAGCGGAATGTCTGCGTCTGTTTTCATGGCCAGCAGGACGTCGTTGACCTGAAATGCAATGGATTCCAGGGTCGCCCGGATGATGTGGTATTTATTGACGCCGCGCGTAAGCCCTACGATGGCGCCTCTTGCATATGGATCCCAGTAAGGCGTGCCAAGGCCGGTAAAAGCAGGCACGACAAAGCAGCCGCCCGTATCGTTTACTTTTCTTGCCATATATTCGGAATCCGCGGCGGAATCAATCAGTTTCATTTCATCGCGCAGCCACTGGATGGCGGCTCCTGCGACAAAAATAGAGCCTTCCAGCGCATAAGTTACCGCGCCGTCCAGTCCCCAGGCAATGGTGGTCACCAATCCGTTATTGGAAAATACGGGCTTTTCTCCTGTGTTCATAAGCAAAAAGCATCCCGTTCCATATGTGTTTTTTGCTTCGCCGGGCAGAAAACAGGTTTGTCCAAACAGGGCTGCCTGCTGATCCCCGGCGGCTCCGGCAATGGGAATCGGCGCGCCAAAATAAATGGGATTCGTTTCGCCGTAGAGGCAGCTTGAGGGCATGGGGGTCGGAAGCATGGATTTTGGAATGCCAAGCTCAGAGAGAATGTCGTCGTCCCATGTAAGCGTTTGAATATGAAACAGCATGGTCCGGGACGCGTTGGAGTAATCGGTGATATGAACCTGACCGTTTGTCAGCTTCCAGATCAGCCAGGTTTCGACTGTGCCAAAAAGCAGATCGCCGTTTTCAGCTTTTTCTCTTGCGCCGTCTATATTATCCAAAATCCATTTGATTTTTGTTGCGGAAAAATAAGCGTCGATGACAAGTCCTGTTTTTTGCCGGAAAGAATCCGTCAGCCCTTTTGCTTTCAAGGAGTCGCAGTATTCGGAAGTCCTGCGGCATTGCCAGACGATTGCGCGATAAACCGGCACGCCCGTATGCCTGTCCCAGACAATGGTAGTTTCACGCTGGTTTGTAATGCCAATGGCGCAGATGTCCGCCGCCGTCGCGCCGATGTTTGCCATTGCGGCCTTTGCCACTTCAAGCTGTGCGGACCAGATTTCCTCCGCGTCGTGTTCCACCCAGCCTGGTTTCGGGAAAAACTGGGTAAATTCTTTCTGGGAAATGCTGCACATTTCGCCTTTTTCATTAAATAAGATGCAGCGGTTGCTTGTCGTTCCCGAATCAAGCGCCATAATGTATTTTGCCATGGATAAGCCTCCTTTGTCGTAATTTATTGTTGTAAATTTTTACTTATTTTATCACAGGAAGGCAGAAAATACTATACAACTAAGCGGCAGTCCGGCAGAATCTGGTATGATTTGTTTGCGGTTGTCATGAGAATTTATTTGTGTTAAGATTGACAGAAGTATTACAGATTGCCGTCAAAATAAAATTTGTCTGAACAGGAGGCTGCGTATGAATAAACGGATCGCATATGTGATTATAATTTTTTGCTTGGCAGCATTCTCCGGATGTTCTTCTGCTTCACAGAAAAAGCAAGAGAAACTGACGATTGAAAAGATAAAGGAGCTTGCAGTATTAAAAGGGGAAGATTTGACGTGGAGCGATTTTGAGCCATATGAAAGCATTGAAACCGGATCCGGCATTACGATTCTTTGTTATGAGACGGATGGGCCTTATCAGTTGTGGATCGGGGGAAGCACAGATGAAAAGCCTCTGTACATAAGAATTGTTTCCGCCCAAAATACAGACGATTTCATAGATATAAGAGATGAGAGTATAGAAAGTATCAATCTGTTTCTTTCGGATTTAGATGCGAAATAGTATGAAAACAGATGAAACGATTGCCTGGAGGGGAAGATATGAGGATTTCTACAAAAGGACGCTACGCATTGAGGCTGATGTTAGACATAGCCATGCATGACGCCGAAGAACCGGTTCGTTTGAAAGATACGGCCAGAAGACAGTCCATATCGGTAAAATATTTAGAACAAATCATAGCGTCCCTTGTCCGCTGTGGTTTTGTGAAAAGCATCCGCGGGCCACAGGGAGGATATCGCCTGATCAAAAAGCCGGAAGAATACACGGTCGGTATGATTCTGCGCCAGGTAGAGGGAACGATGGTTCCGGTCGCCTGTGTGGAAGACGGCACTGCGGAATGTGAAAGACAAAACGGATGCGTAACGCTTCGCATCTGGAAAGAGCTGGACGAAGCTATTCGGGGCGTGTTGGACCGATATACCCTGGCTGATTTGGTGAATTGGCAAAAAGAGGCGTTTCGGTGTCTTAAGAGTGCCGATGTATGATGTCTCGAATGCGGTAGAGGAATAGAATAGTCGAGGAAATATCCGCTTAAAGAAAAAGTTGAGGATATAAAAGATGCTCTCAAATATTTTGAGATCACTTAACTAATATAGTCGTCTGATATTGCGCAGGCGACTTTTTTAGTTTAGTTAGTAAAAATTTTATTTTTTGTCCCAAACAATATTATTTTGTCCCGATATATGATATAATATAAAAAAGGTAATTGGAGGTGCGCTCTTGTGAAAAAACAAAATATATTAAATTTGATAAAATATCATGTTGAAAAAAATGAGAATGCATTTAGAAATGAGGCAGTAAGCATAGCGAAATATTTTGATGCTATTGGTGATTATCAGCTGGCTGAATATATAATGGGGTTAATAGCAGAATCCAACTTGTATGTTCCACAGGCTAGTGATTTTGAAAGTGAATTTTTAAAACAGATAGATATTAGAGAACTGCAACCATTGAATTTGCCGGTAGTAATATCTAATGATATAAAAGGTATTATTAATGCAGTTAATCATAATATAGGGATAAATAAATTTTTGCTTGAAGGACTGCCAGGTAGTGGAAAAACAGAAGCTGCGAAACATATAGCAAGGCTGCTTGGCAGAACATTATATTGTGTTGACTTTGAGCATTTAATTGATAGTAAATTAGGTCAAACTAATAAAAATATTGCCAGTGTTTTTGCTGAAATAAATATGATTCCATATTCAAATAAAATTGTTATTTTGTTCGATGAAATAGATGTGATTGCCTTGGATAGAGTTAATAGGAATGATGTTCGAGAAATGGGGCGGGTTACTTCAACTATACTGAGAGAGCTTGATAGATTAACTGATTTGAACAAGGAAATAGTAATTATTGCGACGACAAATTTGTATTCTAATTTTGATAAAGCGCTAGTTAGACGCTTTGATGCAGTGATTAATTTTAATAGATATGGCAAAGAAGATTTATTGGAAGTCGCAGAGTATTATTTTATATCTTTTATTAAAAATTTTAAGGGCATTTCGAAAGATACCAGGTTATTTAAGAAAATATTGAAGGCATCGTCTGATTTGCCTTATCCAGGGGAATTGAAGAATATTATAAAAACCTCTTTAGCATTCAGCGATGCAAATATAGAATATGATTATTTGAGAAGGCTTTATAATTATTTGATAGGTAATTTAGAAGAAATAGATATAGAACAGCTTCATGCACAAGGATTTACGGTCAGAGAAATAGAAAAGCTCAAGGGAGAATCTAAAAGCGCTGTATCCAGAAAGTTGAGTAAGGGGGAAGAAATTAATGAATAATGTACTGGAATTAAAAGGAAAGCGATTTGTTCAAGCCTCAAAAACTGGTGGCGGTGGCGGAGCATCTATGAACAGCAAAAAAATAGTAACAAGAGAACAGTTGCTTAGATTGGTAGAAAGAATAGGTCAAATCAAAGAATTTTGGAAACGCGAAAAAAGACCTTTTGAGGGGATATTGATTAGTGTTCATTATAATAAAATAGTTGCAAAGAGTAATCGAATTGCCGGATTGTTTAAAGGAAAAGATTCTAATTATGCTATTGTGGGAGCTAAATTTAACAAAGAAAAAACGAAACATATTATTACATACTTTCTTGATATGGAAGATTTGGATGAAAGTATAGAACTACTTTTAAAAACAAGTGATATAATCAAAGAGAAGTTTCAAAATGGAATAGATAAAGTTACTTTTGATGATAGAAAAACAATGGATAAAATACCATTCTCTCGATTTTCAATAGTAAAGTCTACATTTAAACAGGTAGTCGCAGACGCTTCGTATATTGAAGATTTTGAGGTGGAAATGGCGACACGGCAATTAAAACAAAGTATCATAACATTGTATAATACACATACAGATACAAAAATGTTATTCAAAAATATTGGAATCGACATTTTAAAAAGCAGAATATTGGATAATCAGACAGTGTTTTTAGATGAAAATCAATTACAGATGTTATTTGAAAAAGCGCCATATCTTGTTTCTATGGCAACAGAGGATTTATCAGATTTATCACCAGAAGACTTCATTCAGGAATATCAGCAAGGGACTCTGTACATGCCTTCTCCAACTATTGAGCCAACTATTGGTGTGATTGATACGTTATTTGATAAACGTGTTTATTTTGGTGAATGGGTAGAGTATCATGATATGATTGACGATAATCTTCCTAAAAATCCAGATGATTATCGCCATGGTACAGCGGTGGATTCTATTATTGTAGATGGCGCAAGATTAAATCCATGGCTTGATGACGGGTGTGGCAGATTTAGGGTACGTCATTTTGGTGTTGCGATAGGTTCAAAATTTTCTTCTTTTACGATTACGAAACAAATAAAAGAGATTATTGCAAATAATAAGGACATAAAGGTTTGGAATATTTCGCTCGGAAGTAATCAGGAAGTTAATGATAATTTTATTTCTGCAGAGGCGGCTATATTAGATAAAATCCAATATGAAAATAATGTTATTTTTGTCGTCGCAGGGACGAATAAGCCTAGCGCTGATATTGAGAAAATAGGCTCGCCCGCTGATTCAATAAACAGTATGGTAGTTAATGCAGTGACTCAAAATGGTTTCTCAACTAAGTATGCAAGAAGAGGATGGGCATTATCCTTTTTTGCAAAACCAGATGTCAGTTACTATGGTGGGAGTGAAGAAAAATATATTAAGGTTTGCGAACCATTAGGAGAAGCATATGTTGCTGGAACTTCATTTGCGGCTCCTTGGATTGCCCGAAAATTATCTTATTTGATTGATATTTTGGGATTAAATAGAGAAATTGCAAAAGCGATGATTATTGACGCTGCAAGAGACTGGAATGAAAAGCCGACACCAGAAGAGGTTGCCTTATATGGACATGGTATAGTGCCTATTAAAATAGATGATATTGTTCATACAAAAGAAGATGAAATTAAATTTCTGGTATATGATGTGAGTGAAAAATGGAATACATATAATTATTATTTTCCAGTTCCAATTAAAGATGACAAATACCCTTATATTGCAAGGGCAACGATGTGCTATTTTCCTATGTGTGATAGAACACAAGGTGTTGATTATACAAATACAGAACTTAATTTACATTTCGGTAGAATCAATAATAAAGGAAAGATAGAGGATATTAAGGGTGATAAACAGAATCAGGATGTAATATTAGATAATGAAAAATATTTTCTTTTGGAGGGTGAAGCAAGAGAAAGATTTAGAAAATGGGATAATGTAAAATATATTGCAGAAAGACCAAAAAACAAAATGATGCCGAAGAAATCTTACGACAATAAAAATTGGGGAATGGAAATAAAAACAAATAACCGCTTAGACCCTAAAGATGGAATGGGGATTCGCTTTGGTGTTGTAGTTACATTAAAAGAAATTAATGGCATCAATAGAATTGATGAATTTATTAAAAATTGTACTCTGAATGGCTGGCTGGTTAATACAATTGACGTTCAGACAAGGGTTGATCTTAATAAAAAATTTAATGAAGATATTGAATTCGAATAAGTGTAGTTGAAATTTTCTAACAGAAGAAATTTTGCGGGAGAAAGTATAAATTAAATAGTATTTTGTGGGAAAAGGGATACACAAGCAGTATTAGCACTGTATAAATATTACCGATATTTTCGCAATTTGTGGAGGTATGTTCTAATTTGGCAGTTGAACAATTCAGATTTTAAACACCTCGAATTCGAGGTGTTTAAAAAGTAGGCAGGAGTTTTCTTTTCTTTGAATTATTGCTATCTTTCAAGCAGACGTCAGCTTGCTGAAAGGTTAGACAGTATGTAAGGAAGAATCAATGGAGAGAAATGAACATGACCGATTATATCAATTTTGATTAGAGAATAAATTATGATAAGCGTATCATTAGAAATAGTGGTACGCTTATTTTTTTTCTGAATCGTATCTTTGATTGGTATTTATCTATATAAAGAAATCAAAAAAGGTTGGTGTTGATTATGGAAGAAAAGAAAATTTACGGATATGTGCGTGTGTCGAGCACGGACCAAAACGAGAACAGGCAGATGGCGGCAATGTTGGAAATTGCCGTTCCATCCGGAAATATTTATATTGACAAACTCTCAGGCAAAAATTTTGAGCGTCCCAGGTATAAAGAAATGGTAGGGAAACTGAAAGTGGGAGATCTTTTATATATCCTTAGTATTGACAGGCTGGGGCGAAACTACGAGGAAATTCAGAATCAGTGGCGCATTCTCACTAAAGAGATTGGTATTGACATCTGTGTGCTGGATATGCCTTTGTTAGATACGAGGAACGGCAAAGACCTGATGGGTGCTTTCATCGCAGACCTTGTACTGCAAATCTTATCCTTTGTGGCGCAGAGCGAGCGTGAGAACATCAGAAAGCGGCAAGCCGAGGGGATTGCTGCAGCAAAAGCAAGGGGAGTGAAATTTGGCAGACCGGAGAAAGCAGGGCCAGATGATTTTGAGAAGATTGTCAAGGCATGGGAGCAGAAGAAATTGCCTTTCAGGGATGTTTTAGAAAAGTGCAATATGAGCGAGGCAACTTTTTACCGCAGATTGAGGGAATACAGATTGCTCCAGAATAACTAAAAAGTTAGGTAATAACGAAATTACAGCTATCAAAAGGTGTACTTTTTGACAGTAAGTATTTACTCATAAATCTACCATAAAATATACTGAAATTCAATGATTTTTTATGCTTTTGAACGGAAATTAGCACATGAGTAGAATATAGAATATCAATAAGGGTAAACAAACGAAGATTGTCAAAAAGTACACTTTTTGAAAACAGTTGTGATATAGCGGTATGGAAGACGGAAAGGGGGAGAATTCTTCAGATAACAAGAATATATGTACACAGTAAGTTGAAGAAAATATGAAAGGAAAAAGGTAAAGAAAATGAAGAAATTTTGTAAAAAATTATTTGCTTTTGCATTGGTGGGAATTCTGGCGCTTTCGGTTTTGTCTACGGGAGAGAGAGAAATTGTGTCTGCATCAACTGCAAAAGCGCAGCGAAAAAAAGCGCTTAAGGCGTATAATTCATGGCTGGCAAAGCGCGAGTCAAAATATAAAGGAAATGGAGATGCGAGTCATCGGAACAAAGAGAATTATGAAAAGACAAAATGGTTTATGTTGATTGATCTGGATAAAAATGGCGTACCGGAATTGATTGTCTGCCATCCTATGGGAGGAAAGTGGGAGGATATTTATGTATATACCTTTGCCAACGGAAGGGTGGTCCAGGTCAGTGCGGAAAACGGAACAACCGGGCAGATGGCGGCAATCAGTGCTAACAACTCGGCGAATGGAATGCATGTCATATACAAATGCAGGAAAAATCATCTGCATATACACAGTTCCGGAGGCTGGTGGAGTAATGATAAAATATACTGTATGAAACAGGGGAGGTTGCATTTATGCGCCGAAAGTATGGAAGACAGTATGATGGATAGTAAGTATTTTCAAGTCAACGGGAAAAAAGTAAGTGTCAAAAAGTATAGATCCTTTAGGAAAAAATGCAAAGACCAGAACAATAAAAATCGGTCGTTTTGTGTAAACAATACGAAAAAGATCAGAAAAAAGTATTTAAAATGAGAAAATTAATTAGAATGAGGCAGAAAGGAGATTGGATATGAGACGTAAAATGCTCTTTGGGTTGTTTGTGATTATGCTTATGGTTATTTTCGTAAAAACAGAAAAAACGGAAGTTTTTGCAGGTAGTAAAAAAAGTTATATAATTAACGCACATAAAATTAAAAGATTTGAGAAATCAAATAAAAAATTAAATATAAATGGAGAAAAGGGATCCATATGTGAAGTAGAACGCTTTCAAAACGGAATGTATTATGTAAAGAGCGGACAGCCATTTCAAAAAACAAAATTGTCTTTTAAATTGGCGAAAACCTGTAAATGGAAGCACCGTAATGTGAATCAAAAGATTCAAAGGACATCGTATGGAGAGATGAAAAAAAAGATTCGGCATGAGCGAAGCCGGTATAAAAGATATAAGAAAGGCAGTTTGGAAATAGAGTATGAAACGAATTTCAGCATCATTATTATAACAAAAAACAATAAAATTGTGGAAGTAATTGCATATGGTTTTTTTTAGAATGGGGCGGTTGTCGAAGAGAATAGATAGATTAGAATGTTCGGGGAGGAAAGAATGAAAATGAATAGGAAGCAATTTGTAATGAGAAAGTTGACATGGCTGGCGATAATTATGGCAGGTATTTTTATGTTGGGTGGATGTTCATCAAAAGGGGGGCAGGGTGAGGATGATGTGAGCGGTTTAGACAATTATTCTATTATGTTAAGCGAAGCAATGAATAATAAAGGGTGCATGACATATGATTATGACCTTGGTGGAGTAGGAATATTATATAATGATAAAATATATCTGCCGACTTTTATCTCACAAGTGCCTGATACACAAATTAAGCAGCTCGTGCCTGGAAATACGAGTTCAGGTGTGTGGATGGAACTTCTGGATATTGAGGGGAAATTATGGTCTTCCGGTGGGCCGACAACTGAAATATCGTTATATGACAGGGATAGGGATATTTCCTATAATGGAGAAATTGAAAAAATTATTCATAGTGGTGGAAGGTATAAAAATGCCGGTTTTTATTTTATCTTTCTAAAAGAAGGAAATTGTCTTATAAGTAGCGAGGAAGATGGCGTAATAGGGGAAATTGACGCTTCGGATTTTGACATGGCGAAACCTTTGTACTATTCTTCAGGTTCATCCGAAATGGGCATGCCAATCGTGGCATTAAAAAAAGAAGGAACTGTGGAATTTCAATATACGAATTTTACAAATTTTAAAGACGAAAGTCCTTTTTTTCAATCAGGTGATCTGGATGTTTCCAATTGGTCAGATATCAAATATATTGAGAGAGTTTATATCGAAAATGATGCAGATTATTTAGTGGGGTTAAAGGCAGATGGAACATTGATGGTTACGGGTAAAGGTTACCCAAATGAAATTCTTGAATGGACAAATTTAGTTGATGTGCAATGTGACGGTAGTGATGTTATTGCGTTGCAATCGGATGGGAGCCTTGTCTGTTCGGACAGCCTTAGAGAGTTAGCGGACATTGTTAAAAGTTGGAGTAATATCAAGATGATGTTGTTTTGGGATAAAGATAGTATAGGAGCTGTTAGTGAGAATGGGATTTATTATAATATTGGTATGCCGCTAAAAGCTCCTCGTGTTTTTGAATACAATGGGAATGGATATGATGTAGTGAGAATAGATGAGGATGTAGAAGAAAAATGGAAAGATGGATATTCGGGATGTGGGTATTCATTAAATGACTATTAACGGATAACAGAAACTTAATTTCTAAAAGGCTGTGCAATTCTTTACAAAATCTCAGTAAGAAACAACAAACGGCAGCACCTTTCTCATAAAGTGTTGCCGTTACATTTTTGATCCGGATAGAGCTGGTTCTCTCTTGACAAATCTTTGCGGAAGTACTATATTAAATTTAATTCCTACTATTTAACTAGTAAATAAGGAAATAAAGTCAGGAAACGACGGAAAGCGAGGAGCGGCATGGCAGGAATATATCAGGGAACGCTTGGACTGATTGGCAATACGCCTCTGTTGGAGGCAGTCAATATCGAAAAAAAATACGGTATTCACGCACGCCTTTTGTTCAAGCTGGAATATTTTAATCCGGCAGGAAGCGTAAAAGACCGGATTGCCAAAGCAATGATTGAAGACGCGGAGGGAAAAGGACTGTTGACGGAGCGTTCCGTTCTCATAGAGCCAACGTCCGGCAATACGGGAATTGGCCTTGCGGCCATTGCGGCGGCAAAAGGATACCGCGTCATTTTAACGATGCCCGAAACGATGAGCCAGGAACGGAGAAATATATTAAAAGCATACGGCGCGGAAATTGTACTGACCGAAGGCGCAAAAGGCATGCAGGGCGCGATTGAGAAAGCAGAGCAGCTTGCGAAAGAGCTGCCGGATTCTTATATTCCGGGCCAGTTTGAAAATCCCGCAAATCCCAAAGCACACAGGGACACGACGGGGCCTGAAATCTGGAGGGATACGAACGGAACAGCCGATGTGCTTGTGGCCGGCGTGGGAACCGGAGGAACTCTGACGGGAACGGGGGAATATTTGAAATCACGCAATCCCAAAATCAAAGTCGTTGCCGTTGAACCGGCGGCTTCTCCCGTATTGTCGCAGGGCAAAGGAGGGCCGCATAAAATTCAGGGAATCGGAGCCGGATTTGTGCCGAACATACTGAATACAAAGCTGTATGACGCTGTTTTTCCGGTAGAAGACGAAGCGGCGTTTCAAACGGCAAAAGAGATTGCAAAAAATGAGGGTATTCTTGTGGGCATATCCTCCGGCGCGGCGGCTTACGCGGCAATCTCACTTGCCAGACAGCCGGAACATGAGGGAAAGACAATTGTGGCAATTTTGCCGGACGGCGGCGACCGTTACTATTCCACGCCGCTGTTTGGAGAGTAAAATTGAAATAAGCCAGAATGCGATATGTTTGCAAAGCAGCAGATTTTTAGCTCAAAAGAGGAGGACATCATGAGGAAAAAAAGAAACAGGGCAGAGAGAAATTTAAAATTTGAAACATTGCAGATTCACGTCGGACAGGAAGCGCCGGATCCGGCAACAGACGCAAGGGCGGTGCCGATTTACCAGACTTCTTCCTATGTGTTTCGTGATTGCGACCAGGCTGCGGCGCGGTTTGCGCTTGCGGATGCGGGAAATATTTACGGGAGACTGACGAATCCGACGCAGGATGTTTTTGAACAGAGGATTGCGGCGTTAGAGGGAGGCGTTGCGGCGCTGGCCGTATCTTCCGGCGCGGCCGCAGTGACTTATGCCATTCAAAATCTTGCTGCAAGAGGCGATCATATCGTTGCCGCCAAAAATATTTACGGAGGAACGTACAATCTTTTGGCGCATACGCTGCCGGAGTACGGCATAGAAACGACGTTTGCAGAGCCGACGCCGGAAGCTTTAGAAGCCGCCATCAGGGAAAACACAAAAGCTGTTTATATAGAAACGCTTGGAAATCCCAATTCTGACGTAACGGACATAGAAGCGGCGGCCAATCTTGCGCACCGCCATAACATTCCGCTTGTCGTAGACAACACGTTTGCCACGCCGTATCTGGTTCGGCCGATTGCATACGGCGCGGATATAGTCGTGCATTCCGCGACTAAATTTATCGGCGGTCATGGCACATCTCTTGGCGGCGTCATTGTAGACGGCGGGAAATTTGACTGGGAAGCAAGCAAAAAGTTTCCGTCGTTGACCGAGCCAAATCCCAGCTATCATGGCGTGAGCTTTACGAAAGCGGCGGGCCCGGCGGCTTTTGTGACGAAAATACGCGCGATTCTTTTGCGTGATACGGGAGCGTCGTTGTCGCCGTTTCATGCGTTTATGTTTTTACAGGGACTGGAAACGCTTTCGCTTCGGGTAGAACGTCATGTGGAAAATGCGCTGAAGGTTGCGGCGTATTTAAACAATCATCCCCAGGTGGAGGCCGTGCATCATCCGTCGGTTTCCAAAGATGTCAGCCAGCAGGAATTATACAAAAAATATTTCCCGAATGGCGGCGGCTCCATTTTTACTTTTGAAATCAAAGGAGACGACAGAAAGGCGAAAGATTTTATCGACAATCTGGAAGTTTTCTCGCTTCTGGCAAATGTGGCCGACGTAAAATCTCTGGTGATTCATCCGGCGTCTACGACGCACGCGCAGTTAGCGGAAGAAGAGCGGATAGAACAGGGCATAAAGCCCAATACGATACGCCTTTCCATTGGAACGGAACATATCGACGATATACTGGAGGATTTGGAAGAGGCGTTTGGGGCGGTAGAATAAAAGATATGAAAAATGCTTCGGATTTTGACTGGAAAATCCGGAGCATTTTTTATAAAAACATGTGTTTGGCATCTTGTGAAAAATATTTAGATAGTATATGATAAAAACAGAAAACAAAAGCTGCCTGGCAAGATACGTACGGGGATGGAAGTTTGGGCTTGCGCCCGGAAATAAAGGTGACAGTAATGAAAGAAGAAATGAAAAAATTATTAGCGGAACTGGGGTTTGCGCCAAAAAACGGAACAAGCAATATTTACAGGAAAGAGTATCCCGCCCATGATAATTATGGAATAGAAGTGGATGATAACCGCCAGAAAATAGATTATGGCAGCAAAATAAAAGCATCTGCAATCAATTTTTCCAAAGCAGAAAATTTTGTTGTTTTAGAATGCGTAGACAGACTTCTGACAGTCGGTTATGAGCCGGAGCGTATTGAGCTGGAAAAGATATATCCGTCCGGACACGGACACAGTGGAAGATTGGATATACTCGTGAAAGATAAAGATGAAAAAGCATATCTGATGATAGAATGTAAGACTGCGGGAGAAAAACATCAGGCAGAGCGTCGGAAAATGATTCGAAACGGAGGACAGCTCTTTACGTATTATACGATGGACCGGGATGCAAAATATCTGTGCCTGTATTCCTCGGGGTTTCGCGGCGGCGTTGTGGAGTACAAAAGCGAAATCATTGCGACAGAGGAAGAGTGGAAACGGTTATCTACGGCAAAAGAAATACATATGTACTGGAATAAACAGTTTAAAGATTCCGGAATATTTGAAAAAGGCGCGGCGCCTTATGTGGTAAATCATCCGGTTTTAACATATGGACGGTTAGTTGAGTTAAAGGACAGCGACAGCGGAAGAATTTTTCATCACATTATGGAAATTTTAAGGCATAACGTAGTGTCGGATAAACCAAATGCTTTTAATAAGCTGCTGAATTTGTTTGTGTGCAAAATTGTGGATGAAAATAAGAATCCGGACGACGAATTGAAATTTCAGTGGCTGGATTCGGATACGGACGAGTCTCTTCAGATGCGGCTGAATGATTTGTATAAAGAGGGTATGTGGCGTTTCCTTGACATAAAAATTACGGATTATTCGGAAGATGAGGTAAAACAGGCGTTGCAGGGCATCGAAGCGGATGATTCTTTTAAACAGACAGTTTTAAATATGTTTCGGGATACCAGATTGAAAAAAAGTCCTAATTTTGCGTTTAAAGAGGTTTTAGATGAAAAATCGTTCCGCGCAAATGCAAAAATTGTAAGAGAAATTGTGGAGCTGCTTCAGCATTATAAATTCAGATACAAGCAAAGGCAGCCGTTTTTGGGAGATTTTTTTGAGTTATTATTAAATACATCCATGAAACAGGAGGCGGGGCAGTTTTTTACGCCGGTTCCGTTGGTCAGGTTTATTCTTTGTTCTTTGCCGCTAAAAGAATTTATTTCCGGTAAAATAGAAAAAAATAAAGAAGAAATTTTGCCGTCAGTCATTGATTATGCAGCGGGGAGCGGTCATTTTTTAACAGAGTATATGGAACGGATGCAGGGTATCATAGAGGAGCTTGACGATTCCGCCGCTGCGCCGACAGTAAAAAACAGAATCAAAACATGGGTTGACAGTGAAAAATTTGCATGGGCGAAAGATTGCGTATATGGGATTGAATTAGATGACAGACTGGTAAAAACGTCAAAAGTGTCGGCGTTTTTTAACGGAGACGGGGAAGCGAATATTATATGGGCCAACGGCCTTGATAATTTTGAAAAGTCGCGCGAGTATAAGGGACTGTTAAAACAAAGCAACAGCTTCGATTCAAAGAACAACGGGCAGTTTGACATTTTAATTTCCAACCCGCCTTACAGCGTGGAAGCGTTTAAGACGACGCTGCCGTATGGAAAAGAGACTTTTGCATTATATGACTGCCTGACAGACAGCAGCTCTGAAATTGAGTGCCTGTTTGTAGAACGAATGAAACAGTTACTGAAAACAGGCGGCTGGGCGGGCATTATACTGCCGGTTACGATTCTTACGAATGGCGGAATATATGCAAAAGCCAGAGAGATCATTTTAAAATTTTTTCATATAAAAGCGATTGTCGATCTAGGTACGGGCACGTTTATGAAAACGACGACCAATACGGTTATTCTCTTTTTGGAACGCAAAACGGATTATGAATATAAACAAATAGAAACGGCAATTGATCGGTTTTTTGCAGACGCGTTAGACGTTACTGTTTTTGGAATAGAACATGCGTTTTCAACGTATGCAGCGGAAGCTTATCAAAATCTGGAGTTTGCAGACTATATCGGAATGCTGCAGGGAGAAGCGATTCATCACAGATTATATGAGGATTATCAGAAAGAATTTGGCGCAGACAGGGTAAAGATTCAGGAAGCGGAGAAAGAAAAACTGTTCTATTTTCTCTTGACATACAAGCAGGAAATTCTCGTGGTGAAAACAGGTGAAAAAGGCGAAAAGAAGCAGTTTTTGGGTTATGAATTCAGAGAGAGAAGAGGACACGAGGGATTAAAATGGCTTTCCGGTGGAACTAAGCTTTATAATGAAGACAATCTAATGGACCCCACGAAAGTAAGCAGTTATATTTATGATGCTTTTTGCGGCAAAAAAACAGAAATTGACCAAAGCCTGGATGAAAATGTATCTTATGTGCGTTTGAGCAGTTTGTTTGCATATGACACAAGTCATTTTGACAGGAAAATAAATTTAAATAAACAAGACGGCATGAGAACAAATTTTATTACCAAGCATCCTGTTTTGAGACTGGGCGTTTTGGTGGATTTCATAAAAGGGGTCAATTATAAGAAAGAATTTCAGACGTATACGGAGACGGAACATGTGGTTTTGACAGCGGATAATGTATCTTTGGAGTGCAGACTTGAGATTAAAAAGAAGATTTTTGTCCGTTCTGATATTTTGCTCGATTCCAATAAGAAATTACGGAAAAATGATATATTTATGTGTTTTTCAAGCGGAAGCAAAAAGCACATTGGGAAGTGCGCTTTGATAGAAGAAGACCTGGATTATTATGCCGGAGGATTTATGAGTATTTTGCGGAGCAAGAGCAATGACATAAATATGAAGTATTTATTTGCAGTTCTTTCGTCTTCTCAAATACAGGAAATGTTCAGCCAATACAGTACGGGTTCCAATATCAATAATTTGTCTAATGCAATTGCCGATATTGATCTTCCGGTTCCCGATCTTTCGATTCAAAACCAGATAGCGCAGGAAGCGGCAATCATTGACGCGCAATATCAGAAGATTCGAATGACGTATGAAGAATATCAGCATAAGATTGCGTCTGTTTTTTCAAAATATGGAATCCGTTTCAAGGAAGCATAAAATGGATTGAGGAAAGCATAGAGTATTTTTTGTAAAATAAAAAAGCTGGCATCGAAAAGAGCATGCCAGCTCATTTTGTATATATGTGAAATAATATGTTCGTATATTTGGACATGAAAAAAGCGGGTGATGGGAATCGAACCCACGTATCCAGCTTGGAAGGCTGG
>CAJUJL010000024.1 GCA_910586725.1 uncultured Lachnospiraceae bacterium | reverse complement strand
TTTTATACTATATGACCTTAAAAAATCTGTCCTGTTTATTGTAGCCTATCCAAACTGATTTTTTCATAGTGCAGGTCAATTTCACCCTATTGACAATATCACATACTTGCATCGTCCTTTCTTTCGCACCCAAAGGTCATACTATCTGGAGGGCTGCCTGAACCTCCAAAAAATAAGAGGGGTAAAGCTCCTTTTGCCAAAAACAGTTTCAGCTTGTCTATACCAATGCTTCATGCTCTTTGATAAGCGCATCCAACTTGTCTTTTACGGCCTGCCTGGCAATTGCATCCATTTCATCCACTGTCTTTGCTCCACCGACAGAAGCCAGTGCATAGGGATCGTTCAATGCAATATTGGAGCCTGTGAGCATTGCCCGAAGTTGAAAATACGTCCACTGCCGTTCTCTGGCCGGAATGCTTACATCATAATACTTTGACCAATCCTGCAAATATTTTGCGGAAATAAATTCCAGGCTATCCACCGGAGCAGAAACAGCTTCCTTGTAAGCATCGGCATAGTAATTCCTGATCGTTTCCTCCTGTTCTTTTAGCTGCCCCAAATAAGACTCAAAATACGTCTTATTGGAAATTGAACCATCCGGATCCACCTTGCGACGGGGATCCACCTCCAATTGAACCTGATTTTCACTTTGCCATTTCTTAAGCATATCCATAAACTCTTCTTTTGTCATGGCGTTGAACTGTTCTTCCATTTTATCAGCCATAATTTCCAGCCTGTCACGCCCCTGGTGAGATATTGTCACCTGATCTCTGTCAGAAGCATGGGTACCCGCCGGCTTCTTATCTTCCGCTGTTGCAAAATGAACGCTTCTCATAGTAGAAAACCGATAATTATCAGAACTTAATTTAACATTCATAAAAGCATCTCCTGTCATCTTATTTTGCAGTACTTGCATAATATATCGGCAGACAGATCGTTTGCACTGACCTCTTTTTTAAATTTGTTTTGGACATGAAAAAACTGCCGCACAGATTCGTGCGGCAGCCTTTCTTCCATAAAACTATATTTCCGTTATTTCTTGATTTTGATTTTCTTTGAAGTCGTTATACCGGAGTAACCACTCTTTGTCTTGATTACAATCCTGTAATAATACGTCTTGCCCTTCTTTACTTTCTTATCCACATAAGATTTCGCATTTTTCTTCAGTGTCTTGAGCCTTACGTATCCGCTGCTCTTCTTTGTAGAACGGTACACAACGTATTTCTGCGCTTTCTTTACTTTCTTCCAGCTTAGACGTACCTGTGTCTTCTTGCCGATCCTCTTTGCCGTGATCTTCTTAACGGAAGCCTCCAGACGGATCGTCTTCACCGCGCCTTCCGCGCTCTTTTTGTACTGTCCCGCAGATGATTCTGCAACTGCGTAATAAGAAGCTGTTTTTTTGCTCACCGGATTCTGGTCATAGACAACGCCCTGTGCATTCGTGCGGCCAATTTCTGTTACGCTTCCGCCGACTGCACGGTATACCGTATAAATATCAGCGCCCTCCACTTTACCAACCAAAACTTTTACTCCGGCCATTTTCTTCTCTGCCACAGCCTTTAACGACGTAATTGCCGGCGCCGCAAGCTGACGCATCTCCGGAACTGCTGCACTGCTCTTTCGTAACGCTCCGAATGCCTCATCCAACGCCTTTTTCAGCTGCTCAAGTTCAGCCTTGGTTGCTGTTCCCGCTTCTACGGCGCGTTTCGCATCTTCATATGCTTTCTCAAATGCTTTCCAGGTTGCTTCCGTATATTCGGCCTTTTTCTTATCATAAGTATCTTTGTAAGCCAAAAGCGTATCCTCTAAGGCTTTCAACGCGCCTGTCACATCCTGGCTTCCAAGCGCATTTTTCGCATCTTTAAGCGCCCTTAGGAGCGCCGATAACTCGGATGCAGAAGCGTCTCCTTGAATCGCTTCCCTGACAGCTTCGTACGCTTTCTTAAATTCCTCGAAAAGTTCCGCGTCATATGCCGAGCCGTCCGACTCATAGAGCGGTTTAAAATTCTCAATCGCTTCTTCCATTTTCTGAATAATTGCCTCTCTGCTCTCAAGCGCTTCTCTTGCATCATTGAGCGCTTTTAACTTCTGCAGCAGAGATCCAGCTGTTTCAGACTCATTGTCTTTTGCTTCTAAAGCCGCTTCATATGCATCTTTAAATTCCTGGAAAAGATCCGGATCATATGCCATACCGTCCGATTCATAAATCTGCCTATAATCTTCAAGCGCCTGCTCTAACTTCTCAATAGTATCTTCTTTTCCTCCAAGAACCGACGCTGCGTCATTGAGTTCCTTCAAAAGATGCTGCAGCTCTTTTGCCGAAACTCCTTCCGCGTCAATTGCATCTCTTGCCGCTTCATATGCTTTTTTAAATTCACTGAAAAGTTCTGCATCGTAATCGGAACCGTCTGATTCATAGATTGCTTTGTATCTATCCAACGCTTCCTGAACTGCCTGTACTACAAGATCCCTGTTAAACGAAAACTTAAAGGAAACGTCCTGTGGAAGCTGTCTCACCGGATTTTCAAGGAATCCGGATGCTCCTGCGGCAACATTGACTGCTTCGATCTCTATAAATTCCGATTCATCCATATCGTAACGGAATGTATATACTTTCGTACCGTTTCCGGATACATATGCCGCCTGCGCATCCCTTTCATCCAGCTTCAGTTTTAAGTAAGGCTCTCCCTTCTTCATAAGCGCTGAATCCAGCGTCACCGTAAACATAAGGCTCTCACCGTCTAATCCCATCTTGATGTCTTCAATTACCGGCGTCTTAAATTCCTCATGCCTTGGGGCTGTAAGCCACGATTCGTTCATGCTTGTAAACACAATATTGTCCCCTGTTCCTTTGAACAGAATACCAATATTTTTGTTATCCAATATGCTCATACAGGAATTGCCAAAACCATCTGCTTTCACTTTTCTTAAATATTTCCATTCAAATGTGCCGTCTTCCTGGTACAGGCCGATATGAATATATCCATTGTTTGAATCTGGTCCAAGCGGAGCAGAAAGCAAAACAGCTTCTTTTCCATCCACATCAACCAATGCATGAATAGCGGAAATCGGTGATTCAAGATCCCGTATCGTCGTCTCTTTTACGGAAGTCCATTTCAGTCCGTCTGCTTCAAACGTACCTGATGACATTTTCAGGTATCCGCTGTAGTTTAAGCTGAACATCTTAAGCGTACCATCGTTCATCTCTACAATCTGTGATTCCCGAAGCGAAGCTTCCCGGAATGTTCCTGTCTGTTCATCCATTTGGGATACCTGTGTAACCGGAGATTCTGTCCTGTGCCATGTCACGCCATTATCATCACTGTAAATCAGACTTGCAGCATAAGAATAAATTCCATCGCCGTTCGTATAACATACCGGAATGAGAATACGTCCGTTCAAAGCCGGATCTTTCTGGTTTTTCAGGCGAATGCCCGCGCCAGGGCCAACCCGCATAAACTTCATCCAGTCTTCCTTGATCATGCCCGTTATATTCTGATAGCCTTCCCAGGTTGCGCCGTTGTCATCGCTGTAACAGGAAACAACGCTCATTACACGCGGCATCTTCAATTCTCCCGCGTTCTCGCCCGTATAAACATAAATGTTGCCGCACGGCGTATTACTATCGCCTTTAAACAAATCTCCGCCGCCTTCTGCAGCAAGATATTTTGGCACGCGGTATTCGGTGGCCGTGCCGCCGCTTTCTGTTTCTTCATATACAACGCCGTTCTCACGGATCGTATATTCTTTGGTCCAATCATCTTCCGCATTCAGCGCCGTATCTTTATAATTTCTCAATATCGGATACAGTTTGCCATTCACTTCTTTAAATCCGCTTCCCTTTTCGATCAGCCCCGTTGCCAGACGTCCCTGTGATTCCGGGAAAAGGTTTGCAATAATATGAATCCTTCCGTTCTTACCCTCTACCATAGTCGGCGCAGTTGTAAACGAATACATAATGCCGCCGTCCGGCTGGTTAAAGATTGTCTGCGGGTCGCTCCATGTCCTTCCGTTATCCGTGCTTTTACGGATAATTGTATCAATATTGCCACGGTCCGCTTCCGTCGTCTGACGCTTATCAACCGCTGCGAAGACCGTACCTCCCATCTCCGTCGTCAAAATACTCGGCATCCGGTAATATTGAGAGCCTTCATATCCTTCATAATACAGGTTCATATCCTCTGTCTTAACAGCGTCAGCCGGCAGATCCAGCTCTTTTGGCGCCGTCGCCTCATGAAGTTTCGCAATCTCTTCCGCATCCAGCACATCATATGTCACCTGAATCGAATTGATTTCCCCGCCAAATGCAAATGCATTTGCCTCATCCGCACCACGGTAAACAGATCCGATCTGCGCATGTGAAATATTGCTTGTATTCCGCAAAAATCCCACATCCGTATTTGCAAGAATACGGTTTCCATCCAAATAGCCTTCCGTTCCCGTTGCGCTGAAAACATATGTAACCGTATGCCAGTTCTGATTTTTAACGTCTTCTCTTACCGCCTCGTCCGCATTGACGATCGTACCGGCGTTTCCTTCCTGATCCCGGATGGTATAGCCGACTGCTCCTGTCGATGGCGTTACATAAAATGCAGAATATCCGTTTTTACTTCCGTCGGAAACACTAAAAAGCGCAATTCTTCCCTCTGCATTCATTGCTTTTTCATCTAATTTATAACGTACCGTCACAGAACCGCGCCGCATAACGCCGAGCTTGGCGATTATATCCTGGCTGATAGAAGCTCCGTCAGACACGCCGTCTTTGACCGTAACTTCTTCCGCTTCAAACACAGACTCTGTACGCCATGGAATCGTACGGAACGTTACTTTTACGCTCTTATTGTCCGCCGAAAGCTCCATCTGCGTATTTTCCATAACGCCAAGAGCCGTACCGTTTGTAATTGCCGCGGAAACGCCATCGTCAAACAGAAAACCGTCTTCTGCCGTTAATGTAAATTCCGCTCCGTTGTTATCTTCGTCCCATACGACCTGATCCGCCGTATAATGCGCTCCTTCCGGCAGAGTTACTTTCGTTCCGTTCACTTTTAAGTTCTGCTCACCTATGATCCAGTCCGTTCTGGTCAGAAGTTTTAATTCTTCTTCCGTATAAACCTTATCGTTCACCGTAACAAACGCTACATCTCCGATAAACTTTTCCAGACGCACCGTTGACCATACACTGTTTACACAGGCGCCTCCTCCGATTGCGAAATGCGTAATTTCTTTATCCGAATTCTGGTTAAACCAGCTTTTATACTGCTCGCTCCACCACGCCGGATAAAAAATGTTTTTGCCGCCGTCAATGCTCATTAAAATCTGATTCTGGAAATCTTCCTTGGTTGTGTCAAAGCTGATGGCAACCGTATGCCAGCGTCCGTCATTCAGCATTCCGGCCTGGGCGTTAAAGTTTCCGCGCAATCCGTTTGAAGGCGCGCGGAAGATGCCTCTTGGCTCTCCTCTGTCCAAACCAAACGCCATAATCGTATTGTCTGGGTTTACGTTCGTTTTATGGCTGCCGGACCCAAAAATCAATCCGCTCGGCGTTTCCGTACGGAAACGGTAAAAAATAGTGCCGCCCGTTGTTTCTGTCCTTAACTTATTCAATACATCCAGATATTTCCCGTCGTTATACCATACGCTGTTTTCTTCTCCCAGATCCACGTACTCGTCTTCATCAAACAAAACGCCCGCCAAATCCAGATCCAGTGCACGCACTGCTTCCTTTGCATCTCTCCGGATTTCTTCCAGTGTCGGCGTTGTCCTGAGCGTATAAACCGATTTCTGTGAACATCCCGAATCGTCGTCATGGACTACCTGTACGCATACCTGATAAGATTTGCTTTTCAGTAAAGCCGTTTTTATTTTCAGCTTATCCCCTTCCACTACAAACATGTTATTGTCGTATGTTTTTCCGTCGTCGTCCGCTACCAGTTTATAATGATGCGGCTGATGCCCTGTCTCCGGAGCTGCAGGACCTGTATAAAACTTCGCCGCCACAGAATCTTCCGCAATGTTCCGGACATACCCGCTGTCTAAAAATACATAATACGGAATCACCGGATAACTTGCCGATACCGTTACATTTTTACCTGCAAACGTTACTTTCTCCCCGCTTGACGCAGAAGTCCCTGTTATTGACGCCGTATACTGCCTTCCGGATTCTCCGTTATTTCTCAGGTACGGAATGATTATGCGTCCGTCGGCAGCATAGCTCTTTTTGGTATACGTCCTGCCGTCTTCGCTATCCGTCAGCGTGACATCAAGGGACCCAAATGTCTTATTACTGGCTGTCTGCAGGTCTTCCACGCCTTTCGTCTCCAGCGCAACCCTGCTGCGTCCTTCTGTAAACTCAGGCTGCGTCTCATTTGCGCTTTCCTGATAATTGAAACCATAAGAGAGATTTGCGATCCTCGTATCCGTATTCAAACCACACTCCTGTATAAACTGCTTTGCCATCCGAAGCTGGCCTGCCGCATTTGGATGCAGAGGGTCATTATAATAATAATTTGCGTTAAAGAGATACGGAAATGTTTTCATTTCCTTATTCTATTCCGTATATTGGTTAATACACAAAATATTTCCGTCTTTTTCCGCCGTACGCTGCATTGCGTCGATCGTCCAGGCTTCCAGATTCCTTATACGTTCCGCATGGTTGCTTGGATTCGCCGGCGTCGGCGTACGGAAAATAATCAAAGCGTCCTTATTACGCTCCCGTATAGCTTTCACAATTTGTTCCAATTGACTCGTATACGTTCCGGAAGTCATACCTTTTGTTGATACGTCATTCGTACCAATCATAATCGACACAATATCCGGTGTGTATCGCTTCAGCCTCTCTTCAATACGGTTTATTGTCGACTGAGCCGTTGCACCGGATACGGCGGTGTTGATTACAATATCATCCGTCCGTCCAAGATCGTCTTTCAAATATTTCTCAAAAATCTGAGCAATACCGTCATAACCAAGCGTATGTGCAGCCGCATGGGTAATGGAATCTCCCATAAACAACCATGTCAGAGGTCTTCCGGTATCATCCACTTTATCTCTGATTTTCTTCTGTAACGCAGTAAGCGTTGCAGCGCCGCCCGTATTCCCTTTTGTCAGAGTACCGTACGCCTTTGCAAGGCAGATCTCGTTGTCTGCGGATTTCAGCGTAAGCACATAATCTTTTCCATCCGGCAGACCGTCAATCGTAAATGCCCGTCCTGCTCCTTCCTGCGCGCTGCCGCAGATTTCTATATCTCCAATTTCAACCGTATAATTCCAGTTCGTCTTGTCTGCGGCCACGTCCGCCGGAACCACAACATTTAAATTTCCTCCTTCGGACGCTGTTACGGAAGGCCGTATATTTTCGTAGTTCTCAGGCTGTTCTTCCGCCGTCCAGTCACGGATCGTCGGAAATCCCTGTGTGCTTCCATACGTTTTCAATGAAAACTGTTTTGCTAATTCGTAATGTCCTTTCCCATTTAAAAAACCGTCTTTTGTCAGGCATTCGGTTACAAAATCAGTCATTTCCGACGTCAGAGCCATATGATCTACCATTGCGATTCTGTCTTTGTGCTCTTTATGTGATAAAAGATAAGCCCGCATTGCATCTTTTGCCGCGCTTGCATATTTTTTGGCAAGCGCATTGTTATCTCCTAATACAACATGCGGAAGCGCAATCACGACATAGCCGTTTCCGTTATTTATTGCCAGCGATTTCTCTATAATTGAGCCCAGCGAAGCCTTGAAAGCATCAATCCCTGCATCTCCTTTTGTATAATCTTCCGGTCCGACCAAATAGGAGACTGCTTTTGGCCTCAGTTTTGCAATATAGTCGTCCAGCTTTGCCGCAAACGCCGCTGCGTCGCTGCCGGCCTTGCCCAAATTAATCGTATATCTCTGTCTGCCGGCCTCGTTGCCAGACTTATTCCAGCGTACATATTCCTCAAAATGCCCAATATAATTCCGCATGCCGCCAATTTCAGAAAAACTGCCCTGCGTCTCTCTGCCGCCGCCGAAAATCCAGGAATTATCCCAGTCACTGTTGAACATATTTGAAATACTGCCGCCAATTTCATTCAGACCGATATTTTCCGGATCGGATAACGCTTCCTTGAGCGCATCGGCCGTATTATAGATGTCCCCCGCATAAGTCTGCGCCGTTCCCTTCAAAATACCGTCTGCTTTTTTATAAAGATCGCTCTCTCGAAAAATCGCCTTCATTTCATTGGACAGATTTGAATCACTTTCAAAGTCATCCACTGCCGTCTGAAGCTCTTCTTTGGCAAGCTCTGTTCCATAAGATTTATGGTGATCCATCATGCTTTCATTTGAATATGTTCCGTCTGAAATCACAACAGATTTGATGTCGCCTCCAAACCTGCCGTAATTATTATGGCGTCCCGCGCTCCATTCATAGCAGTCCCCAATGGTAAGCGTGTCAATGTT
Organism: uncultured Lachnospiraceae bacterium; assembly: GCA_910586725.1. Taxonomy (GTDB): domain Bacteria; phylum Bacillota; class Clostridia; order Lachnospirales; family Lachnospiraceae; genus Roseburia_B. Next base: position 37,642 of record CAJUJL010000024.1, on the reverse strand, counting down.
ACTGCGCCAGTCCTCGTATGTTTGGTCCGCTCCAAAAAATGACGCTATGTATTTTTTTGTGTTTTTGGTATCTCCATTTACAGTCTTCAGCGCCACATCGTCAAACAACACATTTATCGCTGTCGGTGAAATCGACAATGTCAGGGTATGAAGCTTATCGCTTCCGGACGGTACCCCCTGTCCTACCTCCCAGCCAGTCGATCCATAGTATGAACCTGTATTACAATAAAGCTGCCTGTTACCGCCGTTTTTGAAAATAAATGATATTGTAGACGGAGTGGATGCCGGCGCAGCATTGGGCTGTTCTTTATAATTATTCCGGCTGTCTCCAATCTCCAACAAATAAAACATATCCGATCCGCCTGCATTATAAGACTTTGATGCATCAAATCGAAATGTCATAGAAACTTCGATTGAGTCTTCCACCTGCCTTAATTTTCCCGCTTCATTTCCTGCGGCTTTATAGATTGTCTCTGCAGAAGTTGGATTTGCTTTCGGATTAAATTCACGCTTTCTTAAATCAAGCTCAATCTTTAAGTTCTCCTCAATCTTAACTGAAAATGTTACGTCTGCACTGTTGCCGCTATCATCCGCAACGGTTACCGCAACCGTTTCCTCCGCCAATTCCTCGCCGGCAGAAATGCCTTCCTTGCAGGAAATCTCCAAAACACCCTCTTCATTTACCGTAAGGTCCAGTAACTCATTCGCGCTTCCCTCAGGAACTGTGATCGTCAGCGTGCTGTCTGCCGCCGCGCCGTCTACCAGATCGTCTGCCGCCAATTTAAGCGTTCTGCCCTTTATCAGAGTCCGGTTCAGATCTTCTTTTGCTGTCAAACCCTCAACAGCTGCGGAGCTGGTTGTACCCCTCCCCGTTAAATTTTCCGCATGTACGCTCGCTGCCGGAAGTTCCACGCAGCAAACCGTCAGTGCAGCGGAAAGCAGCCATGCCGCAATGCGTCTGCCTTTTCTTCGTCTCATTTAAAAACCCTCCTTTTTACTTTGCCAATTTCCTTCCAATCGTTCCCAACTGCCCTCCTCCCCTGTTTCAAAACCTCTTCTTTCTTCGAAGAGGCCTCACAAGATTATCAAAAGTGCACGTTTTTCATTGCTGATGCCATCACCCATTATGGGCTTCCAATTCCCAGGATCTCACTTCACCTTATAACGTTCACTTTTTCCAACAAAAAAATAGTTATATTTAGTTTACTTCTGTACTCATTTATTGTCAAGAAACATACACACGGCGCAATAAATTTTCGCGCAATTAAACTTATCTTTTTCAATCTGCTTCTTTGCCTTGAAAAAGAATTCTTTTTATGTATAATAAGAAGAGCATATTTTTTCAAGAAAAACAGAAAACAGAGGTATAAAAATGATAAGTGCAAATAATATTACATTACGCCTTGGCAAAAAGGCTCTATTTGAAGAGGTTAATATCAAATTTACCGAGGGTAACTGTTACGGTCTGATTGGTGCAAATGGCGCCGGAAAATCCACTTTTTTAAAAATCTTATCCGGACAGTTGGAACCAACAAACGGAGACGTTGTCATTACATCCGGGCAGCGTCTGTCTTTTTTGCAGCAGGATCATTTCAAATATGATGAATTTTCAGTGTTAGATACAGTAATCATGGGAAACAGGCGTCTGTACGAAATTATGAAGGAAAAGGACGCTATTTACATGAAAGAAGATTTCTCCGATGAAGACGGCATCCGCGCCAGTGAACTGGAAGCTGAATTTGCTGATATGGACGGCTGGAATGCGGAAAGCGACGCCGCAATGCTTCTAAACGGACTTGGCATCCCTGCGGAAGAACACGATTCCATTATGAAAGACATTCCCGGCGCGTTAAAGGTCAAAGTTCTGCTTGCACAGGCGCTTTTTGGAAACCCCGACATTCTTCTTCTGGACGAACCAACCAACCACCTGGATTTAGACGCCATTGCCTGGCTGGAAGAATTTCTGATCAATTTTGAAAATACGGTCATCGTCGTATCTCATGACCGCTATTTCTTAAACAAGGTCTGCACCAATATCGCCGATATTGACTATGGCAAAATACAGCTCTACGCCGGAAATTACGATTTCTGGTATGAATCCAGCCAGCTTCTGATCAAACAGATGAAAGAAGCCAACAAGAAAAAAGAAGAAAAAATCAAAGAACTGCAGGAATTTATTTCGCGTTTCTCGGCAAATGCCTCCAAATCCAAACAGGCAACCTCCAGAAAACGCGCGCTTGAGAAAATACAATTGGATGAGATCCGCCCTTCCAGCCGGAAATATCCTTATATTGATTTTCGTCCCTCCCGGGAAATTGGAAATGAAGTCCTGACGGTAGAAAATATCAGTAAAACGATTGACGGAGTTAAAATTTTAGACAATATTTCCTTTATCCTGGGGCGCGAAGATAAGACAGCCTTCGTAGGCGGCAACGAACTCGCCAAAACAACCTTATTTAAAATCATTACCGGAGAAATGGAACCGGATGAAGGAAATTACAAATGGGGCGTTACCACTTCACAATCGTATTTCCCCAAAGACAATACAAAGATTTTTGATACGGATTTAATCATCGTCGACTGGCTGACCCAGTTTTCAGAAATCAAAGACGCCACCTACGTACGGGGCTTTTTGGGCAGAATGCTTTTCGCCGGAGAAGACGGCGTAAAAAAGATGCGTGTGCTTTCCGGTGGTGAAAAAGTCCGCGTACTGCTTTCCCGCATGATGATTGAAGCGTCTAATGTACTGATTTTGGACGAACCGACCGACCATCTGGACATGGAATCCATTACGGCGCTCAATAACGGTCTTATAAAATTCCCGGGCGTGATTCTCTTCTCTTCCAGAGACCACCAGGTTGTGGAAACTACCGCGAACCGTATTATCGAATTTTTGCCAAATGGAACAATGATTGATAAAATCACGACCTATGACGAATATCTCGCAAGTGATGAAATGGCAAGAAAACGTTCCGTATACTCCATGTCATCCAAAGATGAAGAAGACAATTAATCGCAAAAACAGCAGGTCAAACCGACCTGCTGTTTTATTTTTTAAATCATTCCGTTCCATAAGCTTCCTGCGGAATAGTTGTAAGAATATGCTCCTCCGCTGTTATATGTACTGGCTTTCTGCGCCTCATATTGTGCCTGATAATCAATCGCAGAAGCTTTTGAGGATACCTGATATGCATACGAACCGCTTCCCTGGAACAATTTCTTTACCGCATCCATATCTGCGTTCTTAAACTTCTCCGCATCCAGAGACAATGTCTTTTTCTCGGGATCAACTGAAATTCCAATCTCAGAAAGAGCTTTCTCATTTGCCTTGGTATAATCCGCCATAGAAGCCGCCGATGCCCGAATCGATATGACGCTGGAATTTCCCGCGCTCTTCATCAGATTGTTGTATTGCTCTACATAGGAAGAAACCGCTTTGTAAATAGCGTCCGTATTGTATCCGGTTGTCTTATTTCCGTCCTTGTCCGTTGTTGTTACCTGTTTGAATAATGATTTGCTCCCCTGTGTCAGGAGTGCATCCGCAGCATCGCTTAACTTCTCAGCGCTTGACTCAATTGTCGCCAATTTGGATGTTGGTTCTTTCGATGTGGATGTGTTTGTTTTGTTTGGCGTTTTGGGCTTATCAGTCGCAAGCCGGTTGTCATAACTCCTCTGAACCATGCCGTCTTTCGTCCAGTAATTATAAGTTCTGGACGTGCCCGACGCGCCGGAAGATGAACCGCTTCCGGATGATTTGAAATCTGAGTCCACGCTGTCCAGTGAATAATAAGAACTCAGAAGCTTGTGATAGGAACCGTTTCTTATACTTGCATAATCCGAATAATTAAATCCACCCATCAATCCCATGCCGGAAAAGGCATTGCTCTTGGAATTGCTCAACAAATTCGAATTCATGCTGGAAAACAGACCGCCTACCATTCTTGGATTAGCTGAAATTGAAATTGACATAAGATCACTCCTTTGATTTTTATGATATGCTTTCACTTCCCTGTTCGAGCATTGATTTTAGCTGTCTTTTCTGTAATAATAACAAAATCTTCCTTGCTTTTCAAGATGAAATAAGAAAAGCTTTTCGTTATTTTAGACAAAAACTTTTCGTTATTTGGAATTAATTTGTCACTTTTACAATATGTTTTTCATTTGTTCATAGTCTGTTCATATCTTATTGGTAAGATAAAGCTGTTTAAAAGAAATGGCTATTCTATATATATTGATAAATTTCTTCACAATGGCCGCGGTATCTGACGATACCGCGGCACTCCTCATTTTACAACTAATTATACGTCCTCTGCATGATTTGACCGATACATATCTGACCTGTTCTGGTGTATCCAACTGTCTTTCCTTCCATGCCACGGCTTTCCTGCTGTTGTTGTTTCGCTTCTTCTAATAATTGTCCAAACTCTTTGTGTCCGCCGGATTTTCTCTCCTCTTGTCTGCGCTTTGATGTGGCGTCAGACATTGCGGATATAATCATCACAGATGCAACCTTAAAATATCCCTCATATCCGTATGCAGCTCATCCCTCCCTGGATCCATATTCCAATCATTATCTGTTATTTTATATATCGTCTGGTTTTTTTATTTCTTTAATACCCATTTTTAATTTATTCCAAAATATTTTCCATTCCAGATGTCGTCAATCCCATTCTGTTTCCAGCCATTGCTTTCTTCCGAATAAGAGGTTACCGCCAGATACTGATACTGACTCACGGTTTTCAAGGCATCGTATACATAGCGCAGCGGAATCCACGTCCGGTTATTCTCCGGATCTCCCGGCTCAGCCAAAAAAACCTTATCCGTGTTTCCCTGATACAGCCAGATATTGACATAATGCCCCGGCGTATCCGCCCAAAAAGCGTCGTCATTGGAACTGCTGACCAATACGATCGCCGACTGGGTCTGCTGCATCTGTTTTTGAAACTCCTCATAAGTTTTTGGCTTCCGGTAATTTTCGCATGTAAAACCTGCGGCCGTTAAAACTGTTTTCATATCGTCCCATCCGATGGCTCCGCTCTCCCTGCTCGGATAATACAAAGAAGCCTGTGTCGCAAATTCATACATGTCCCAGGGCGAGCACTCATAAGGCGACAGCGTGCTGTATATATTTGCCATACAGCACAGACCGCACCCAAATCCTCCAAAAGAATTGGAACTTACGATTTTTTCACACCAGTCGCCGGACCACGGCAGGCCTTCTCCATATGCTCTTGGCCCCTGCAAAAAGGTATACACTTTCGCTGCTTTTTCTTTTGGCGTCAAATAGACCACTTTCAAATCATACGGAATAATTCCTGCGTCAAATATCTTTTCCCGAAAAGAGGCAACAACTCCTGCGTCAGGCATCCTGCGCTCCGTCTCAACCGCCGCAGGCTCCTCTTTCGGCGCTTCTTCTGTTTCCAGCGAGGAGCCATAAAAAAGCACACAGAAAAAGAAAAGCAGCCATACTAAGTTTCGATATTTCTTCAAATACACCACCATAGCTTAAACATGAATTTCTGCTTCTACGCCAAGCAAATCCCGATTGTCATGAAGAAGCGGACGAATGACTTCTGTTAGGAACCGCTTCACCTGATCCGGCGCGCACCCTGCATATTTTGCCGGATCCATCGCGGCCTGAAGCTCTTCCAGCGAAAGCTGAAACGAAGGATCCGCGGCAATCAGCTCTAACAGGTTATTTTCTTTTCCCTCTTTTTTCACATTGGCTCCCGCTTCCATGGAGAGCGTACGGATTTTTTCATGCAGTTCCTGACGGTCGCCGCCTTTTTTGACCGCGTCCATCATAATATTTTCCGTCGCCATAAAGGGAAGCTCCGACATCAGGCGCTTTGTAATGACTTTATCATAAACGACAAGACCGTCTACGACGTTTAAACATAAATCTAAAATTCCATCCGTCGCAAGGAACGCTTCCGGAATGCTAAGCCGCTTATTGGCCGAATCGTCAAGCGTCCGCTCAAACCACTGCGTAGCGGATGTAATCGCCGGATTTAAGGCGTCAATCATCACATAACGGGCCAGAGAGCCGATCCGTTCACTCCGCATGGGATTTCTCTTATATGCCATTGCGGAAGATCCGATCTGATTTTTCTCAAAAGGCTCCTCCACTTCTTTTAAATGCTGAAGCAGCCGTATGTCGTTTGACATTTTATACGCGCTTGCCGCAATTCCTGCAAGGACGTTCGCCACTCTGGTATCCACTTTTCTGGAATACGTCTGGCCGGATACAGCATAGCATCCTTCAAATCCCATTTTTTCGGCAATCATGGGATCTATCTGATTGACCTTTTCCTGATCGCCGTCAAAAAGCTCCAGAAAGCTTGCCTGCGTTCCTGTCGTCCCTTTCGAGCCAAGCAATTTCAGACTGTCCGAAACATAACAAAGATCTTCAAAATCCAGAAGAAATTCCTGCAGCCAGAGCGTTGCGCGCTTGCCGACTGTCGTAGGCTGGGCCGGCTGGAAATGCGTAAAGGCAAGTGTCGGCAAATCTTTGTATGAATCGGCAAATTTTGCCAGTTTGTCCATGACGTTTACCAGCTTTTTCTTCACCAGCTTTAACGCTTCTGCCATAACAATGATGTCCGTATTGTCTCCGACATAACAGGAAGTCGCGCCAAGGTGGATAATTCCTTTTGCCCTGGGACACTGTACGCCGTATGCGTACACATGGGACATTACGTCATGACGGACTAATTTTTCACGCTCTTTTGCCGTTTCAAAATTGATGTCGTCTTTATGCGCTTTCAGTTCCGCAATCTGCTCGTCCGTAATCTCAAGTCCCAGCTCCTGCTCCGTCTCCGCCAGGGCAATCCAGAGTCTTCTCCACGTTTTGAATTTCATCTCCGGCGAAAAAATATACTGCATGTCGCTGCTGGCATACCGCTCCGACAACGGGCTTACATATCTGTCTGTACTCATAGTTTTCTCCTTTTTCTCTCAAAAATACGCGTTTACACATCTGTTTTCCCGGTCAAAAGCTCATACGCCTCTTTATATTTCGCAATCGTTTTATCTACGACTTCTTCCGGAAGCAAATAGCCGCTGTCCGGATTTGCTTTCAGCCAGTCTCTTACAAACTGCTTGTCGTACGACGGCTGTGATTTGCCGGGCTCATATCCTTCGTCTGGCCAGAAGCGGGAGCTGTCCGGCGTCAGCATTTCATCGCCTAAAATTACATTCCCCTCTTCATCCAGACCAAATTCAAATTTGGTGTCCGCTATGATAATTCCCTTGCTGCGCGCATAGTCCGCGCATTTTTTGTACAGGGCAATCGTGCAGTCTTTGATCTTCTGCGCATATTCCCTGCCTCTGTCCGGATACAGCTTCTCTAATATTTCCACGCTTTCTTCAAACGTGATATGCTCGTCGTGCAGCCCAAGCTCCGCTTTTGTCGTCGGCGTATAGATCGGCTCCGGCAGCTTGTCCGACTCCTGCAGACCCTCCGGCAGACGGATGCCGCAGACCGTTTTGTTTTTCTGATAGCTCTCCCATCCGCTTCCGGTAATGTATCCCCTTACGATGCATTCCACCGGCAGCATATTTAATTTCTTACATTTCATGCTGTTTCCCGCAAACCGTTCGCTTTGAAAAAATTCCGGCATATCGTTCTTATCTATGGAAATCAGATGGTTTGGCACAATATCTTTTGTAAAATCAAACCAAAACTTTGACATTTTTGTTAGAATTTCGCCTTTTTTGGTTATATCATTTTTTAAAATATGGTCAAATGCCGATATTCTGTCCGTAGCTACAAGGATCATGCAGTCCCCTGCGTCATAGACCTCGCGGACTTTTCCTTCTTTTACTGGTTTTATCTCTTTCATGCCTCTGTTGTCCTCCTATCAATCTCTATTCTGATTATTCTCTGTCGGTCATAGTATATAACAGGAAATCACGGAAAGTCAATTGCCGGTATAACAAAATCCGGGCAGCGCCCCGGATTTTCCATAAATAATTCCCCCAGTGAATAAAGGAACACACGCCCCTTGTTCACTGAGGGTAAGATCTCAACCGCTTATTCTGTCGGTTTCGTAAAAATGGAAGCAACGATTCGATCTATTGCGTCCTGATCGTATGTATCTGCGGACCGGCTCTTCAAAAACTGCATGCCGCTTAACATCTTCTGACTTAAATTCTCTGGCGGCTTCGGTCTTTCTAACCGTTCGCGCAATACTTTGATCCTGTCCATGCACGCAATATACTTGTCGTCATATTTTCCTCTCCGCCTGGCAATTTCCTGTGCGAGCTTTATCTGATCCTTCAGCATAACTTCATCCAGTTCTCTTTGCCATTTCACTTCATTTTCAAACTGTTGTGTTATCTCCTGAAAGGTCTTATCCAATAATTCCAATTCTTCCTCTTTCGTCAGAAGACGGCAGGATCCCCATTGCTCATCATCGACTTCATAAGTCACTCTCGTCCCGTCTTCGTATCCGCGGATAATTTCATCCCGCAGTCTGGCATAAGCTTCCAATATGCTCTCTGCCTCATCCTCCGCAGTATCCAGATACCTTCCTTCTGCTTTCTTCTCATCGTTTACCTGATTCCACATACCCATCAGCCTGCTTCTGGACCTTGAAGCAAAATGACCGTCCGGCAAAGGGTCTTTCCATGTTTTACCGTCATCCGTTTCCTTGTCTTTCTCCTGTATCGCTGCCACGCTGTTTCGATATTTTTCCAGGCCCTCTTCGGAAATAACAAGACTAGCCGGCTCCTGCACAAAAGATGTGCCGGATACATTATGTTCCTCCGCAGTTTTTTTCTCCTGAATGCCGGCTGCATGAAACATATTCTGTGTATCGCCGCACTTTTTGATTGTCACTGATACCCTCCCCCTCTCAAAGCATATTATTCCGTCAACATATTCTTCCATACGATTATACATTGGAAATGTAAGAAAAGAAAGCTTTATTTATAAAAATGCCGGAACAGATTTGTATTTCATGTTCCGGCATTTCATTCCTGTATTTATTCTGCTTTGTAATCCACCCAGCGCATTTCCATCGGCTGTAATTCAAGTTTCTCGGCCAGTTTGCCATTTACGTAAAGATCGGTGTTCTTTGCCTCTTTTGAATTGTTGATGACCGCGATTTTTCCGGTCTTTTCAAATACGGCAAGCTCCGTATCTACGTCTGTAACATAGAATTTCTTCATCTCTTCTTCCATGCCCGCAGCATAATAAATCGCGCGCATCAGAATACGGCAGTTCTGAGGAGAATACGGCAGTCCGGCGAAATATACGCCGTGGCCTTTTCCATAATCGTTTACGACAAGCTGGCTGTATTCGCCGTCCATGCTAAGAATCTGATAATTCTCTCCCTGTGCGTAAACTCTGGTCATGCCCTCGCCAAAATCAATGTCTCCCTCAATGTCTTCTAAGATAAAATGATTTGGATTTAATTCGTTGTACTTGTCGGTACTTAAGGAATACATCATCTCGCGATCCGCTCCCAACACGTCGCTAAGCTGGAAATAACGTCCTTCAAACTGATACGCCGTCGGCTCTCCGACTCCGATGAAACCGCCGCCGTTGTCTACAAATTCACGGATCTTGGTTACGACTTCCGCGTCAATCCAGTTCTCTCCGCCGCTGAACGCCGTCTCGGCATCGCCAAAATTGATGATAACTTTTATATCGTCGGAAATTCCATTCTTAATATCGTCAAAGCTGATGAATTCCACATCAAACGGCATGCCGCTTAAGCACTCCAATACGCCGTTATAGGAATAAATCTCTCTGTGCCAGATGGAATGATGCACCTGATAAGACATCCATCCGCGAAGCGGGCCCCACGCGCTTAATACGGCAACTTTAAACGGAGCCGTATATGCGCTTACGCCCTGCATATTTTCATGAATCAGACGGAACTCTCCGACTACAAATTTGATGGCGTCGATAAATCCGTCCCACTGTGCGGCCAGCTTTAAATATCCGCCGTATCCGATTCTGTCTAACGGAGAACGCAGAATGGAGCGTCTTACTTTTAACCAGTTCTCTTTTGCTTCTCCAATCGGGTCGCCGCCCTCGCAGAATACATCCGGGAAGAAATAAGGCAAAAGCCTTCCTTCCGTATACTTCACGCCCTTGATGTCGGAAACCATACGCATCGTCACGCCGTCGCCTACGGAACCAACTACGGCGTCCAGTCCGATATTGGCAAAATACTTGCCGAACGGCTCGGTGCCGATCCAGTGGTCGCCTACAAACATCATCGCTTCTTTTCCATAGGAATGCACGATGTCTACAATCTCTTTTGCCAGCTTGCTGACTTCAATCTGCTGAAATTCGATGTAATCTCTGAATTCTTTGCTTGGCACGCGGAAAATGGAATTGTGGTATCCCTGATCCACAATAAATTCCGGACGGAATTTATAACCGGCCCATTTCTCAAACTGCTCTAATATATAAGGGCTTACGCTTGCGCTGTAGCCAAACCAGTCTACGAATTTCTCCCGTTTCTGATCGTCAAACGTCAGGGTAAACTGATGGAAAAATGTCGTAAATCTTACCACATTAATCTCCGGATTGTCTTCACACCATTTTTTGAGCTTTTCTTTGACGTGCTGCTGCGTTTTTGGCAGACGTACGTCAAACGTAATCTGGTGCGGCGCGTCTTTCCAGTCGTTTGTGATGAAATTAAACATATGCACCGGATCCCAGATTAAAAACGCAAGAAAGCTTACCGTATATTGATGATAGGGAATCGTCTGAATCTCCACTTCTCCCGTTGCCTCGTCATACTCCCATTGATCCGTCGGCACGACTTCTCCCGTTGTACGGTCAATAACTTCCCACCAGCGCTTTGGATCGTGAATCGTATTGACTTTCAACTGTTCTGTGTGGAATCCTTTCATCAGCTCAATTCTAAGCGTCTTTCCACGGGCAGTCACACGATCGCTGATCAGGTACTCCTGCTGCACTTCATCCGGATTTGCCTCTGCCCACTCGTTGTCCTTTCTCGTTGTATAATAAGTTGCATATTTCTTTGCGTCCTGAGAAAGCAGCTCGTCCGGAAACGTCGTTCCGTCACAGTCTCTCAATGCATCTGCGCCTAACAGCTCTTTTAACCGTATCGTCTCATCTACCATATCCACATCGGTCGGCAGAGTCAGTCTTCCCTTTTGTTCCATAAAATCCTCCTGTTTCTTAAAATCCTTGCTTGTAATGCCCATGCGGCTTATTTAGCTCTAGTATATCTGTCTAAGAAGTCAATTGCAAGTCTTTTTTTTGTTAGAAAACAATACATTTTTTTTACCTGTTTGAAAAAAATAATTGTATAAAATATTCAAAATTTTCCAAAGTTGGGATTGTGAATTTTAAAAAATATACTATAATAGAGTCATACTACTAAATCAAGGAGGATTATTATGCAACTGATTCAGGCAAAAGATTATGACGACATGAGCCGCAAAGCGGCAAATATTATTTCTGCGCAGGTAATTATGAAACCGGACTGTGTGCTTGGTCTGGCCACAGGTTCCACACCTCTTGGAACTTACGCAAATCTGATTGACTGGCACAAAAAAGGAGATTTGGATTTTTCAAAAGTTTCCTCTGTCAATCTTGATGAATACAGAGGCCTTCCGGCTGATAACGATCAAAGCTACCGGTATTTTATGAAAACAAATTTATTTGACCAGGTCAACATCGACCAGAGCAAAACCTATGTTCCGGACGGCATGGAGCCGGACAGCGATACGGCCTGCCGCAATCACGACAATATTATCAAAGAGATGGGCGGCATTGATTTACAGCTTTTGGGTCTTGGCTTAAACGGACACATCGGATTTAACGAGCCGGCAAGCGAATTCCCCAAAGGAACGCACTGCGTAGACCTGACGCAAAGCACCATCGAAGCAAACTCCAGATTTTTCGCATCGATTGACGAAGTTCCGACACAGGCTTACACCATGGGCATCCAGTCCATTATGCTGGCAAAGAAAATCTTAATCATTGCAAGCGGCGCAAACAAAGCGGAAATCATTGCAAAAGCTTTCTTAGGACCTGTTACCCCTGAGGTTCCGGCTTCTATTTTACAGATGCATCCGGATGTTACCCTTGTAGCCGATGAAGCCGCTTTATCCGTTTATCTGAAACAGAAAAGTGAAATGGAGGGCTAATCTATGATTATCAAAAACGCTCTTGTATTTACGGAGGACTGCAAATTTGCAGAAAAAGACGTCTATATCGACGGAGAGCGTATCGCCGATACGGCTTCGGATTCCGAAGTGATTGATGCAAAAGGCTGCTACGTGATCCCGGGACTGATCGACATTCATTTCCACGGCTGCGTGGGACATGATTTCTGCGACGCCACACAGGAAGCACTTACCGCCATGGCGGAGTATGAGCTGAAAAACGGCATAACATCCATCTGCCCGGCATCCATGACTCTTTCCGAAGAAGACCTCGTGCATATCTGCGCAAACGCAAAAGATTACCGCGACGCCTGGAAACCCGGTAAAACCTCCAGACTCTGCGGCATCAATCTGGAAGGTCCTTTTATTGCCATGAACAAAAAAGGCGCGCAGAATCCAAAATATGTGACTCCTCCCAATGCGGACATGTTTCAGCATTGGATTGACGCCGGAGACGGTCTGGTAAAACTGACCACGATTGCGCCGGAAACGGAAGGCGCTATGGATTTCATCCGGAAATTCTCCAAAGAAGTGCGGATTTCCATCGGACATACGGACTGCGACTATGATACGGCAAGGGAAGCTTTCCTTGCGGGCGCAAGCCACATTACGCATCTGTTTAACGCCATGCCTCCGTTTACGCACAGAAAGCCGGCTTTGATTGGCGCAGGTTTCGACACCAAAAAAGTTACGCCTGAAATCATCTGCGACGGCATCCACATCAATCCATCCTCCGTTCGTACCGCATTCGCGATTTTCGGTGACGACCGCCTGATTTTCATCAGCGACAGCATGATGGCGACCGGCATGCCAAACGGAGACTATTCTCTCGGCGGACTGGCCGTAAAAGTGACGGGACGCCTTGCCACATTAGAAGACGGCACGATTGCCGGATCCGCCACAAATCTGATGGACTGCTTAAGAACCGCTGTGCAGACCATGGAGATTCCTCTGGAAAGCGCCATAAAATGCGCTTCCATCAATCCGGCAAAAGCGATCGGCGAGGACAAAGATTACGGAAGCATTCAGGTTGGAAAATATGCAGACCTGGTTCTTCTGGATCAGGAAAGCCTTAAATTAAAGAAAGTTGTTTCCCACGGAATCGTTGTTGCATAGAAAGCATCTGAACATGAAACGACAAAAAAACAGACGGTCTGCCTTTTGGCAAATCCGTCTGTTTTTAATGTGAAGAATAAAATGGCGTCCCTTCCTCCTAACGGAAATACGAAACTCCCGACTCAAACAGCTTCATATCCTGCTCGCCGTAGATATTGACGGCTACGGAGCGTCCCCGCCGTTCCGCGTGGGCCATCTTGCCCAGCACGCGGCCGTCCGGGCTTGTAATTCCCTCAATCGCGGCATAAGAGCCGTTTACGTTCCATTCTTCATCCATCGTCGGCATTCCCGCTTCGTTGACATACTGCGTCGCTACCTGTCCGTTTTCAAACAGACGGTCCACCCATTTCTGCGGCGCGACAAAGCGTCCTTCTCCATGGGAAGCCGGATTGCAGTAAACGGCCCCTGTTTCCGCTTTCATAAGCCAGGGAGATTTGTTTGTAACGACTTTTGTATAGACCATTTTGCTGATATGGCGGCCAATCGTATTATAAGTCAGCGTCGGCGAATCGCCATCCTGCTCCGTTATCCTGCCATAAGGCACAAGACCCAGCTTGATCAGAGCCTGGAAGCCGTTGCAGATGCCAAGCATCAGACCGTCCCGCTCCTGCAGCAAACGGTTGACGGCTTCTTTTAACGCTTCGTTGCGGAACGCCGTCGCAAAAAACTTCGCGGAACCCTCCGGCTCGTCTCCGGCAGAAAATCCGCCCGGGAACATAATCATCTGGGACTGCGCGATGGCCCGTTCAAATTCTTTTACCGAATCTCTTATATCTTCCGCGGTTAAATTTTTAAATACTTTTGTAATCACGTTCGCGCCCGCGGCTTCAAATGCCCGCTCGCTGTCGTATTCACAGTTTGTCCCCGGAAAGACCGGAATAAATACCGTAGGCTTCGCCGTTTTGTGTTTGCAGACATAAATCTGATCCGTCTCATAAATTCCTGTATTTACGACATCGGTATCTTCTGCGGCACGGGTAGGGAATACGCGCTCTAACGTATTCGTCCATGCTCCAAGGGCCTCTTCCATGGAAATCGTCATATCCCCGCAGATAAATTCCTGACGGTCGTTTACGGCTCCAATCTGCGAAACAGCGTCTGACAGGCCGGCGCTTTGCATTGTTTTTAAGATTTCTTCTGCCCGGTCGTTTGGAACCTCCGCCACAATATTTCCAAATCCCGGCGCAAACAATACAGAATCGCTTACCGTCTTATGAAGCGTTACGCCAAGCTTATTCCCAAACGCCATCTTGCTTACTGCCGCCGCAAGCCCCTTTCCGTCCAGAGCGTATGCCGAAACGATCGCCCCGGCGTCTTTTAAGCTGCGGATTGCGTCGTAGACTTTCATTGCCTGTGCATAAACGGGAAGATCGTACGCGTCCTTTTCCACTGAGAACAAATACAGCTGATTTCCCGCCTGTTTCAGTTCCGGCGTAAGAATGTCCTTTTCTTTGGCCACATTTACGGCAAAAGATACTAACGTAGGCGGTACGTCGATTTCATTAAAGCTGCCGGACATGCTGTCTTTCCCGCCAATGGAGGGAAGACCAAAGCCAATCTGCGCGCCGTATGCGCCCAGCAGCGCCGCAAACGGCTGGCTCCAGCGGCCCGGTTCTTCTGACATTCTGCGGAAGTATTCCTGGAACGTAAAGCGGATTTTCCTGTAGTCGCCTCCGGACGCCACAATGCGGGCAACAGATTCCAACACTGCGTAAACCGCGCCGTGATATGGGCTCCAGGAAGATAAATACGGATCAAATCCATAACTCATCATTGTTACGACGTCCGAATCTCCGTTTGCAACCGGAAGCTTCGCCACCATGCTCTGCGTTTCGGTAAGCTGATAACGCCCGCCGTAAGGCATATACACGCTGCCCGCGCCAATGGAGCCGTCAAACATTTCCACAAGGCCTTTCTGGGAGCATACGTTTAGGTCGGCCAGCTCCAAAAGCCACGCCGCTTTTCTGTCGTTCTTTTCTACGGCCTCTTTTACGGCGGGAACCGGAATCTGATCCAGATAACAGTTTTTTTTCTGCGGAATGTCTACCGCAACGGAAGTTTCCTGATGGGCTCCGTTGGTGTCCAGAAACGCGCGGGAAATGTTTACGATTTCTTTTCCTCTCCAGCTTAAGACAAGGCGCGGCTCTTCTGTTACGACGGCGACCGGAACCGCTTCTAAGTTTTCTTCCTTTGCGTATGCCAAAAACCGCTCCATATCATCCGGAGAAACAACGACCGCCATACGCTCCTGCGATTCGGATATCGCGATTTCCGTTCCGTCCAGTCCCGCATATTTTTTCGGCGCTTTATCCAGATTTACCCGCAAACCCGGCGCAAGCTCTCCAATTGCAACCGATACGCCGCCGGCGCCGAAATCGTTGCACTTTTTGATGATATAGCTGACTTCTTCCCGCCGGAAGAGACGCTGGATTTTGCGTTCTGTGGGTGGATTTCCTTTCTGCACTTCCGCGCCGCAGGTATCAATCGAAGCCGTGTTATGGGCTTTGGAAGAGCCTGTGGCCCCGCCGCAGCCGTCCCGTCCCGTACGTCCTCCAAGCAGTATGATGATGTCTCCCGGATCCGAAGTCAGACGCTGTACCGCGCGCCTGGGAGCGGCTCCCATAACGGCTCCGATCTCCATGCGCTTCGCCGCGTAATCCGGATGATAAATTTCTTTGACATATCCTGTGGCAAGCCCGATCTGATTGCCGTAGGAGCTGTATCCGTGCGCCGCGCTTCTGACAATTTTTTTCTGCGGAAGCTTTCCTTCCATCGTATCTTTTACAGAAACGGTCGGGTCTGCCGCGCCTGTTACGCGCATGGCCTGATAGACATAGGTGCGCCCGGAAAGCGGATCGCGGATCGCGCCGCCAAGACAGGTGGCCGCGCCGCCAAACGGCTCGATTTCCGTGGGATGATTATGCGTTTCGTTTTTGAAATTCACCAGCCATTCTTCCGTTTTTCCGTCCACTTCCACCGGAACGACAATAGAACAGGCGTTGATTTCATCAGACTCTTCCTGATCGTTTAATTTGCCCTCTTTTTTCAGGCGTTTCATCGCCATGGTTGCAAGATCCATAAAGCATACGAATTTATCGTCTCTGCCCTCATACAGTTTTTTATGGGAAGCAAGGTAATCTTCATACGTTTCCACCATCGGCTTTTTGTAATCACCGTCTCCAAATACGACTTCTTTTAATTCTGTGGAAAACGTCGTGTGGCGGCAGTGATCGGACCAGTACGTATCCAATACGCGGATTTCCGTCATGGACGGGTCGCGCTTTTCTTCGTCTCTGAAATAGTTTTGAATATGCAGAAAATCCCGAAATGTCATAGCAAGATTCAAAGAATCGTACAAATCTTTCAGACAGCCCTCTTCCATCCGGATAAAACCCTCCAGAATCAGAACGTCTTTCGGCTCTTCAAATTCCGTAACCAACGTCTGCGGCTTGTTTAAATCCGTCTCCCTCGAATCCACCGGATTGATGCAGTGGGCTTTGATGGCAAGCATCTGCTCGTCCGTCACGTCTCCGTTTATGACATACGTCGTCGCGGAGCGGATCAGCGGCTCTTCTTCTTCATTTAACAGCTTCACGCACTGCTCCGCAGAATCGGCCCTCTGGTCAAACTGTCCCGGCAAATATTCCACGCTGAATGTTTTCCCGCCGTTTAAATCAAAAGTTTCTTCGTATACGTCGTCAACCGGAGGCTCGGAAAATACGGTACGGACTGCTTTTTCATATGTGGCGTCGGAAATATTCTCCACATCATAACGGATCAAAACACGTACGCCCTCTACGCTTTTGATTCCAAGATAGCTTTTGATTTCCGCCCAAAGCTCCTTTGCCTGTACCGCAAAAGCCGGTTTTTTTTCTACATAGATTCTTCTTACATTGCTCATTGACATTCCTCCATCTTTCTGTAAGCCATTGTGTTTCTGAATTCATCATACCATCTTCGCATAAATAAGTACAATTAATATATCTTATTTGATTTATAAGTCCAATATATCAATCCCGGTGTTTTACACTGTAGGCCTGCAGCCGTGCGCTCCCTATTCTTCCACCCCAAAAAAGCAAATAGAAATTGCCTCCCCCTTCCCTTCAAAAAGGGAAATAAGGGAGGCAATGCCAGTACAGGTTAATCGTTCCAATCAACGTCCTGCTTTAAAACTTTACCTGTTTTTGCGTGAATTTCAAATTCATACTCATAATTACCCTTGATGAGATCTACCTCATAAACAGGCACGCCGTCATCCATGTCAAACTCTGCTTTTACCACAACTCCCCCGGGTACGAGAGCCAATGCGATCTCTTTTGCCTTAGACACTCCAATATACCCCTTGTGCGATTCCGAAGATCCGGGTTTTGTTGAAACAGTCGTTTTCAACTCCCATTCATACTCAAGCAGTTCGCCGGTTCCTGCATGATAGACTAACGTAAAACGCTTTTTGCCGGTCGTCAGTTTAACTTTGTATACCGTTATCCCGTCGTCTCTTTTTTTCAGGCACGATACAATTTGGGCCTTTTTAACTTTTTTACGCGCCATCTGCTTACACCGGCTCATGCTGATGCTTTCATTTTGCCAGAATGGTTCAACATATTGTGTCTCCCAGCCGTATTCAAGCATTTTTCCATTCGAAGCCCGATATTTTATATCAAACTTCTTATTTCCTTTGACCAGTTCAACATCATAAACGAGGACTCCTTTTTCATAATCCGAATCCACTTCTGTTACAACTGCATTCGGAACCTTTTTCATTGCTTTTTCCCTTGCCTTAGCTGCACTGGAAATCTTTGCTGCCAATACGGCTTCCGGTTCAAAGAAAATGCCTCCAAATACAAAACACATAATCAAAAATACTGCGATACTTCTTCTCTTAGCTCTCATTATTCTCCTCCTGTCTGTCAGTCGTTTCACGACTGTCTGCTCATGTTTCACTGTTACTTTTCGCAAGATACATCCCATTGGTTTCGGAAATCTAGTCATCTGCCGGTTCTGCTTCCCAACTCCGGAATGTGCCGCTGTATGCGTCAATCTCAAACTCATACTCCATGCCGTTATAGATGATTTTTCCCTCATACTCCGTATGGCCGTCCTCATAATCCGCCTCAAACTCAAAAAGATTTCCGGCTGCGGCTCCCGGCACCTGTGCAAGCGCCAGTTCTTTTGCCTCCTCCGCCGTCATCATAGTTCCGCTGGCAGAAGGCATAGCATGCTCCGCATCATAGTCGTATTTTATTACTTCTCCGGTATACGCATCCATTTCATAGTCATATTCTTTCTGGTCCGCGGAAAAAAATTCAACTTCATAGACAGAAACTCCGTCCTCAAAGTCTAACTCACTTTTTAAAAAAGTCACCTGATCGCTTGTAAGTCCGGCGTGTGCAAGCGCTTTTGCTTTGGCTTCTTCTTCCGTAAGCATCTGCGCGTCTGCATTACTAGTATTTCCGGCAGGATCCGTATTATTTCCGGTGACATTACTTCCCATCAAACCTGTGTTTTCCGTATCGGCAGGAATATCTGAATCTTTCGGAGGCGCATCGGAATCTAAAATCACTCCTGTCATAGCGTCTATGTCATATTCATACGTGTTTCCTTCCGCAGTAAACTCCACCTGATAGTAATCAATTCCGCTGCGGCTTTTCAGGGATGGTTCGGTAAATTCCGCCTCTTTTGCCGACAATCCCGCCTCTTTTAACGCCGTCTGTTTGACATCTTCTTTGCTAAGGTAATTCATCTGACTTTGTTGTCCGGTGCAGCCGCTGATTAAAAAAACGGACAATCCCATCGCACATATCCTGTATATTCTTTTCATGATCCATCTCCTTTTTGGTGTCTGAGGATATTTTACATCTCAAACATGAAACGAATATGAAATTAAAAACATTTTTTTCAATTGATGTCGTCCTGCTCTGCCGGCAGATGAAAGGTAAAAGAACTGCCCGCGTCCGGGATACTGCTTAACGTCATATACCCGCCATGGAGTTTTGCAATCTGCCGTACCATAGCCAGTCCCAGTCCGACGCCGCCCTCGCCGCTGCGTGACGAATCAACCTGATAGAACCTCTGCCAGATTTTATCCTGCTGATCCGCGCAAATCCCGATACCGTCGTCCCTCACCTGCAATAAAATTTCGTCTTTTTCCCGATAAGCCGACACCCACACATGTCCGCCCGGCTTGCCGTATTTAAATGCATTTTCCACCAGATTGCGCATCAGACGAGACAAAAGCTCCGGATAAACAAGCGCTGTCATATCCTCCGAAACGTCTAACGTCAAACGCTTTTGGTCATAGGCCGGGTCTACACACAACGCATTTAGAAACTGCCCCAGGTTTACAGGCTCTTTTCGAAGCGGTTCTGTTCCCTGGTCCAGCCGCATCATGCTTAGCAATTGAGAAATAATGCCATACATCTTAAGCGTCTGGCGGTAAATCATTGAAATTGTTTCCTGACGTTCCTCAGGGGTTTCATCATATTTCCTGGCATATTCACACGCGCCTTTTATAATCGACACCGGAGTCCGAAGCTCGTGCGAAGCGTCTGCTGTAAACTGCTGTTCCGCTTCAAACGAACGCTCCAGACGTTCAAACAGCTGATCAAATGTACCCGCCAAACGGGAAAATTCGTCTTTTCCCACAGGAAGCCCAATGCGTCTTGACAAATCCTTTGCTTCATTGACAGCTTCCGCCGTAGCAATAATACTGTTTAGCGGCCGAAAGGCTCTTTTTGAAATCCGGTAGCTGCCTAACGCTGCCAATGCCAGAAAAACAGGCAGCGCAACAAGCGACACGAAAAGCAAGTCCCTGGTTGTCTGAAATCTCCCGGGCGCCTCTATAAAGCCGCGGAGCCAGACGCCGCTCTCCCAGCCGTTGGGAACCCAAATATCAAGTACGAAATACTGTTCTTCCTGGGTGGAAACCATACGCATCCCTCCGTTTTGAAACGCTTCCTTTTCAAAAGCAGAAACCGGCAGACGGCCCGCAAGCAGTGATTCATTTTTACTGTAAACCAACGTTGAAACGCCGTTTCGGTAAAAATCAAATTCCTCTCCCAAATCCAGCCTGTTTTGCACCATATGCACCTGTGCGATATTATCCCGTACGACTGTGGACAACTGTGACTTGGCGCTTTTTGACGCAACCGCATTGCTGATGGAAATTGTAAATGCCAAAAGCAGCGCCGCAAGCAGCGCCATCAATAGCGTCAGCCAAACGGTGATTTTTACCTTGACCGAAAAATTTCTCATTTGACCTCTCCCGCATTCTCTTCCCGAAGCGTCCAACCGACGCCGCGAATAGTATGAAGCAGCTTTATCGTATGTCCATGATCTATTTTTTTCCGCAATTTGCTGATATACACATCTATATTATTGGAACTGCCTGAATACTCGTAGTTCCAGATCTGATTTTCCAGCTGCTCTCTGGATAATACGGTTCCCTGGTTTTTAATCATATACTCCAAAATAGTAAATTCCTTTGGCAAAAGAGGTATTTGCACGCCGTTTCGGCTTGCCGTCCTCTGCTTAACGTCTACCGAAAGATCCGCAATGCAAAACCGGTTGCTGCGGCTTCCGGCTCTTTTGCGCGTCATCGCCCGTATGCGCGCGAGCAGCTCGTCGAAATCAAATGGCTTTACCAGATAATCATCCGCTCCGTAATCCAGTCCCTTCACCCTGTCAGCCACGGCGTCCCGCGCAGTAAGGAGCATCACAGGCGTCTCCGTTCCCTGATCCCGCAGACGTTTGAGCAGTCCGTAGCCATCCAGCCTTGGCATCATCACATCCAACAGGATTGCGTCATATTCCGCGCCCAGCAAATAAACCATAGCCTCTTCGCCGTCAAAACAACCGTCCACGCTGTATCCTGCTTTTTTTAAAGTTTTTACAATCAAACGATTCATATCCCGCGCATCTTCTACGACCAGAATTTTCACGTAAACCACCTTTCTTTCTGCATTCCTTTTCTTAATATTTTATTCTTTTTTCTTAATTTTACAAGTACAATCAAGGTGAAATTTCTGTACGCCAAAATGCGCCGTCTCACACAGACTGTACACGGCATTGACGGCAGAATATGAAAAGTGTTACAATGTTCAATAAAAACTTGGAGGTGCCATATATGGATGCATATGAAAAAGTTGCCAGAATTGATACGCTGGACAATGCATTACTGAAAGAATTGATCGATTATACGGGATATGGAAGCAGAGGAACCATAAATATGGTTGTTTCCTTATTAGTAACCCTGAAAGAACGCATTCAAAGGGGCGATAAAATCAAACTGGAAAAAACAGGCGATCACCTTACGTTAAACTCCTTTGAAAAACTGCTGGAAGACGAATTCACCACCTATATCACCAAGGCGGTATTCAAAGAAAGAGTCCTTCCCCATAAAGTATTCTTTCAGGTGGAAAATTCAGAACCCGGTCTGGATCTGATCTATTCCGGTTCCACTCCGAATAAGCTGTTTCGGTGGATTGCCGACATCGACGAAGAATATTCCTTATTGGAGCTGATCCCCACAAGCGTAGTATACATACGAAACAGCCAGACAAGGCAGCTGACTCCTTTTATCTCCGAAAAAGGAAATTACTACGTCTATTCGGAAGCAGACGGTAAAATAAAAGAAATCATGTAATTTACAGAATTTTGATGCGGATAAGCCAAAGCAAAGCTGCCCGCCGTTCTTTCTGGCCGAAAGCCTAAGAGACGGCGGGCAGCGCCAGTAAAAACCGTATGCAGTTATTTCCGAAAAAATTTACCCCCTCTGCTATTCCAATAATTCCAAAAGCTCATATACCCTTGCTTTTGTCAGTTCCGCCGCTTTTTGATTGACAATCATGGAATACATCGTTCCTCCTTCGTAACCGGCTCCCGCTTTTTCTGTCTCCTGCTCCTTGAACGAAATCCATTCTTTTTCCTCTTTAGAAATCGTTTGCATCTCATCCGCACTCTTCGTCTCTTTCAAAGATTTCCAAATCATATTCAATGCATCGTCCCAAAGATCATAGATCTCTTTTGTTTTCTCATTGTAATCGGCCTGTGTCAGAGGATCCTGACTAATCGAATTTTCCAGAACGGAAACCTGTTCTTCCACTGTGGAAAGCATCTGCTTTGCATCTTCTATGATGTCGGAACTGGAAAATCCAAACTGCATGGTTTCATTGTACAAACCATAAAACGAAAGCTTATCTGTGCTGACGTCTGGAGCCCAATTTACATCTGTCCAGCTTTTAAACTCCTCCGGAAGCTCTTCTATCGGAGCGTCCGGCAGATAAAGCAGCATTTGATCGGCTTCGTCCAATCCGTGGGCTTTGCCGTAACAATAGCGCACGCCGTCTATGATCTCTTGTGTATCAGGCTCCCTTTCATACTGTAACAGATCAACCTGCATGGAATACGTATAATCATTTACTTTTACGGGCTGTGAAAATTTCCCGTTAAATTTGGACTGATACTGCGTCCCATTCGGATACTCATCGCCTGTATCTCCCATATCATCATCCAGATGCTCTCCGGAAAAACTGCCGTCCGCCCGTATGACAAGGGTAGTCGCCCATGCTCCTGCGCCGCTGGAAAAATAAAATCTTTTCGTTTTCAGATTTTCAAAGGGCTGCAGTTCTGTTTCATGCCCATCAGACAATGCTTCCGACGTAAATTCCTCTTTCGATTTCCTTTCCGTATCCCGCGCGCTCTCCGCCTCGCCGTTTCCACAGCCGCACAAAAACAACGCAAAAACAATCGCCATCACGTATTTCCATATTCTGCTCTTCATAAACCCTCCTGAAAAATAAGGCTTTCTCTTATCTTTGCGCCTTTAACAATTCCTCATACTGCATAGCGAAACGTCTGTTTTTTGGCACGGCAAGCAGCCATATAATAAAGGCCAGGACAAATGCAAAAAATATCACCGGCATCAAATCCAAAATTGCAACCACAGGCTGCACACGCATAACTTCCTGAAAAATTTCCACCGGATTGCCGTATTGGGAAAGCTTCTGTAAACTTGTTATGTAATTCAGGGCAAAATTACAGATGCATAAAACGCCGGCCATTGCGGATATTTTAAACTGGTGCGACATGCAAGCCAAAAGAAAGATAAAATACAGGCCATACCCCATCAAAAATCCAAAGATCATCGCTCCTACGGACCCTCCGGTAATTCCTCTGACGATAATAGCTCTGCCAGCAAACAGCATCGCTCCAAACAGAATCAGAAACCTCAAACAAAGTTCTTTTCTCTGCACAAACTTCTTTAACTCCGGATATTCTTTGAAAATTTCCGCTCTGCGTTCCATCTGACGTCTGGCCAAAGCCATCTGCTCCTGCTGTCTTTGCTTCTTTTCTTCATTCATATTTCGCACTCCTTTCGAAATTATCCTGTTTTTGTTTTCTCAAGAATAACACAAAAACAGGATAATTTCTACCGGGTGCGCCCTCTTTTTATTTCTGCAATTCAAATGTAATGACTGTCGTCTCTTCTTTCAGCTCGCCGGGAGCCACCTCTTCCGGCAAAGCCTCTCCTGCTTCTTCCCGCGTCATCACACAGCTGCCCACTTTAATATCCGCCGACTGAGACGTGCCGTCCTCGTAATTGACCGTGCAGGTAATTACGGTATTGCCAAGCATTTTCTGCACGCCTTTGCTATAATCCGCATTCGTTCCGTCCTCTTTCCAAATCAACTGTATAACATCTTCACTGTCCGCAAGTTCATTACAAATGCTAATCCATGTATTTTCATCGGCCTGTTTCCCATAATCCACGGTAAAAGAGCGATACAAAAGCGTTTCAAACGGTCTGGATGGCTCTCCGTTCCGCATCTCATTATGATCCCCTCCAATGCTTCCCGTGTTCAATTCTCCGTCATAAAGTTCTCCGTCAATCACAATGCTCTTTTCGTTCTGGGGCTGTACAATCTGAATCGCCCCGTTATTCACGCTGTATGTTACGCTTTTAATTTTTTCACCTTTACAAAGTATTTGCGGCAACTGAATGCAGTAATTTACAGTCCCGCTTTCCTCATCGCCTCCAAATATCCAGGATCCGGATTTATTGTCGTGAACTGCCACCGGAACGGGACGCTCCTCTGTAAGCAGCTTTGTTTCCTGCCCTCCGGATTCTTCCGCGTGTACGCTTAATGTAAACATTTTATCAAATTGATCTGCAGCCGCATGAAACATGTCGTATTCTTCTGCAGCGCCCGAATCCTTCTCTGCCTTTTCCAAAACGCCGCCAAGCGGTCCGGAAGCCACAATTACTGCCGCTGCACAGGCTGCGGCGGCAGCCATCCTTCTTATCATCCTCTTATTTGATTTTTTCTTATCCCTCATACCGCAATTCCTTTCTGTTTTAATATTCAAAAAGGCGCTGTCCGCTTTTTTCAGAACAATTGGGGGTATCACAATATCCTCTGTAAAAATATTGTTTTTGCTCATAAATTTCATGCTCCTTCCTCTATCCCGAAATAATCTTTTGCCAGCTTTCTGCGTCCTCTGTGAAGACGCGTCTGTACCGTGCTTTTGGGTATTTTTAATATCTTCGCTATTTCACTAATGTGATAACCTTCACTGTAAAATAAAATCATCACCATACGGTATTTTTCATCCAAAGACGATAACGCCTCCTTCAGTTCCAGATTATACTCATCATAAATCACAGGTTCTTCGCACGCCTCGAGCGTCTCCGTATTTTTTGCATGCTTCCTGATTTTATAACAATTATGAATCAAAATCCGTATGATCCATGTTTTCACATACTGCGGTGATTTTAACGTGTCTATCTTTTCCCAACAGGCAAGTATCGTGTCCTGTATTGCGTCCGCCGCATCTTCATCATTCAAAAGAATCGCAATCGCAATCCGGTACATATCCTTCAGATAAAGCTGCATCAGTTCCGTAAAAGCATCCGGCTCCTTTTGCCTGGCCTTCTCTACCAAATTTTGCATTTCTTCGCTTTGCATAGGGCGTTCCTCCTGTGTACACAGATATTTTGGATGGCTCCGGAGCATCCACTTTTTTCCCTTACACACATTAGATAAAAATAACGGCAAAAAAATCCCATTTTCTTGCCAAATATTTTTTCTGCGCAGCTTGCGGCTGAAAATAAAAATTATCCTTAGATAAAGCAAATCAAATTCCGGCGCAAAAAAGGCTGCTGCAGTTTCACAGCAACCCTTTCCATATTTTTTTAAATATTGTATCCCTTAGCCTGGATTAATAATTTTCTGCATGTACCTCAAAATAACTCTGCGGATGATTGCAGGTCGGACAAATTTCCGGCGCTTTTGTTCCTACAACGATGTGTCCGCAGTTGCGGCATTCCCATACTTTTACTTCGCTCTTTTCAAATACGGCGGCCGTTTCTACGTTCTTAAGCAGCGCGCGGTATCTTTCTTCGTGATGCTTTTCAATTTCGCCTACGAGTCTGAATTTCGCCGCAAGCTCTGAAAATCCTTCTTCTTCCGCGGTTTTGGCAAAATTCTCATACATATCGGTCCATTCGTAATTTTCTCCGTCCGCAGCTTCGGTAAGATTTGCCTTTGTGTCGCCGATTCCGTTCAATTCTTTGAACCACATTTTTGCATGTTCTTTTTCATTGTCCGCCGTTTTTAAAAACAGGCCCGCAATTTGCTCATAGCCTTCTTTTTTGGCTACGGAAGCAAAGTAGGTGTATTTATTTCTGGCCTGTGATTCTCCTGCAAATGCCGCTTCCAGATTCTTTTCTGTCTGAGTTCCTGCATATTTTGTTGTTTTCATATAATTTCCTCCTTTAGAATATAAGATGACGCATCTGCTCACGGCATGGATGCTTCACCTGCGTGTGCAATGTTCGTATGTTTCGAAATTTCCCTGTTGATGGTGCAGAGATCCGCAACGGAAAGACCGTGAATGTCTGCGTTGCCTGTAATTCTTGCAAATGTCCGCAGCTCTTCTGCCGAACATTTCAGATAATTTTCCACCCGTTTCGCAGCGGCGTCTATATGTAGCCTTTCACGCAGCTTTTCATCCTGCGTGGCGACGCCGACGGGACACATTCCGCTACCGCAGATGCGGTACTGCTGACAGGCCGCCGCAACCATTGCGGCAGAAGCGATTGCCACGGCGTCTGCTCCCATAGCGATTGCTTTGGCAAAGTCAGAAGAAACACGGAGACCGCCTGTGATGACCAGATCAATGTCGGAGCTAATGGCGTCAAGATATTTCCGCGCGCGATAGAGCGCGTAAATGGTAGGGACGCTGGTAGAATCCCGGATGATGGCCGGGGACGCTCCCGTCGCTCCTCCGCGTCCGTCTATCGTAATGAAATCCGGTTCTGCATAAACGCAGAATTCCAAATCTTTTTCGATGCGTCCGGCAGCAATTTTAATGCCGATTGGTCTGCCTTCGCTTCGCGTCCTAAGCTCGTTTACCAGATGCTTCAAATCGTCCGCATTGTGGATCCCGGGGAATTTGGAGGGACTGATGACGTCTTTCCCAAGCGGTTTATTGCGGATTCTGGCAATTTCAGGCGTTACCTTACTGCCCGGCAGATGACCGCCCATTCCCGGTTTTGTTCCCTGGCCGATTTTGATTTCAATGGCGTCTGAGGATTTTAGATTTTCATCGGTAACGCTGTAGAGATTCGGCACATATTCAAAAATGTAACTGCAGGCCGCTTCTTTTTCTTCCGGCAAAATGCCGCCTTCGCCGCTGCACATTGCAGCGCCGGCCGCCGCGCTTCCTTTTGCCAGCGCAATTTTTGTCTCTTTGGAGAGCGCCCCAAAAGACATATGCGAAATATAAACCGGCATTTGCAGCGTCATCGGTTTTTTTGCATGTTTTCCAATGACGGTTTTTAAAGATACTTCCGCATGCTCTTCTAAGGGCATCGGATTTAGTTGCGCTCCAAGTATCAGCACATCATCCCAGTTCGGCATTTTCATCCGTGTGCCCATTGCCTCAATTGCCGATTTGCCGGTAACGGCCATTTCATGGATTTCTTTCATGTAACGGTAATCGCTATCCGTCTTTCTGGTTTCCCTGGGATAGCTAAGATCCGGGCGTTCGGCGTTTTCGGAAGCTAAAGCCGCTTTGACTTCGGGGGAAACGGACGCATTTTCCGGGATTTTATCCGGTTTGAATTTGTCTGCCGGCTGTTTGCAGATGGGGCAGCATTCCAATTCGGAAAACGGTTTATTTTCTTTTTCCTCATCATATACATATCCGCAGACACTGCATTTGTAGACCATAGGTTTACCTCCTTATTCTTTATCTCTGCACTGTTGACAGAGATAAAAGACTTTTAAATCATAAAATAAAATTTCTCCATCAAGCTGTTTTTCCAGATCCCTGGTCAGATCCTCTAACATAATATCGGATAACATTCCGCATTTTCTGCAAATCAGATGGTCGTGCTTTTGAATTTTATCGTAGCGGTCAGGCGAACCTGCTATGGACAGTTTTCGTATCAAATTTTCCTGATACAGGAAATTTAAATTATTGTAAACGGTTGCCTGAACGACTTTATTCTCTGTTTTTTTCAGTTCAAGGAAAATCTGCTCAGCCGTCATATGTTCCTGCGACTGGTTGACTAATTCCAGGATTTGTTTTGCGTATCGTCCCACCTTTCCACCACCTCTGATTTAGAATTATTCTAATTATAATATATAAATTTCATTTTGTCGAGAGTAAATATTTACTATTTGCGCGGGATTTGACAGTCTTTCAAGTCATCACGACTTTGTTGATTCATCCCTTACCAGCTTAAAATTATATTCCGCAATAAAAAAAATGCAGGTATTTAATACCCATATGAATCCCTTTGCAAAATCACTGCTGACTAAATTCTGCGCTTTTAAAATTTCTTTCAAATCCAGTCTTTCAAAATATTCCCTATATCTATCTTCCGGTATCTGATATTGTCCGTAAAGTATATTATTTGCTTTACAAATATTGTGATGTATGATTTGTTGAATCACATTTCTCATAAACATCCAATATGTCTGATTTGTATGTAAATAGCTTTGTTTTTTCATCCAATCAATCAGCTGATATTTGGCTGTTGGCAATTTATCATCCTCAATGAATCCTTGTAAAATACTTTGCATTGTATTTTCTATATTGCATATTGAAAAAATATCTAAAATTTTACCGCAACACTTTTTTCTTTTTGCAATATCATTCATTCCAAAATGTTCTTTGAGTAAATCATCTATTCTATGGGGAAAATAAATTATTGAACGAAGCGCCGTTTCCTGTTCTACTAAGGATTTGTACTTTTTTCCTGGCTGCAGAGATACCGGAATCTTTCTGTTTGCGAAATTATCGTCCGGCAATTTACACAAATGCTGATACGATTCTATCATAGGATAATTGATGTACAATTTTCCCATATCCGCAGCATCAACAAAGCAGCTTTGCATTTCTAAAATCTTTTCTTCTGAAAAATTTTTATCGTGACGCTCATAGTCAAATACTAATATTATATTAATAAAATCATCTTTATATCGGAGTTTATCTGGAAATTTTTTCTTACTGATAACAAAAGGCAAATCAATTTCATCATTTCTTTTTGCCCATTCGTCACCATATTCTTTCACAATATCATGATATAATTGATAAATATTAGTTCCGTAAATCCAAACTTCATCCATATTGATATTTATTTCAGGAAAACACGCGAAAATCAACCAAAACAACTTATTTTTTTCGTGATGACCTTCCACAATTAATAAGTTCTGGCCTCTTTTTCTAACTTCGTCCCGATATTTATTCATACCTCTCAAACTCCCCGCTAATATACATCTTTTTCAGATCGTGCCCTTCTCTCAACTCTCTTTCTGTCGCATCACAGAGTGCGGTCAAATCGCCTGTTCCTGATAAAATAAATAAACAATCCGGTCGCATAAATCGATTTGTCATTAAATTTGTATTATGCGTTGTCATAATGATCTGGCATTTTGGATAATTTCTTTTAAAAAAGTTTATGACTCTCTCTGCCATTTCATAATGATAAAAAGCATCAAACTCATCTAAATATATAAAAGACGGATCCCAATTTTTAGGAATCAAACGTCTATACAAATCAACTAATGCTAACGTCCCACTGGAAGCAGTTTCATAAAACGGCACTAATTTCTCATGCCAAAAATACAGTTCTCTCTGACCATCTGGTAATTTTTTTAATATTAATTTACAAGTTATTCCCATTTCATTGAGAAACTCTTCAAAATCTTGTAATTTATCCGAATCTTCCAGTGACTCATAAAAACTGTCGTTCCATCTTCTTGGAAGCCTTAATATTCCATTGCCAACTCGAACAATCTGCATTCTTCTGACATAGTAAACTAATTTAAGCAGAACGGAATCATTGTTCAAAGCAACATTGCTTATCATCCATCTTAAAAATGGCAATTTGGACTCTTCCAATTCTTCTTCATCGACAATATCCATTGACTGTAAATATCTATCTGTACTGGCAGTTTCAGCATTTATATACTCAAGATTCTGAAACGCAAACTTATGATTCTCAAAATCACAGTAAAAAATGGTCCTTCCATTTATAATCAATTCTTCTTCTTTCAGCTCCTGGTTCGAAAATCGAGCGTAGCGATACATTAATTCATCATTTTCAAATCCAAATTCATATGAAAAATCCGCTGTTTCCTCTGTTGAATCCGCATTTAAAAATATGCCCCTATCATTGTAACGCATTCCACCAAACATTGTTGCATTTATATCCATAAGAGCCATTCCCAAATTTGTTTTTCCTGTTGCATTTCTGCCATAAATCAACATTTTTCTGATTGTCCCGTCTACAATACAATCTGTGCTAAATTGATACCCCGCAGTATTTTTAAAATTGATGGATATTTTATCTTTAAAATTTTTGTAGTTTTTCAATGTAAACTTCTTTAACATTTTCTACCATCCTCTCATGCAGATCACACAAAGACATATGTTTATAGTATAACCATCTTTTTTACTTTCCGCAAGAAACTCCGTAAAAAAATTTCGGCATACCATCCGTATCATTCTGTATATTTGATTTACACCAACACCACACACATACGCTTCCTCCAAAGATAACAGCAGCATGGATTTGTATAACAAATATCCCCAAACTGTATGGCAGTACAGCTTGGGGAATCGTTTCTTCGTAAACATGGACTTGTCATTTCTTTTTTGCCTATCGGCATTACGGCATATAAAAAATCTTTTTCAATATTTATGGCTAAAAATCATCCGTCTATATCCAAAATAACTATTTTACCTTTACCGCTTTTTCTTTTGCCCAGGCAAAACTATTATTATAATTTACCTTATAAGTCTCTCCCTTCTTTAGTTTTACTTCCTGATTGGGCACGGAAGTCACTGTCTTTTTTCCTTCTTTCATGCAAAAATTCATTTCTATAACAGAACCATCTTTTACATTATAAAACCATATTCTATGATAATGCTCACTGTCTCTTTCATTCTTCCAGGAGGACCACCACCTTATCTTTACTCCAAGCAGATCTTCTTTGGTCACTGCCCTGTTTAACGTTACCGTAACCTTTTGGGGAGTCGCTTTCACAGACACTGTCTTCAGTGCGTTAGAATTTAACGAAGAAAACGGACATTTTTTATTACCAAAGTAAACCAATTGCCTGTAAAGTGTCATTGCACGTCCTGCCAGCGGCACTGCCAGTTTTTCCGTCCTCTTGATTCCGTCATTCTCCTTTTTCATCAGAAACCCATCAATAGAAATATTTTTATTAACTTTCCCTCCATTCCAATCATCAAAAATGCTATCTTCTCTTAATAAATCATATCCATTTTTCTCCGTTATTTCAGAAGACATTGCTTTTGCCAGTTTCCTTGAAGCTTTTTCCAGCTTTTTAACGATTGCCTTTTTCCCAAAACTTCCTGCTTTTACTACTTTTAATTTGCATGTCACTGCCTGTCCTTTATACTTAATCTTAATCGTAGAGGTTCCTGTTTTTTTCGCTGTCAAATATCCTTTTCCATTGACTACAGCGACGTTTTTATTACTGCTGGAATAACTTGCCTTGACCATAGCCGCCGTCTCATACAAAGTCCAGGGTTCTGCTAAAGGATTGCTATCCCACTCAGAAATAAGCGTATAATCCCCGATATAAAATTTCTGCCCCTGCTCCACGGTAATGTTTGTTTTCTTACCGACGTCACCATTAATGAACCAGCCCATACTGATGCGATCTCCCATCTTTGCCTCAATCGTTTTCATGACTCTTTCTCCTCCTAAAATCATATTCTTTGCCGCATTTCCTTTCACGCGCTTTTAGCAGGAAATCAGCAAACAAATTATACCCCCCAGAAAAGTCAAGCAATAATTTTACCCCTCCAGAACGCGCAGAAAATAATAACAGAGGCCATTAAAAAAACTCCCTCTTTTTGGATGGGAGTTTTTTCTTCTATCTATATTATAAACAGGGCCTGTACACGCTGCTTTGGTTTCTTTCGGAAATAAAATAGTTTTTATTATCTGAATTTTCGCTCATTATAAGTATGTTTTCAGTTATAATTAATTCTTATCAATTATTTTCAAAAAACCATTGACAAACCAATTAGATTTCGATAAAATAAATTTATCAAATAGCAAGACACCATTTTAAGAAAAGGAGGTACGGACCACCGAAAACGTAATGTAATACCTCAAAAAATCCTTTCCAAAGGGCAGCTGTTCCAGACAACAGATTCGGGAAGCAATCACATACCAGCTTATCGGATTTGGTAATGGAAATACATACAGGAGGTAAGATCCAATGGACAGCATAGTTTAGAAGCGGCATCCTATATAAAATATAGATGCCGCTTCTGTTTGCGTCAATTTATGAAAAGCAATCACTGATTTTCCATCGTTTTCCAATCAAACACCCTGGCAAATGCTTCGAAATTTTTATTGCCTCCTTTTGGAATTGCAAAAATCACATGATCGAAACATTGATGAGAGGATAAAAGGTATTCTCTGAAAATACCGGCCACCTCTTTTGCATCCTGTCCAAATACCCCGCACCCATAGGCTCCCAGAATCAGAATATCTACCTGATTTTCTTTCGCTATATCCAGCACAAACCGGATTCTGGATCGAAGGGCTTGCGAATTTTCTTCATCCGAAACATTTTTATACTGCCGGGCCGCAGATTTATTTGGAGCCGCACAGGTGATAACGTCGCAAAAAACACAAGAACCATCTTTTTCAAACAGGATGTCCGGAGAATATAATCCTCTGTTTCGATACAATGCCCTGCTTGGGTGTTTCCTGTTCCAATAGTAAAATTCCGTTAAAAACTCTGATAAAACATTGTACAAATAAGAATTGTGACACAAACTTTCTTCCTGTGCTTTTACCCCGTTTAAAAACATTCCGCCCGGGTTTTTATAAGAGGAAAAATTTAAGACAGCCATGCGTTTTTTACATTCGTTTGCATGACGCATAACGGCAGAAACACTGTCTGTCGCTTCCAAAGCTATTTGAGCAGCGCCGGAGTATGTGTGATTGCTTAGAAAATCCACATCATAAATTACGGCGCTTTTCACGGATTCTTTTATCTTTTCGGAATACATCCGTTCCATCTTTTCTGTATGCCTTCTGGCCTGTTCCGCCATTTTTTCTTTTTCCAGCCAGTATTCTTCTATATAAGCCAATTTCGCACCCTCCATTCGTTCTTTTGGTTAAGAGTAGCAGATGGGACCAAATCCTGACTTCTAAAGTCTATGGAAGCAATTCACCTTTGGTCTTTTCCTTTTGGCATTGCTTGCATTCGTGTTTACGTTTTGTAAGTAGCTATACATAGCAAAAGCCACCCTGATACTTTGAGCGGTAATGGGTGGCATTGCTATCTCTTAAACCGGTCAACCCACCTTGTGGGCGGTTGTTCCTTTTGTATTTATAACTATAACATGGCAAGGCGTTTTATTCAATCGAAAAATAAATCTCTGAAAAAAGTATATCAATCCTTTTACCGACAGGAGCTTGCGAAGCAAGTGGGGATTTACATACAGCACAATCATGCCAGAAAATTCAACCATAGATAAAGGGATATTTTCAAATGCACTTTTTGAGAATATCCCATGTTTGTATAATTTTTTGCTTTCTAAACTTTGATTGATACCAGATAAGGATAAATTTTTTGACCTATATATAGAGTATCGGCTTTCCATATGTTATAATGAACTCGTGTAATTGAAAAGAAAGTAGGATGTGATTTTCCGATGGATGCCCTCTAGTCTAACGAAAGAGGGTGATGCCCTATGAGTATAATGGAAGTTCTTACATTATTGCTTGTATTGTTTGCAGCTCTCTCTTACATAGACAATCATAAAAAGAAATAAGCATCCCTACCGCCCAAGTTTGGATGCTTATTTCTTATAATCATTTTTACTGAGGGCAATCGGAGATTCCATTCCGATCACTTCTAAGTAAATTATACATGAGAGCTGCTTGATTTTCAAATGGCTCTTTATATTATTTATCAGAAATATATTGAAAGACGGGATTGTAGCTGATACAATCCGATGCTCGCTATTTTTGTGGACACTATCACAAGACAATTTTTCTGCGCATCCTATGTCGTGTCTTTACTTTCCGAGAAAGAAAATAAATGAACCTGTCGGTTGTGAGAAGATCAGCATATATAATCCCAACCATATCGTGTTAAACACATACTTGATTTTTATCCTTATCTAGTTTTATTCTTTAATCAGAACACCTAAATTCAGAGAAAAAAAGAAATCCGCAAGCCCTCTAAAATCAAGGGGTTGCGGTTCTCACCTGAAGAGCGATAGACGGGGCTCGAACCCGACTGCTTTTGGCTCTGAAAATACGATAAAAAGGAGATTCGGACACTCTTCATTCTGATAATTTATTCAATTTTTAATCAAAATTCCCCCAACTGCAGGAGATTATTTTTCTCTTGAATAAGACAATAACCCATATTATAATATTAGCATAAAAAGAACAACCGCCCATACTATACCATATGAGTACAAGGGTTGACCGATAAAAAAGCAACGTAAGAAGGTGATAGTTTTGAATACAACGGAGCAGACACACAGGCAGGACTTAGAGCGTCTGAAATCACTCCGATATATGGACGATGATTTTATGTCTGTCTGCCTTGCAGATAATTTAGAGGGCGTGGAGCTGATACTTCGAATCGTTTTAGGGCGCAAGGATATAAAAATTAAATCGGTCAGGACACAAGAGCCGATGAAGAATTTGCAGGGACGTTCTGCTATTTTAGATGTTCATGCGATTGACAGCGCCGATAAGGAATTTGATGTAGAAATCCAAAGGAAAGATACAGGAGCAGGCGCAAAAAGAGCAAGGCATAACAGCAGTCTGCTGGACGCGCATATCTTAAAGACCGGAGATGATACGGAAGACATTCCCGACAGCTATGTTATTTTTATCACAGAAAATGATGTGATGAAAGGAAACCAGCCGATATATCCCGTTGAAAGATATATCACGATTGGTGAAAATAAGGTATTGTTTGGTGACGGTTCGCATATTCTATATGTTAATGGGAAATATAGGGGCAACGATGAAATCGGTAAGCTAATGCACGATTTTTCATGCACGAATCCCGAAGATATGAACTATGAATTGCTTGCTGCAAAAGCAAGGTATTTTAAGCAAGACGAGAAAGGAGTTGCTGCCATGTGTAAAATTATGGAAGATATGAGGAATGAAGCAGTACAGAATAAAGCAAAAAAGACGGCGATTCATTTAATAAAATTAGGCAAGATGTCTTTAGAAGAAATTGCAGAAGCTACGGAGTTATCTCTTGATACAGTTAAGGAATTAGAAAACCAATCCATGCAGTTAGCATAATCAGTATAATTATTATAAGGACAACTATGCGAACAAAAAGAAAAAGTATGTCAATCCCCCCTGCCGACAGGTAATTGCGCAGCAATTAGGGATTTACATACAGTGTAAATTATCCCAGTAAATCCGATAATAGATAAAGGGATATTTTCAAATGTATTATTTGAGAATATCCCTTGACTGTATGATTCTTTGTTTTCTTTAGTAAAACACCAATTTATATTCCAAAAGCAATTTATCAGATATTTTTATATTTCTTTTTGGTTGTATCTCGGAGTCTCTATTAATTCACGGAGCAAATCAGGCTTGTTGTACAGGACATCTGTAAAATCCTGCGGAAGATGCTCCATCTTATCAAACAATATCCATGTAGTATTAGGCTGTTCCTTATATATTTCCGGTGAATACTCATCCATAGATTTTTCTATGCCTTTTGGACCGCTCCCATAAGAATAAAATTTTTCTACATGACACCAATAGAATACAGGCTTTTCGTCTCCTACCACCAAAAGGATATGTTCTAAATTTTTGGTATTGTCAAAAGCAATTCCCGTAGTATACGCAACTTTTCCGTAAGTTAAACAATAACCATAATGTATAGCCGCTATATCCTTTGCTGAAAGTTCATATTCATTATTATCTGTTATTTTTAACGCTTTGTTCATTTTCATTTCTCCTCCATTGTTTTTTATGTAATAGTATTTTGTAAGAAAATATGCGTGGCAAAATCATCGTAATGTTATGGTGCATAAAACATACTTATAAAAATTCTCCCTCCTTTCAAATGCCTACGCCCTTAGCAACTACCCTTCCGGCTTCGTCTACCGTTGCAATGCGGTCGTTGAATGAGAACGTTGACTCGTAATCTGTAAACCAGCCCTCGATTAAAAGGAAGCTCTCACCTACATGCAATGTCTTTGTTTTTGTTGTCAGCCATGGCTGGGAAGCATTCTTTTTAACCGTTACCTTACATTTAACCGTCTTACTGTCGACCTTAGCTTTGATTGTTGCCGTACCCTTTTTCTTTGCAACAACTACGCCTTTCTTGGATACCGTAGCTACGGATTTCTTGGTTGAATACCATTCCACCTTCCTGCCCTTCGCCCCGCTGACCTTAAACGTGAAACATTCCTTCGCCGTTGCCGTAATTTTCTTCTGGCTTAACCTGATTGTTGCCGCTTCGGCCGTTTCCGGCAGAAAAGAAAACGCCGCCAGCATAACCACCATTGCAAGTAATATTTTTCATAAATCCAGACATCTTCTTCATAGCTTTTATCCCTCCATTATATTCGCAGGACTAATCCCATGATTATGGAAATCCCCCTTCTGTAAAATTTTTATATTTTCCAGACTGACATTTAGTGAATGTCAATTATTATCTAATTATATCTTATACTGTCATTTAAGACAAGCGGTAAATGTCAAATTTTCAGGAATCAGAGAGGATAAGATATGTATAAAAACAAATGTCCAGATGGCCGGAATAATATCTGCGGAATCAGGATAAAGGGATTAAGGCAGTCTCTGCCAGAAAAGACTTCCCAAAGGCGGTTTGCGGAAATACTGCAAAGGGAAGGAATTGACATTGATAAAAACGCCGTACAAAGAATTGAATCCGGTCAGCGGTTCATTACAGACATTGAATTAAAGATACTGTCAAAGGTGCTTCATGTCACTTGTGATGAACTGCTGGAAAACAAAATCTGACTGCCACCAGATAACATAGAATCTTCATAAAGACAACCAAGCAACCGCATAGGAACAAAGTATGTATATCATGCAAATAAATCCAATAATAAAAAAGGGATATTTTCAAGTGCACTTTTTGAGAATATCCCTTAACTGTATGATTTTTTTACATATTTCCGTAAGCCTTCACGTGGAACATTTACCTACAAATACCACATTTTGAACAGTAAGCGTCCCCAGAAAACTTTACATAGTTGTTATACACGCCGCCACCTGCTGTCATAGAACCTGCAAAGTGCTCTGTTTTTGCTACGTGTTCATCATATTCTGCGTCATCTAAAAACTTGATGTGACATTTGTTGCATTCTGTATAAGCTTCAGACCTATAATTCTTAATCCTATAAGCCGCATCACCCATAACACCCTTAGAGTTGTATTTGCTTGTATCCATCCACTGATGTTTGCAAACCGGAGCCGTTCCTGCTACAACGTTGATTGTGCAGATGTAATCCCTATATCTACCCTGTGCGTCCTGACCTCTGTTTACAAGAACCTTTGTCTGACCTACACCAGTTGCAACTACCCTTCCTGCTCCGTCAATCGTTGCAATGTGGTCGTTATAAGAAAAGGTGCTCTCATAATCTGTATACTGCCCCTGAATAAGCAGAAAACTTTCGCCTACCCGAAGTGTCTTTGTTGTAGCTGTAAGATACGGCTTCGGAGCCGCTTTCTTAACCGTTACCTTACACTTTAATTTCTTGTTGCCAACCTTAGCTGTAATTGTGACTTTTCCCGCCTTCTTCGCCACTACGTTACAGCCCTTCTTTGTAACCGTTGCAA
>CAJUJL010000023.1 GCA_910586725.1 uncultured Lachnospiraceae bacterium | reverse complement strand
CTATTAATTTCGGTATATAATCAAAAATACTAAATATCGGTATCACATTATGACAAAATATCTTTCCATAGGGGCGTTGTCGTAAGGACATCCTGCTTTGCTCATACTTTGGCTTACATGGACGGATTCGCAGAATTCCACGAAGGCCTTTGATGTATACTGGGAGCCCTGGTCGCTGTGGAGGATCAGTTTTTCCTTGATCTGCGGCTGTGATTCCAGCGCCTTCTTCAAAGTCCGGATTCTGATATATTCTTCCAATAATTCCAATACATTTTCCGGATCACTGTTAGTATCATATCTTCGTAATGCCTCAATATGAACTATTGCGTCAATTCCAAGCTGTTCTCTGTATTTCTCAATAAAATTAAAATAGCGTATTTCCGTCTTCGTTCCCTCCGTAGAAAGAAAAACGACACGCTTTGGCTCTACAGAATCCTCGTGAGCACGGACAAACAATGAATTACTTCCCAGTCGATAAGATAAACTCATTCACGATCCACCTGCCATTCGTTATCTTGAAAACATGGTATAGCGCCATATCTGCCAATTAGATAATCGTTTAATATGTTTTTATCAAATCTCTGTTTGTAATCACTTAATGAATAGATCTTCGAGCTATGGTCTTTTTCGCGTTCAACAAACCAAATCTCATCTTGGCGAAGTATTCTTAAATCCATCAAATTTAAATCATGAGTTGTACAAATGAATTGGCAGGTTTTGTCCTTCGTGATTTCAAAAAAGCGTTTGATATATTCCTCAGTAAGCTTTGAGTGAAAACTTCTGTCAAGTTCATCTACAATAATGATTTTTCCTTTTTGCGCAAATTCGTACAACGGAATTAAGTCAAACAAACGTTTTGTACCATCTGATTCATCAGAAAGTTCAAATAATTCTGCTGAATTTCCATGATCCAACATAAGTTTCTCTGCAACAATTTCTCCATCTTCGATGGAAATTTCAAACTGATAATCACCAATTTCAATTTTGCAGCGGGCTCCATCTTGAAGTTTGCTTCTCATGGTTTGTTCCAGATCATTCAAAACATCTATTTTGACCTTTTCAGGCAAAAATGAAAATGCTTTTTCCGCCAGTTGTTTTCCTTTTGTGATTTCTTCTATTCCAGTATCAAAAGCTCTAAGCATATTAACCATAGAATCCGTATCTGAGGCCGGATTTAAGAAAAAAACATTTTTATTACGAGCGTGAGAGCCGGGGTATACAACGATAAGATTTTTAAACCATTCATATGCAACAATAAAATCATGCAAATCGGAGTCTTCGTCGATATTTTTGTTACCAATTTCACTCAAAAGTAATTCATCTTCTTTTAAATCTTCACAGTATATATTAAATCGAAGATTGGATTTTTTCTTTAACCGCAAGTCAGTTACAATCTGCTTCCCTTGTTCCCGCTCAAAAATACATGTTTCCTTCTCCGAAGAATCCAAATGGTAAAGCCATTCAG
This sequence comes from uncultured Lachnospiraceae bacterium, assembly GCA_910586725.1. Classification (GTDB taxonomy): domain Bacteria; phylum Bacillota; class Clostridia; order Lachnospirales; family Lachnospiraceae; genus Roseburia_B. The sequence goes on along the minus strand of CAJUJL010000023.1, from coordinate 45,284 downwards.
CACAAAACTCATGCGTCAAATAGTTGATTGCAAAACCATATGAAAAAACAGTTCGCTCAGCAATAAAATCTATTTGAAAAACACCTGGCTTTTCTTTGCACACTGGATCGATACGAAAAAAATGATCATTATGTCTTATTGCTCCTGTCCCCATTAAAGTTACGCGACGCATAAAATCTAAAGCTCGCACAAAATTTGATTTTCCAGAAGCGTTTGCGCCAAAAAAGAAACTGCTCTTTAATAAACGTTTCCCATCCACAGCTAAACAATGAGAGGAATGCCTTGTTTGTTTTCCTGCGACCATACTAAATACTTGCTTCTCTTTAAATGAATTGTAGTTCTCAACAGAAAATCTAATCAGCATTGTATACACCTCCTAATCTCTTTATTGATAGTATATGTGATAAATTCTGTTTTTACAATCATTTTTTTGCATTTTTTTATTAATTTCCAGTCATATTCGTTGAATAAATCACAAATATAACACCCAAAAAAATAATAAAGAAAAACCGCTGTTACATGTGATGTGTTGGCTTCCATGTAGCAGCGATTGACGCTATACTTATTCAGTTGAAATTTCCTTACAAAACCTCCCCATCAATGATCAACATCACATCCGCATATGTTTTATTCAGACACGTTTTATAATCCTCAATTTTCTCACTGTTTACATTGCCATTTGTCTTTAACGATAATTCTATTGAATACTGCTCTGTTCCTTCATCGTAAGATACGGCTGCATCCGCTGATTCAATCCCATCTTCGCCCGTAAACATATTTTGCGTATTCTGCGCCAGATACTCACGATATTGTTCGGACGGTTCGCTTTGCGTCGCCACATCATCAAAGTTTACTGATACGGCATTTTCTTCCTCCGACCTTGCTGCAGCTCCATATCCTGTTAATATCAAACTGCATATCAGAGCCAGCAAAAATCCTGCTTTTTTCATCAATATCCCTCCGTTTATCTCTTATTCATCTTTTACCATTTAGCGCCCCTTGACTCTCCAATCTGCCGAAATGCCAGAGATACCTTTGACAGATTTGCATATACATGACCATATTCACAAATCACACAGACAGTCAAGGCGTTTCATCCTAAATATTCCTGTCAAACTTAGGATAGTACGCATCTTCCAGCTTTTCCTTCTGCATCATCGCCTTCGCCTCCAGCTCAGATTCCGCTTCCACATACTCGACCGTCATCTTCTGTCCCGTGGCTTCCGACACAAAAACTTTCTGCGTGCCTCCATCCAGCTTTTCAGCCCGCTCCGCTTTTTCCCCTTTTTTCTCTTCTGCTTTTTCTTCTTCCTCTTTCTTTTCTTTCTGCTTTTCCAGGCGCTCATCCATGCCCTTCTTCATTCTTTCTGCATTCATCATTTCTGTTTCGGTTACGGAATATACAGTACTTTGTATGCTGCCGTCTTTATTGACCATCCATGTCTGCTGGTAATAAGTCACTGTCCCGCCCAAAGCCCTGTTCTGCGCGGAAAGCTGTTCATATCCCTGCTTTTCAAGCTCCGGTATCTTTTTCAGAAAATCTTCCAGTTCCTTCGCCTTTTCGGAATCGCCTGAACATTTCTTTAGATATGCGCTGGATATTGTCACATTGCCATTGGACATACAGTCATAATTCTTCTGTAAATAAGAGTAATAATCGGATGTCGCTTTCTCCCTGGCGTCCTTTGCTTCTCGCGCCTGTGCAGACGCAGCTTCTCTCGCCTCCGCTTTCTTTACCGCATTATTTTTCTGAGTTGCATATGTACCCTCGTACACGTTGTTGTAGTTGCTTCCGATTCCTGAAATTGCCATAGTATCATTCCTTTCAATTTTATAGTACTGCATTCCTGGCCGTTCCGCGCCACATCTTCTCATACTCAGCATGCTTTTCTTCCCGTACTTTGCGGGCTTCTATGAATTCCGCCGATGACACTGACATCTTTTCACTTGTCACGCAGGCATGCGCGATTGCCCCATTTTCATCTAATGCAATCAGATAGCCTTTCCAGGGATTCGGATTCATTATATCCTGCTTCGCAATAAAATCCTCAACCTTTATCATGACACGCTTTGCCAGTTCCGGGTCATTCTTCATCTTTTCTTCCAATTCTGCCGGAACAACAATTGCTTTCTTACCTATAGTGGAATTGATCTTTGCCTGCACCTTAGAATCAAGCATGAGAGGCTGGGCGCCCGATGGTTTCCAGTCCAGAACAGCGTCATCCGCATGATTGGTGAAATACTTATCCCACGGATAATCATTCCTCCCCCATAAAGAACCGTCAATCCTGGATGTATCCATCACGTTGTAGCAGGCTCCTGGATACCTCTTCTGCCACATATCCTTGAAACTCATTTCCGATACATCTGACTGCCCTGCAGCCTTTGCCGCCGCAATCTCTGCAAAGCTCATCCCTCTATTCTTATCAGTCGCCGCATTTTTGGGGTATTGCCCTGCCAGATAGCGCCCTCCTGGTTTACCTGTCACTCCAAAATCCATCTTCACCCCTCCTCCTTTTCATTTTTTATCATCACCGACAGGATGAACACCCTGTCCTTTACTTTATAATCCATGGTTCCCTGGTATTTCTCCGCCGTGCTCCTGATGTTGACCAGACCCAGCCCATGATTCTCCCTGTCTGCCTTGTCGGTCACCGGGAATTCCTCCTGCCGTCCGCGCACCAGCTGTCCGTCAAAGCTGTTCTCCACTTTCAGGATGAGCAGGTTTCCTTTCTGAAGAGAACTTATGCGGATAAAAGCGTCTGCCTCCGGTTCTTTCGCTTTCAGCTTCCGACAGGCTTCGATTGCATTATCCACCGCGTTTCCCAAGATAACGCCCATGTCATAACTGTGCATCTCAATCTCCCGTGAAAGCAGCATTTTATCCGCATCCATCCTTAGATCAGGCACATCCCGCACCGCTTCATGGTATTTCATGTTAAGCAAAGTATCCACCACCATGTTTCCCGTCCTAAACCGCACCTCCAGCTTTTCAAGCCCTTTGTTCAGCTCTGCCAGATACTCCTGCAGCTCACCGTTTCCTTCCCCTGTGGAAAGTCTGCGGATAACGGCAAGCGTGTTCTTCATGTCGTGTTTCATACCCCGTATGCCGGAATAGATGCGCTCCATCTCTTCTATATGTTCCTGCAAGCCGTTTATCTGATTTTCCAGCACGATCCTGCAGCTCTTTTCCCTGTTCCGGCAGATCATGTCCTGGAACAGCTTCACCCCATATAGAATGGAAAGCAGCGACAGGAGAAGAATTGCGGGAATCACTACAACGAGACTCGGGTATCTCTCATACAGCATTTTGGGGATACCGTTCTCCACCGTAATCATGATGATACGCAGGAGCATACAGATCATCATGCTCACCGCCGATGGCGTAAGGATAAAAAGCAACTCCGTCCTGTTGATGGCGTAATTCTTTTCCTGGAAGTTTTGTACAATTTTTTTCAGTGAAAAATATAGCACGAGGGCAATCATCAAATACTGGAGAACCAACACAGATACTGTTCCAATCCAGACTGCAATCATAAGGCTCTTTTCTGATGTGATGATCCCCTCTCTGACGCACCAATTCCACACATCAGACAATTTGCTTCCCGGTTTGCCAACCAAAACCACTGCCACATAAGAACTGATATTTATCACTGCCTGAAATGAAACCACAAGGAAAACCGTGACGGTGCAAAATGCCTTATAAAAGCACACGGCAAGCACTGACAGAATACTAAGCGATACTGCCAGCGTCCCGGCCGCCACCCTGTAATCCTCATATCCCGGTGGGGAATGCCACATTACAGCTAACCTAAGAGCCATATACAAACCCGCTACATACAGCCCGTTCCATCTGGTTTTCATCCTTGATTCTAAAAAGCTTCCAAAAAAATACTGTAGACAGTACCCCTGGAACAACGCCAGCGCTACATAGAATGCATCCGCTGCTTTAAACACTGGATACGCCCCCGTTCTGCAGATGCCACATATAGGCTTTTACAAACTCACCATACTTCTTTTTCGTCAAATACACCCTGTCGCCATTCGTAAGGGTTATGCTCTGGCTGTCATATTCCGTGATGCAATCCATGTTCACGAGATATGCACGGTGGCAGCGGTAAAATTCCTCCCCAAGCTGCCCTTCCAGTTCATCCATTGCCGCATAAATTTCTATCGTCTGTCTTGCGGTGTGTATCTCTGCTTTTTTTGCCCTGCTCTCAATATACAGAATTTCTGACTGGTCAAGGGTAAGATTCCGCGACTTGATGAACAGCACACGACGCTCTTTCTTGCTTGCGGCCTCCCTCGCCGCCCTTTCCAGCGCCTCCGCAAATTTTCTCTCGTCTATGGGCTTTAACAGGTACTGGAACGCATAAAGATCAAGCGCGTCAAACACATAGTCCTTGATACCTGTAATGAATACCAGAACAGTATCCGTCTGCTGTTCCCGCAGTTTTTTTGCCGCCTCTATGCCATTCATGCCCTCCATCTGTATATCAAGGAAAACAAGGTCAAACCGTTTCTGTGATGCAAGCAGCTCCTCGCCCACAGTATAGGCTTCTATATGACTCCCCGGCTGCTGTTTTTTAATCAGGGCGCAGATATGCTCCCGGATTGCTTTTTCATCATCTACAACTGCTATTTCCAAAATACACCACCTCAAATCCATATCGGCATTCATTTCTTATATCGGCAGAAATTTTCCGTTTTTCGGTCATAAGGAACGAAACGACCACTTTTTGGGAACGAAAGGCAGAAACACAGTGCGGAAATTCCAAAACAAGTCTAAAGTTTTTCGCCATTTGTCCGATATGAGACGGTTAGCTCTGCGAAACGCATACCACCCCCATTTCAGGGCGAAAAAGGATCTATCCTAATGGTTCACTTTTGCAAACGGACAGTGTTTTCCCATACATTGGTTATTTTGCGCGGAATGACTGCATACTGTTTCCTGCTTTTCCATTTCAATTCCCAAATGCTCCCTGACAAAATCAATGGCCGCAAGGAGTGACAGGTAAGAATCCCTCTTACAGCAGCGAGGCCCGCCAGCCAGCCCTATCTCTCCCAAAGCCTTTGCGGTCATCAGATGGGAAAGCCTAAAAGGTTCGACAGCCAAAGGCGTAGACTTCGTAATAATCGACACAAACATGCCCGCACTAATGCCGGCTCCGCAAGCTCCCCAAAACCCGCAGGCTCCGCCGGGAACGCTTTTTCCCCTGTTCATCATCTCAACCAGCGTCTGCTGCAGATCAATGTCTCCTCCGGCATTTTTATACGCTGTCAACAAAGCCGAACCGACCATGACGTGGTGTTCTGGTCCATGCATATGGCAGAATGGCTGTTCCATCATCTTCTCTATGATCTCGACCGGATTTTTTGAAGTTTCTTTCAGACACATTCCGACTATGACATCCATTCCCTCCGTATGGCACGCATTACATATATAATGGCCTTTTTTACATCTGGTTTTGCTGCTTTCTTTCCTATGACATATGGCGCACTCCATAATCTCATCCTTCTCCAGATATTCAAGCAAATCTTCGCATATTAAACATTCCTCTTTCATATTTTACCTTCCTCCCAAACACAGATTTCATAATGAAAGCTACGCTTCCAACACGCTGCGCCTGATTTGCACCAGCAAAAGCGTAAGGCTTACGCCAAGCGTGATATGTCCGATCCCTGCCATACCGGAGATTGCCGCATTCATACCCGAAGAGAGAGCAGGCAATTGTATCTGGGCCACGCCCCGTACGACAAGCATCACAGCGGTCAGGTTCAGGCCTGATCCCCGGAACTTTTTGCACTGTGATAAAACAGCGCAATGACCAGAAATCCCAGCAGGGCGAACGGAATATTGCGGTAGACGCCCCAGGAGATGGGAGATTTGGAATGGAGCCACTGGTTTTGGGGCATCCATGCACAGCCCAATCCGCACGCCCGCCAGGCCGTATACCGCGGCGGTAAGGACGCCCTTGCCGTTGATCTTATATCTCTGACGCCAGACATAGTAAAGCAGCACATAAAAAATCGTCATCGTAACCGATGTGATCCACTTCCCCATGCCCAGAGAAACCGTGTAATTTTCAAGACCGGTGTTACAAAGGGCAAAGGCGCGGGGAATCAAAATCCCGATGGTAATAACAGAAAGCAGATAAACGGCATCAAACAGAGTTTCAACGATTGCTTGCATAGTTTCTTCTCCTTTCAGTGAACATGGTTCAATTTCAGGGATAAAAAATCAACAGCCCGACATAAATTTAATAAAGCATCCTCCTTACAATTTCCAGTACAGCGGCGGGATTGTAATCCTGCCGCAGCAAAGCGGACAACATCAGAGAAAACAAAATGTCCGCACATCCTTCCGCTGTAAACTGCTCCGTAAAGGCGTCGGGCCGGATTCTGGAGTCATTCTGTAAGACAAAAAGCAGCCCGTCTGAAATATACTGCCAGGTCTGCTGCATTTTGCGTTTCCCATCCACCGGCAGATGGAAAATTTCGCACCATACGCTTTCTACCGTGGTGCTTACCAGCGCTGCTTTTGAATCAAAATAATTGTAAATGAAACCTATCGATACCCCACAGGCCGCTGCAACGGAACGAATATTGATGGCAGACCATCCCCGGCGCTCTGCAGCTTATTTAAAATATGCCTTCCTGCAACTGATTTAACTTCTCTAAAAACACGTTGTAAAATTCTCTTTCTTTGATGCGCGCCTCCTGAACTTCTATGCTCCTGGGCGTATATACTATGGGATGCTCCAGGTTGTAAAGCGCCTGTTTTGTTGCCTGGATTGCAGATCCTACACTATCCCCCAGAATATCAAAATTTTCTGTTTCGCCTTTCAGCGTTTTGTTTAACCGCTGCACCATCATCTGCGATATATGGGTCAGCATTCCATTCCTCTGGATTCCCAAACCATTCGCATTTACTTCTTTGGCGGCTTCCATCCATGCGTCCTTTACTTCCTGCAAAGCATTGGGGCCAACCATCTCAAAGGCCTTTTCTTCACAATTGGTTACTTTATCCTGCGCTTCCGTATCCACCGCTGTTTCCATAAATTCCGCAATCCCGGATTCGGTATTTCTTTCTGCTTCTCTCGCCGCATATCCTGCCAGTGAATATCCTGCTGTCCCTATTCCGTTAATGCCCATTTTCCCATCCTCCATTATTATTCAAGATTCTTCCATATTACTTATCGGAAAAATCAAGAGGATTTGTAACGTCTGCTTCATGAATGGTCCGTTTGAATGCATGAATGTCATCCCTGCCTGTTGGCGCAATTTTTCCTGTGTGCTTTCAGTTTTTTCATTGCCCAGTCATAGTGACTTGCGGTAACGCTGACAAAATATGAACCCAGGGTACTTCCCCCTGCCCATTTATAAACGCCTTTCGAAAACAATTCCTCATTTGAAAACGTTTCCGCCAGTTTTATTACCTCGCCATGAGATTTCTGAAACATACTCTTCGCTTCTTCTAATGGCGTGGACTGGTGTTTGTCCCAAAATTCCACATTCATATTTCCATAGGTTTTCCAATTATAAGGCTCCGGAAGAAACGGTTTCTGATTGCCATTCTGATTGGAAGATACCCAGTTTAACAAAAGCCGGTGCCATTCATAGAGATGGATGAAAATATCGCGAAGATTTTTATCTCTTTTCCAGTGGGCCTCTTTCTTTTTTTCATCATGCGAAAAATCAAAGGAAGTGGATAATTCTTTTTCTGTTAATCCGGAAACAAGCGCATTTAGCTTTTCATAATTGGCGGCTGCGGCTGTCAGTAAATCTGTTTTTGTTGTTGGTCTGCTCATATATAGTTCCTTTCGTTTTCATAATCGTATGTTATCAGTTCTCCATATCTGTAACTTTGTATCTCAATATGGTTTTTAAGTTGGATGTTTCTGTACGGTTGGCATGATTCAAATATATTTCACGGTGTTCTTTTCCCATACGCCTGTAACCATGTTCCATACAATATGCATCCATAATCTCAAATGACGCGGGCTCGTCATCAAAGGAGCCTTTGTGCAGTACTTGGATACATTTGCCATCGCAGATTGTTTCAAAAGAAACATCTGTGAGATATGGATTACATTTCCAGTTCCTGACTGCCTCTCTTGCATTCTCAAACATTTCTCCGGTAATAAAATCTGGCTGCCGTATCATAATGCGGTACTGCAATTCTTCTTTTACCAGATATTCTTTTTCAGAGTCCATACTCCATATTCCTTCTAAAGGATATACGGAATAATCTGTAATTTCGCTGCTTTTTTCGGCAAGCGCTTTATATGCCATTTTTATTTTATAAGCGATCGAAAACAAAACGGCAACCTTATCTGAAAAAATTTTATCATTAGGATTTCCACTGCCGGAAAGAATGATATAGTTCAAGACAGGAATATCAATCGCGCAGGGTTTTGTTTTTACACCGTATATTTCTTTTTCCTGCTTTTTCCATTCATGTTTCATGTTCAGTATCCCCCCTTTCTCAAGTAAAATTTACAGGCAAATTATATCACACATATCCTGACACCCTATGTCATGTTTTACGCCCTCCGGGCGCCCCGTCACGGCCATTCGTCCGTTTCACCTAAAAATATTTCTCGTAGATTTTCTTTGCCTGTTCTGCCACGATGTCTCGCAGATATACAGGCTCTATAATATCTACCTGCGTTCCGAATGATAATAAATACCCTATTAGCCATTCATCCTCCGGCATTTCAACAGATACGATAAAATCTCCGTTTTCATTTTTGCTTACCCATGTTTTATCAAATTCATCGTAAACGCGATAGGCCATATTTTTCGGGAAACACAGTACAATTGTGTTATAAGCTCGTCCCGGCGTCTCATCCAACTCCGGAAAAGATCTTTTGCAAAAGCTTTCCGTGAGGATTTCCAAATCTATCATGCGCGTCAGCTTAAAAATGCGATAATCCTGTTTTTTTGTGCAATAGGCTTTTAAGTACCACGACATTGACTTATATGCCATTTTTAACGGCTGGACAATTCTTTCACTCATTGTTCCGCAGGAATTTGCATACGTTATTTTCACGCACTTCTGATGAATTACCGCTGATTTTAGCAGCTCAAATTTCTCATGGTCCGTTCCATGATTGCCCCATCTGGAAAAATCCACTTCAAGCCAGTTTTCCGAACTCATATGAAAAATTGCAGAAAGCTTTTGCAGGGTTTGATTGCTGCCAATATTGTTCATAGAGCTGATACTTTGTAAAGCTGTTAGAATTTCCTGCTTTTCTTCTTCTGACAGCGCCGCCTTATCCAAAACAAAATCATTCATCAGATAAATGCCTCCATTTCGCCCTGCCTCAGCATAAACAGGAATACCCGCGCCGCTTAGAGCGTCAATATCCCTGTAAATCGTCCTTACAGACACTTCGAATTTTTCTGCTAATTCCGGAGCGGTAGCCCCTCCTTTATCAAGTAAATGATACACAATTTTAAATAATCTGCTCTCCCGCATGACCAATTCCTCCATGATCATAGAATACCATCAAAATCCTGACACTATATGGCAACATTTCATATGACGTCAAATCTAAAAAAGAGCAAGGTATAAAATCCCTGCTCTTTCAGTTTAATATTTTATGCGTTACCACTATGTACAAACGATGTCCTTTATACCTTATAATTTTTTCAATGACAAGAACATAAACGATCATCGCCGTAATGCTTTCCATCCTAATTCCCAAAACAAAAAGCAGCGCCCATGCAAAATTTTCCTTCCAGTTATCCTACCGTATCTGATTTCACATGCCACATTTATTCGTTCACCTCGAACTTATAGCCCATGCCCCAGATTGTCTTAATATATTCCCCGCCTTTTCCAAGCTTATTTCGAAGCTTTTTCACATGCGTATCAATTGTCCTGGCGTCTCCAAAATAGTCGTAATTCCATACGTGGTTTAAGATCTTCTCCCTGGAAAGCGCAATCCCCTGATTTTCCATAAAATATCCCAGCAGTTCAAATTCTTTGTAGCTCAAATCCACTCTTTCTTCGTCTACCGTCACAAGATGGGCTGCTTTATCCATCACGATTCTGCCGGCTTGCACAGCCTCATTTTCCTTTTGATGGCTGTTCATTCTCCGCAGAATTGCTTCTATACGGGCAACCAGTATTTTGGGGCTGAACGGTTTGGAAATATACTCGTCTACGCCAAGTCCAAACCCCTGCAGTTCACTGGTTTCTTCCCCTTTGGCTGTCAGCATGATAATCGGTATCTTGGAAATCTCCCTGATTTCCCGGCAGACATCCCAACCGTTGACTTTGGGCATCATCACGTCTAAAATAATCAGCGCTATATCCTTGTCATGATAAAACATGTGAAGCGCCTCTTCACCGTCTCCAGCTTCCAAAACCTCAAAATTATCACGAATCAGAAAATCTCTGACTAATTTACGCATCCTTGATTCATCATCCACCACCAGTATTTTAACTTTATCCATACCAACAACCTCGTTTCTCATTTTTTTACAATTTATCATAAGAATATGAAAAAAGTATGAATTCCAAAATTTATATTAGTCGGCTGCTTCCCCCTCCGAAAACTCAGACTGGCCAAACATCTTCTCACGCTCTCTTATTTTTTCTTCCCGTTCTTTTAGCTTCGTCTCCCAGCCCTCATATTTTTCTATCAGCGCGTTTTCATAATTGACGATATTGATATTTCCGCTTGTAGCCGTTACCGCAAACATTCCGATCACGATCAAAAGCAAAATGACGCTGATCGAAATACTCGCTTTAAACCACGGCTTATAATCTATATTTTTAACGTTTTTTACTTTCTTCTGCGCTGGCTGCTGCCGCCTTTGCGCTTCCGCCGGCCTCTTTACGTCGGCCTTTTCAGACGCAATCACGGGAATGGGCGGAATATCTCTGTTGCTGATTGACGGATTTGCCCTTAACAGTTCCCTGAGTTCATATAAATAAACATAACCCGGCGGCGTTTCAAACAGTCTCTGTGAAACCATCTGGCAATATACGTCAAAAACCATCTGGGGATCGCTCATATCCACGCTGTTTTTGATATATCGTATGCCTTCCCCTTCTTTTACCGCCTTTTCCATCATTTTTTCACTTGAAAACGCGAATCCTCCCGCTTCAAAAGGTGTTTTTATCATACTCTCCTCCTGTCTGCCGTACCCCTGATAATTCCTGTTATCATTATAGTAAAATCATGCCGGAAAATCAATCCTAAAGGATGCTACTTCTGATGCAGACGTTCCAGCTGTTCCGAACGCTTCATAATTTTCATTGCGTATTCGGTATAATCCCCTTCTCTTCCGCGTCCCAATGCATTTCTGCTGCCGTTATACAACATAAGCACCGTACCTAAATCTCCGTATTCCAAAAACAGTTCCGAAAGATAATCCGCCGCCAGTAAAATATTGCTTCTTTCATCATAAATATCCGTTACGCCAAGTTTATTCATCCGATTTCGATGGTAATTTACATTGATCTGCATCAACCCTTTACAATTTCCGTTCTGCGCTCTTGGATTACCGGACGACTCCGATTCCATAATAGCCTCCAACAGCTCAGGACAAATCGCATATTGTTTTCCGATTTCCTCGCAGTATGCCACACACTCCGGTGAAATAAAGGTGTCCGCGCTTTCCGCCTGCAGTTTGAACTGTGCCATAAAACAAACTGTCATAATAAATCCTGCAAAAAGCGTCCATTTTAATTTTTTGTTATTCTGCATAGTTTTCCTCCCAGAATTATTTCATCATGATATAAGATATGCAACAAACTTTCGATTATATAATTCTATGAGTAATTTTTATTTTTATACCAAAATTTTCAAATTCTTTGTACAAACATCCGCAGAAATAACGCAATGCATCCATTGATTTTTATAAAATCCTACTATATAATATGTTCTGACATATTCCATGCAACCACGCCATTTGGGAAAGGAAAAAGAATGAAACGAAGAAAACATAAGAATCTGCCCCGTCTGCTTATGCTGATACTGACCGCTTTACTGTTATGCGGCTGCGGCAAAGCGGATAAAACGACAGACAATGACATCGGAATTGAAAATTCAGAAACAATGCAAAAAGATCCTGCAAAAAACAACAGCGCAGATTATACGCCAGACGACCCAATCGATGATACACAGCCAGCGCAAACCGGGCCAGAACCGTCAGAAGAACCCGATCCGACGCAGCCGGAAACGGCAGAAAATCCGGAAAATATTGCCGTAACCGAAATCATTGCCACAAATTCGGTCAATATACGTACCGCTCCCAGCATGGACGCGGACGTATATCAGGTTGCAGAACGCAGAACGGTCTTAAATAAAGTAAACGAATCCGACGGATGGACTAAGATATTAATCGACAACGCCTACTACTATGTAAAAAGCGATTATGTAAAAGACAAGCCTCTGCCCGGCGAAAGCACAGGTTATTTGATCGCAATTGACGCGGGCCACCAGTCAAGGGGAAACAGTGAAACAGAACCCATCGGCCCCGGCGCCTCCGAAAGAAAAGCAAAAGTCGCCAGCGGCACAAGCGGCTCTGTCTCCGGCCTTGCGGAATATGAACTGACGCTTCAGGTTTCCCTGAAATTAAGAGATGAATTAGAAGCAAGGGGTTATGAGGTTCTGATGATCCGCGAAAGCAATGATGTAAATATCAGCAACGCAGAGCGCGCAGAAGTTGCAAACCAGGCAGGGGCCGACGCTTTTATCCGCGTCCATGCAAACGGTTCCGAAAACAGCGGCACAAACGGCGCCATGACCATCTGCCAGACCTCAGGCAATCCCTACAACGCTTCTCTCTACAGCCAGAGCAAACGACTTTCTTCTCTTGTTCTGGATCATCTCACAGCTGCCGCGGGCTGCAACAAACAATACGTATGGGAAACGGATACCATGACGGGAATAAACTGGTGCCAGACGCCTGTCACCATTGTAGAAATGGGTTATATGACCAACCCCACGGAAGACGCCAATATGGCGACCGCAGAATATCAATATAAAATCGCCACAGGCATCGCCGACGGTATTGACGCATATTTCGAAGCGGAGTAGGATTTTTCCTACTCCACTTCTGCATTTTTGACATAAACGGAAACCGAACACCAATAGCACAAAATAAAAATTGCCAAAACCACACACGAACTGACCAGGTAAATAAACGTCAGATCCGCATACATCATCTTTTCCAACGCATGCACGGAAAACCGGGCGGATAACAGCATAACCAGGAAAGGCATGGCGTACGCCGTCCTCAATTCGCATGCCGCGGATTTCTTTAACGTCTTTTTGGCAATTCCCAGTTTTCTTAACACCTGATACCGTTCTTTTTCTTCAAAAGCATCGTTGTAGAGCTTCATAAACAAAATGCTTCCGCTGGCCAGTACAAATACCATAAACATAAAGATACAAACCGTATGCAGGATTTTCACCCATTCTATATCACTGCTGCCCGGATCTATCGTCACTCTTCCAACATCCGCTCCATCGGGACTTTCCAGAAACATATCCAATTCGTCTATGGATGCGGCAAAGTTGTACATATCCAAAATTTTATAATTGTATGTCCTCATCTGCGTTCCGAGAGGCAGCAGTTTTTCATATTCTTCCTCATTGACCAGGTAAATACTCATTTCTTCCTGAAAATAACCAAGATAGGGTATATTTGCCTCTGCTGTCTGCCTGTAGCTTTTCCCCTGAATGGTAACGGTTTCGTGGGAACGGTCTGTCAAAAGCGACAGCATATGCAATCTGGACAATTTTATAATTTCATCATTTCCCGGCTCTTTTAATGTAAACTCCAATCCCGTATCCTCCGCCAGTTTTTTGAGCTGGCCATAAGAAACCACAACGTATCCGGGCTCCAAAAACCGGGCATTCATAACCGAAGCATCCAGAAGAAGCATGGATATTTCACTGTTGTAAGCAATTTCATTATCCTGTTCAATCAACGGCCTGATTTTTTCATCCAGTCCCTGTCTGCCGCTTGTAAACTGGTACGTATAGGTATTTCGGAAACTGACGATAGCTTCATACCGGAATTTCATGGCAACCCCCGTCGCAAGCGCCGTTACGGAACAAATCATCAAAACGCAGGTCATCGCATACGTGCGGTAATTCTTTTTTATCCGGAAAATCACATTGTTTACCCAGAGATTTCTCTCTTTTTGATACAGGAACAATTTCTTTTTTGACAAATACAAAAACAATACCGGCAAAAATCCGCCAAACAACAGATAGATGCCAACCACGACAAGCACAACCGCTGCCAGGACATTTCCCATTACCTCCTGGCCTCCCTCTTTGATGGCAAGCATATATCCGTAAGACAAAACCGCCACGCCGACAACCGCTTTTAAAATCAGGACAAATGTATTCTGCCTTACATATTCATTCTTTCTCGCTGCGGACACCATTTCAATCACGCTGCTGCGCACGACATTTACATATCCTTTCAAGGCAAAAATCAAATACATTACCAGATAAACCGCCGTTGTAATGAGTATCGGCCGCAAACTAATCTGAAACGAAATATCCACCGAAATATCCGAAATGGCAAGCAATATCATCTGAAAAAGCTGTGTGGTAAGAATCCCTGCTCCTATTCCCAGGATCAGCGCGGCAATCCCGATCAACACGGTTTCGATCATATACAGCTTTCCGATTTTCCTGTTGCTAAGCCCCATAAAGATATAGATGCCAATTTCTTTTTTCCGCTTTGTTAAAAACACATTTGTCGCATACCAGAGAAAGAAAAACATAAAACAGCCCAGCACAAAAGAAATAATCTGAATCACAATGTCAATATACTCCTTGTTTTTCCCGCCAAGGCCTTCAAAAATATCCGAATAAACCACATTCTGGAAATTTAAAAATATCAGTATCGTAAATGCCAGAGATAAAATAACCGCCAGATAATTTTTAAAACTGTTTTTGAAATTTAACAGCGCAAGTTTTCCCATACTCATGAGAAATCACCTCCCATGGAGGACTGCATGTCTAAAATCCGATCGTAAAATTCCTTTCGGTCGGCGCCCTTACTGATTCTACACTGAATCTGCCCGTCGCTTAAAATATAGACGTCCTTTGCATAAGACGCGCTGAATGCATCATGCGTCACCATAAGGATCGTTGCCCTGCCATTGTCGTTAAGCCCTTTTAAGCATTCCAAAAGCTCCTTGCTGGAGCGGGAATCCAGCGCCCCGGTCGGTTCATCGGCAAAAATGACCCTGGGACTGGTAATAAAAGCCCGGCATGCCGCCCCACGCTGCTTTTGTCCGCCGGAGAGCTGATAAGGATACTTTTTCGCATGCTCTTTTAATCCAAACACCGTCAAAAGCTCCTGTGTTTTCTCCACACAGATTTTTGACGAAACACCGTTTAAAGACAAAGGGAGCGCGACATTATCCTGCAAAGTCATCGTATCCAGCAGATTATAATCCTGAAAAATGAATCCAATATTATCCCTTCTGATCTGAGACAATTCCTGATTGGAAACCCGCGTAATATCCCTGCCGTCTAACAAAACGGTTCCCTGCGTCGGTTTGTCAATCGTAGAGAGAATATTTAGAAGCGTTGTCTTTCCGGAACCGCTCGGCCCCATAACGGCTATAAAATCATTCTCCCAAATTTCCAGGTCGATTCCTTTTAAAACAGTTGTACAAAATCCTTTTGTTCCGTAAGTTTTTACCAGATTTTTCATCTCAATCACTTTTTTCTTATCCATATAGATGACCTCCTTATGAGATGTATTATAAAAGAACTGCATTGAAAAATCCTTACATACGGATTACAGTTATGTAAGATTGGGGACGTTTCGCCTCTTACTGTTTTAGATTCATCTCAATCTGAAACCTCGTATACTTCCCCCATTCGCTTTCCACCGAGATTTTATGTCCCGTCTTTTCCGCAATTTTCGCCACCATATAAAGCCCCATGCCGGTGGATTTATATTTTCCGTTGTGGTAACTGCTTCCAGTATACCCTTTTTCAAAAATACGGCGAATATCGCTGTCTTTGATCCCTTCCCCGTTGTCTTCCACAAAAAGTATTGCCGTCTCTTTGGTCTGCCGGCTCCGGATCTTTAAAACGGGTTCTTCCCCGGCATATTTGATTGCATTGCCAATCAGCTGGTCTAACATATATACCAGCCAGTTTTTATCTGTATAAACGCAAACGTCTTCCACATCCAACCGGATTTCAAAATGATTTCGGATCAGAAAATACTGATTGTTATGCAGCGAAGCTTTCACGCAGTCCAAAAGATCTGTCTGACGAATCTGAATGTCAAACAGACTGCTCTGAATTTTACAGCCAAGCAGTATGGATTTTAACTGCTGATTCATCCGTTCCAGCTGTTCCTGCATAGCGGTACGCAATTTTTCATCCTCAATTTTCTCATTCATCAAAAGGGCCGCTGCCAACGGTATTTTCAGCTCATGGTGCCATTTCGCAATGTAATCTTCCAAATCGCAGTTTGCATCGAACTGCTCTTTGATCTGCCCCTGTAAAATCCGTATGTCGTGTTCCACTGCTTCAAACTGCTCCATCCTCGGAAATTCCTGGTAAATCAATGTCTGTACGGACAGCAGTTCCCGGATTCGATTTTTTTCATATCGGAAATGGAAATAGTCGTTCCCTCCAAATATCAGACCGGCAAACGCCAGAAGAACATTAAGATAAATCAGATACTCCACCCTGACTTCCGGCAGCAGAAAAAGAAAATACAGATTATAGGATAACGCAACAAACAGGCAGAATAAAAACGTCCCCCTTCTTTTTTTCAGATAGCTCATGCAATAAAATATCCCTGTCCTTTCTTTGTGCCGATGATTTCACTGCCGCAGCTCTCACGCAGTTTATTTCGAAGCCGGCAAACCAGCGTCGTCAGCGTACCGTCCGAAACAAACTCGTCCGTACTCCACAATTCCATCATCAATTCCTCACGGGTAATTACTTTTGCCCTGCAATCCAGCAGTTTTGACATAATTTTCTTCTCTGACCTGGTCAGTTCCAGCTCCTTGCCATGGCAAAACAAAGCGGACGTTTCCGTTTCAAAATAGACGTCTTCATCGAGACAAATCCGCTCCTTGACCTTATAACGGTAAGTCCTTCTTAATACGGCTTCGATTTTGGCTTTTAACAATTCCAGATGAAAAGGCTTGTCCACATAATCATCCCCGCCCTGCGCAATTGCCATAATTTTATCCCTGTCGTCACTTTTACTGCTGATAAAAAGAATCGGTACATCCGAACTTTCGCGAATCCGGCTGCACCAATAATACCCATCATAAAAGGGCAGTGTAATATCCATCAGGATCAGATGGGGACGGCGGTCAGAATACTCAGCCGCAATGCCGTCAAAGCGCTCTGCCACAAACGCCTCATAGCCCCATTTTTCCAGAAACTGCCTGATCTCATCCGCCAAAACCCGATCGTCTTCCACGATCATCACTGTCATTTTAGAATCCATACGCCTGTATATGCCCCCCTGTCACCGCTTCTGATTCAGTTCGCGCAGTCCCTTCAACAAATGTATACAGACAATGTCCTCTTCCAGATCAATCCGCTTGATGCAGTCTTTAATCGCCGGAACCAAAAGATCGGGTTCCTGATCCTTTCGAATGACATAAATATCATTTGCTCCGGTCTGTATTACATCCACAACCTCGCCCAATGTCTCTCCTTCTTCCGTTACTGCCGAAAGACCGATCAGATCCGCGATAAAATATTCGTTCTCTTCCAATGGCACCGCCTGCTCCCTTGTGACATACAGCGGTTTCTGACGGTAGATTTGGATATCTTCTATTGTTTCAAATCCCTCAAACTTCAATATCACCATATTTTTGAAAAATCTGACCCGTTCAATTTTCATGACTTTATGTTCCGTTCCCGTGTCTAAAATCACCTGATCCAAATCCAAATATCTCTTTGAATCGTCTGTAGTCGGAAATACCTTGACCTCTCCGCGAACGCCGTGTGTATTGACAATCACTCCTACTTTTAATAAATCTTCCATAAATACCTCACAATCTTTTTTCGCATTATACAATAAAATCCGCGGAATTGCAAAGTTCGAAAATCTCTGATCGAAAATTTCAGAAACATGCCATTCACGACACAGGCAGTCATTCCTTCCAAAAAAAAAGTATGCCGCAAAATCCGCCGTCCATACGACATATGGATGAAACCCCTGTAGTTACAATGCCATATTTTGTATGCAACGGCTGTTTTGCGGCAGCCTCCCTGGTGCAATTATTTGTGATTTTATTTCAACGGATATTTGTCGGTCAGCGCTTTTACGATTGCCTTTGCTTCATCTGCTTTCGCATCTCCTTCTTTGAGCATCATGGCGATCGCCTCCGCAATTTTATCCATATCGTCCGCACGCAATCCTCTGGATGTAACGGCGGGCGTTCCAATGCGGATTCCACTTGTGACAAACGGGGATTTCGGATCATTCGGAATTGTATTTTTGTTGCAGGTAATATTTACAGAATCCAATAATTTTTCAACTTCTTTTCCTGTCAGCTGCAAAGGCGTCAGATCCAAAAGCATCAAATGGTTGTCCGTTCCTCCGGATACAATTTTGATTCCGCGGTTCTGTAATCCTTTGCACAGCGCCTGTGCGTTCTCGATCACATTCTTCTGGTATTCCTTAAATTCCGGCTGCAGCGCCTCCTGGAAACAAACTGCCTTGGCTGCAATCACATGCATCAACGGCCCGCCCTGGATTCCCGGGAAAATCGCTTTATTGAAATTATATTTATCAGCAGCCTCCTGATTGCACAAAATCATGCCGCCTCTTGGTCCGCGCAGCGTCTTATGCGTCGTCGTTGTAACAACGTCCGCATACGGAATCGGGCTTTCGTGTAACCCTGCCGCAATCAGTCCTGCAATATGAGCCATATCCACCATCAGGACCGCGCCGCACGCATCGGCAATCTCACGGAATTTCTTAAAATCAATTGCCCTTGCATATGCGCTCGCCCCGGCAATGATCATCTTTGGTTTGCATTCCATTGCAATTTGCATAACTTTATCATAATCAATTACTCCGTCGTCATTGACTCCATACGGAACGATATGAAAGTAATTTCCGGAAAAATTCACAGGACTTCCATGCGTCAAATGTCCGCCGTGGTCTAAATTCATTCCCATAACCGTATCGCCAGGCTTCAAAACAGCAAACTGAACCGCCATATTGGCCTGTGCGCCGGAATGCGGCTGTACATTGGCATAGTCGCAGCCAAATAATTTTTTGGCTCTCTCCCTTGCGAGTTCCTCCACTACATCGACGCACTCGCATCCGCCATAGTAACGTTTTCCCGGATAGCCTTCCGCATATTTATTCGTCATCACGCTTCCCATGGCTGACATAACCGCGGGACTTACCCAGTTCTCAGAAGCAATCAGCTCAATATGACTGCTCTGCCGTTCAAATTCTGCCGTAATGGCGTCCGCAACCTCACGGTCCACTGCCTGAATATCTTCTAATGTATACATCTCCTATCGCTCCTCCATATCTGTTTATCTTTATCAATGAGTTATTATAAATGACTTATCGTCTCTTTTCAACAAAAATTTATGTTCAGCAGTTTTTCACAAAGCCTTCGCTTATCTTCCGAACACTCGCTGTTATCAAAATGAATCTTCCCTTTTTCCAAAGAATTCCGAAGCAGACAGGCCGCCGCCAGCCGCCGCTTTGTCTCTCTGGCCGTTCCGGGTCCTCCCTCAAACAGCGTCACATGATTTCCCAAAACTTTCTGCAGTTCTCTGCTGACAAACGGATAATGCGTACAGCCCAGCACAACCGCATCCAGCTTCTGTTTTTCAAACGGCTCAAACAATCTTGCCAGAAACAATTCCAACTCCTCACTCTGCATATTTCCATGCTCAATATATTCCATCAAACCCGGACAAGGCAGCGGAATAATATGCGCCATTCCCATATAACGGTCCATTAAATTATGAAACTTCTCTTCACGAAGCGTCATCGGAGTAGCCATAACTACGACGTTTGGATGGTTCTTCGACAGCACCGCGGGCTTTAACGCCGGTTCAATGCCAATCAAAGGCACAGCGGGATATTTCTGCCTCAGATACCGCACGGCGGCGCTTGTGGCCGTATTGCAGGCTACAACAACGGCTTTCGCACCCGCTCTGATAAAACGATCCACATGCGCTACCGTAAGGCGCCGCACTTCTTCCAGACTCTTCGTTCCATAAGGGGCATTTGCCGAATCTCCATAATACCAGTAATTTTCATTTGGCATCTCTTTTAACAGCGCCTGAAGCACGCTGATTCCTCCCACGCCGGAATCAAACACCGCGATAGGCGCTTCATTTCTTATATTTGAATCATATAGATGAAAAAAATTCATTAGCGGCTTCCCTTTCTGTGTGTTTTTGTGATATAATAGTTGTAAAGGGGGTTTATTACATATGGCAACACTTGTTTCAGAATCACTTTTTAGCAACAACATGAGGTCTTGCAAAGAGTGCCGCCGGGATCTCCCGGAAGAATACAACGAAGAAGTTTGTCCCGCCTGTAAAGAACGTATCCTCTTTTCTCAGGTAAAAGAGTTCATTCGTGAAAACGACGTAACAGAATTCGACGTTGCGAAGGAGTTTGAAATTCCGCTCTTTAAAGTAAAAGGCTGGATCCGAGAAGGACGCATCGAATACAAAGAACTTCAGCAGCCTACTGTAAAACACATACACTGTCAAAAATGCGGAAAAGCGATTTCATTTGGCTCTTTGTGCACCGAATGTCTGCGCAAGGCAAACATTTCCGGAAGCGCTGCCTTTACATCCGGCGAGGAAGAAGATCGTTTCCGGTTCTTGCAGAAGTAATACGAAAATCTCTGATTTTCGTATTACTTTAAAAATCCACTGATAATTTGCGCCTCCGCTTCCTGTTCGGTCAGTCCAAGCGTCATCAGTTTGATCAGTTGTTCTCCCGCTATTTTTCCAATAGCCGCTTCATGAATCAATCCGGCTTCCACATGATTGGCCGTAAGCTGCGGGCTTGCCGTTACATTAGCCTGATCCATGATAATGGCGTCACACTCACTGTGTCCGGCACAAGCCGCATTTCCGTTAATCTTTGAGAAAAATTCCTGACAGGAAGCGTCTCTCGCCACAGAACGTGAAATCACATTTGCGCTGCAATTTTCACCGTCTAAATCCACTTCAAATTCTGTCCTTGCATACTGTTTTCCATGCGTCATAATTTTTTCATACACTTCTAAGCATGCTCCGGCTTTCAAGTCGCCTTTTGTGATGCGGTTGGTCGAATCAATCCCCTTGATCTGCGTCG
Organism: uncultured Lachnospiraceae bacterium; assembly: GCA_910586725.1. GTDB lineage: Bacteria > Bacillota > Clostridia > Lachnospirales > Lachnospiraceae > Roseburia_B. The sequence continues at coordinate 23,957 of CAJUJL010000023.1, read as the reverse complement.
TCTCCATTTCCAGGCGCGCGTTCTCTTCCAAATGCACTACTGTCATGGGATTCATAATTCGTTCCCCATTCCCGTCGCCTTCGCCGTAATGCTTTTCCACATAACGGACCTTTGCATTTTTGCCTACATAAAACGTATGAATGCCGGCGTGCTTCGAGGTATCCACCCCGCAGTTATGGATGCCGCAGCCCGCAATAATTGTAACGTCACAGTCTTCTCCGATATAAAAATCATTGTACACCATTTCCTGATAACCGCTTTCACTTAAAATAACCGGAATATGCACGCTTTCTTTCTTTGTGCCTGGTTTGATTTTAATGTCGATTCCCTGCTTGTCCTCTTTTGTAATTATATCAATATTGGCGGTCACATTTCTGCCGGACATTTTGCCGTTCGAACGAATATTATAAGCTCCCGCCGGAATTTCATGAAGGCCGGCCACCTGTTCCAAAAGATTCTTTTCTATTTTATCCATTGTCTTCCTCCTACTTTGCCTTATCGGTCAGCGCACTGCAGGTCCCTTCCGTATTTAAAAGCTTCGGCATAATCTCCTCCCTGGTTCCTTCCGCAGAAACAACGCCGTCTGCAATCAAAACAATACGATCCGCAATATTTAAAATTCTCTCCTGATGAGAAATAATCAAAATCATTCCGTTAATTTCTTTCCGCATCTTTTCAAACACATGAATTAAACTGTTAAAGCTCCAAAGGTCAATCCCTGCTTCCGGCTCGTCAAAAATAGAAAGACGGGCGCTTCTTGCCGTAATCATAGCAATTTCAATACGCTTTAACTCTCCCCCGGAAAGACTGCTGTTGATTTCCCTGTCAATATATTCCTTGGCGCACAATCCTACCTCCGAAAGGATCTCACATATTTCAGGAACCGTCATCGCGCGTCCCGCCGCCAGGGAAACCAGATCTTTTACCGTCAGTCCCTTGAAATGAACCGGCTGCTGAAATGCATAGCTGATTCCGGCTTTTGCACGTTCTGTAATGCCAAAATTCGTTATATCTTCTCCATCCAAAAGGATCTGCCCGGACGTCGGCATAAGAATCCCCGCAATAATTTTGGCAAGCGTAGATTTCCCTCCTCCGTTAGGCCCTGTAATCGCAACAAAATGATCCCGGATGGTAAGGTTCACATCTTTCAGGATTTCCCGGCTTGCCTGCTCGTCTTCCACCTCATAGGATATATTTCTTAATTCTAACATGAATAACCTCCTCTTCTGCACGTTCTTTCGTATTATACTACTTGGCCCAAAATGGTTCAACTTATTTTTTGCAGTCCCATCCCAGTTCTTTTTATATTATTGTCACGTTATTGCAACGTCAAACGCATAAGTAAATAATTTTTCTTAAAGGCTCTTTGGGACCGATAAAAGAGATTGAGAAAGAATGGAGTATGCATTATAATAGAACAAATCCCGTATAAGAAAAGGAGTTTTTACCATGAAACATTTTCTCATTTTTTCTATAAAGCCGGTATGTTACAATTCTTATTTGTATTTTGCGGATTCTCTTGCGAAAGCGCTGCGCGATTGCGGCGCAGAGATTGAATTCTTCTCTTCCGCAAAAGAACCCTTAGAAGCCATGGAACGCCTGGCCAATCGGACCTTTGACGCCATATTTGATTTCAATTCGGAACTTCCCCGCGTGAAAATGGATGACGGAAGTTATTTTCTCGACCAGATCCATGCTCCGTTTTATGACATCATTTTAGACCACCCGCTATACCACCACGACACATTAAAGCAAAAAATATCCGATTTTCATGTTCTATGTCTGGATCAAAACCACGCGGCATACATATGCAAACATTATACACATATAAAATCCGCTGCATTTTTCCCAATGACGGGAGAAGATCTGCTTCCAGACAGCGCGTCTTATCCCCAAAAACAGACGGATCTGTTATTTTCAGGCACATATACGGATTATCGCCAGGTAGAACAGTCCATCTTATCTTCCCCTTCTTTTCTTGGTGAAATCACCAAAAAATTAATTGACCGGATGCAAAACGATGTTTCTCTGACGCAGGAAGACGCTCTGCGCCAGCTCCTTCCCTCTTTGGAAGAAAGTGAAATTATTGAAGAAACTTTTCCGCTTCATATGCAGGCGTGTTTTCTCTGCGACAGCTATCTGCGTGCATTTTCACGGGAAGAGCTTCTGCTTTCCCTTGCCAGAGAAAAGCTCCCGCTGACGCTTTGCGGAAACGGATGGAGAAAATCTCCCCTTTCCGGTTTTTCGCAAATAAACATCATAGACGACATTTCTTTTTCTGATACATTTGCCCTGTTTCGGCAATCAAAAATCACGCTGAATCTGCTTCCGGGATTTAAAAACGGGACGCATGACCGCATATATTCTTCTATGCTAAATCACAGCCTCTGTCTGACGGATGCCTCCCCGCTGCTAAAAGAACAGTTTCAGGACGGAAAGGATCTCTGTTTTTACGACGCCTCCCAGCCAAAAGAAGCCGCGGATAAAATTGCGCATCTTCTGACAGACAAAGAGCATCTGGAAACTATTTCCCAAAACGGATATTTCAAGGCAAAAGAAAACCACTCGTGGCTGGCACGAGCGGTCTGTCTGCTTAAAATGATATAGTGAGATCTGCTTTTTGCTTATCCGTAGAAGTCCACATTTCCTCCTACCCATGATTCCTGTTCCGTCCTTACATAGTCACTCATTCCCATGGAAATCGTGCTGTTAATCTTCTGGATCAGCTCTTCTACCGAGGATGCCGTTACCGTAACGGTATTCTCATCGTCCCAATCCTGCTTTAGCCTGTCTGCCTGCTGTTCTTTCTCCGTCTTTCGCTTCTCATACCGTTTCTCTTCCGCGGCTTTTTTGGCTTCTTTCTGATCCTGTTTCTTCTGTGCCGCCCTCTTTTCGATTCGATCTCTCTGCGCTGCAAGAGACTTATCAATCACTGCAAAAAACGAAGCATTGCCGCCGTCATTCACCTGCATTCCATAGGTTTTCACACTGGAAGCATTCGCTCCAAGGCTGTCTTTTAATTGAGAAAGCTGATTTTTCGCGCCGCCGATAATGGCCTCGTATTTCTTGCGGTACTCTTCATCTACCGCCATACGCTCAATTTTCTCCTCGTCAATCAAAACGACCATGCGGTTTGCATTCGCATACTTTCCTGCATTTGCCTGAGCTTCGGCTTTTTTATCTTTGCTGACTAAAATAAAATCCATGTTGGAATATTTCTTTTTTAATTGCTCATAATATTTTTTTGCTTTGTCGCTTAATTCGGGGGATCCTATGACTGCCCCACCTACTTTTGATTTCTTTGCATCTGATTTTTCCATAGCGCCTGCGCCGGACGCAGATGCATAACTGCTGATTACATCTGATTGCGTTACCTGATTCATGCTCGTATCCTCCTTGATTTTCCAAAAATCTTACGACTGGCGTAAAATATGATTGGGACATATGCTTTGTAACTCCGTTTACGTTTCCGAAAACATAACAAAGAACCGATATGCTTTCTTAAAAGCTATATCGGCTCTTTGCCATAATTTGTTAATGTCTATTTCAATGCCTCTTTAATTTTCCTGTAAATTCCCTCTGCATCCAGCCCGTATTTGTGCAAAAGCTCTACCGCGGGGCCGGACTCTCCAAAAATATCGTTCATCCCGATTCTGGTTACCTTCACAGGGCATTTCTCGCTAAGCGTCTCACAGACTGCCGCACCAAGCCCTCCAATCACCGAATGCTCTTCAACGGTAAACACCCGCTTTGTCTTGGCGGCGGATGCGGCAACCAGTTCTTCGTCCAGCGGCTTAATCGTATGAATATTAATTAATTCCACATCAATTCCGTCTGCGGCAAGCATCTCTGCGGCATATAAAGATTCTACCACGCACAGTCCCGTCGCAAATATGGTGATGTCTTTTCCTTCCCGCAGTACAATCCCTTTGCCCAGCTCAAATTTATAATCTTCCCTGTCATTAAAAACCGGAACAGCCAGGCGTCCAAAACGCATATATACAGGGCCTTTATACGCATAAGCAGCTCTTACCGCCGCTCTCGCTTCAATATCGTCGCTTGGATTGATAATCACCATCCCGGGTATCGTACGCATAAGCGCAATATCCTCGTTGCACTGATGCGTCGCGCCGTCTTCACCCACCGAAATTCCCGCGTGCGTCGCGCCGATTTTGACATTTAAGCCAGGATACCCGATGGAACTGCGGATCTGCTCATACGCCCGCCCCGCCACAAACATGGCAAATGTACTCATAAACGGAATCTTCCCGCTGGCAGCGAGCCCTGCGGCAATGCCCGCCATATTGGCCTCTGCAATGCCACAGTTAATATGTCTTTGGGGAAATTCTTTCATAAACATGCCTGTCTTGGTAGCAGCCGCAAGATCTGCATCCAGCACTACAATACGTTCATCTTCTCTTCCAAGCGCAACCAGGGTATGTCCATAGCCTTCTCTGGTAGCAATCTTAGGCAACTCATTTATATTCCTGCTTACTGGCATAATTGTTCCCCCGCTTTCCTCAAATCTTCCATTGCCACTTTGAATTCTTCTTCTTTTGGCGCCTTTCCATGCCATTCCGCCGCGTCTTCCATAAAAGAAATCCCTCTTCCCTTTATGGTATTGGCAATAATTGCAGTCGGCATATGCTTTGTTTCCCTTGCTTCTTTGAACGCCGCGGCAATTTCATCAAAATTATGTCCGTCTATCGTAATTGTATGAAAATGAAAAGCCTGAAATTTCTTATCTATCGGATATGGAGAACACACATCCTCAACTCTTCCGTCAATCTGAAGTTTGTTATGATCTATGATTACGACAAGATTATCCAATTTTCGATGCCCCGCAAACATAGCCGCTTCCCATATCTGGCCTTCCTGAATTTCTCCGTCTCCGCAGAGAGCATATACACGATAATCCTTTTGATCCATTTTGGCTGCAAGCGCCATTCCGACTGCCGCCGAAAATCCCTGTCCTAAAGAACCCGTCGACATATCTACGCCGGGCACACATTTCATATCCGGATGTCCCTGCAGATAACTCCCTGTGTGACGAAGCGTTTCCAGATCTTCCACCGGAAAAAAACCACGATGCGCAAGAGCCGCGTAAAGCCCCGGAGCCGTGTGTCCTTTGGATAATACAAAACGGTCCCGATCTTCCATCTGAGGATTCTTCGGATCTACGTTCAGCTCTTCAAAATACAGGTACGTAAAAAGTTCCGCAGCGGACAAAGATCCTCCCGGATGCCCTGCTTTTGCACTGTAAATTGAAGTTAAGATCCCTTTACGGACTTCATGTGCCATCTTCTTTAGTTCTGGTCTATCCATTGCTGTTCTCCTTTTCTATCTAACATAATACAACTTCCTAGCATTAAGATTATAACCCATACACTCAATTTTACAAGCCGTTTTTATAAAAATTATTCAAATTTCATCAAATCTTTTACAATTTCGCCCGCAATCAGCAATCCCGCCACAGATGGCACAAACGCCACGCTGCCCGGTATTCTCCCGCTTTCCGCACATTCTTTCGCCCGGGAAATTGGCTCCTCCTGGGAATAGACAACTTTCAACTCGCGAATGCCTCTTTTTTTTAATTCACGCCGCATGACCCTTGCCAGCGGGCAGACCTTCGTCTGATAGATGTCCGCCGCCTGAAACATGCTCCCATCCAGCTTATTGCCGGCTCCCATGCTGCTGATGATTGGGACATTCCCGTCTTTTGCTTTTTGAATGAGCGCGATTTTTGCCGTCACCGTGTCTACCGCGTCCGCCACATAATCGTATTCTTCAAACGGAAATTCATCTGCATTTTCCGGAAGAAAAAAACGATTGTAAATCCTTACGTCCGCATCCGGATTAATCTCTAATATGCGCTCTTTCATTACTTCTGTCTTATATCTTCCAATCGTCTTTCTTGTGGCAATTATCTGCCGGTTCAGATTCGACGGGCATACCCGGTCGCTGTCAATCAGATCAAATGCGCCTACGCCGCTTCTGGCAAGTCCTTCGCATATATATCCTCCCACGCCCCCAATGCCAAACACCGCAATGCGGGAATTTAAGAGTTTGTCTATCGCCTCTTTTCCTAAAAGAGATTCTGTTCTTGTCAACCAGTCTGGCATCCTTCCTCCTTTGCCTCTATTGCGGCGGAACTGTCTGTCCTGAAGCCGCTAAAAGCTCTTTCAACGCCGCAAGCTGCGCTTCAGACGCCGTTAAAAGATCATAATTGGTTACCTGGGAGCGTCCTGCCGGAGTCAGCAGATCATAAAGCTTTCTTGCCGTTTGAATGGCCGTCTCGCTTTCAAACGTCACCTCTCCGATCGCGTTGATTAAACTGACGACATGCGCTGCCTCCTGAGCCACTGCCGCCGGACTTTCCGTGCCGGGAAGCGTATAAACAAGCACAGGATCCCCTTCCTGAATATGTTCAAATATTTTTTCCGCAGCGCTTTTGGGCAGATTGATACATCCGTGCGAGCCGCTTGTCTTGTAAATATTTCCTCCAAAACTGCTTCTCCAGGAAGCGTCGTGCATTCCCACGTTATTGCAGTACGGCATCCAGTATGTGACCGGGGAGGCATAGTTTTCCCCTCTCAATACCGCGTCCCTTTCCTTATAAGTCAATCCGTATATTCCGGTAGGCGTGTCATAGTTTTTAGAAAGATTGCCGGACACAAAATCAGATTCCACAATCAGAGAGCCGTCTTTATAAAAAAACAAATGCTGTGCCGTCAGATTGATTTCCACATAAGTGTCCCCATAATCATTTTCTCCATGGCTTTTTGCCCTCTGGGAATATGTAATTTCCCTGGTCAATGATTTTCCGCCTTTCAGATCCTTGATAATCTGCTCTTTTTCTCCCTCTTTGTCAATTTTCCATCCATAATCTCCATTTACAATCTCGACTTCTTTATCATAGGAAGTTTTAAGCGTATGTTTCCGAAATGCCGTGTTATAATCGGCTGCCAGCTTGTCTACATAAGCGCCTACCGCTTCCTCATCAATCGAAACATCCATACCGTCGATGAGCATCCATGCATGCGTAATGCTCCCGTCAAGCGTTTCCTGCTTCTCTCCCACATCATACGTCAGCGTAACGCCCGTATACGCATTGAGCGTATCCGCCAGTTTTATCAGGCCTTCGTCTTCCGAAGTAATGCTCGGCGTTTCATAACATGCCTCTTCTTCCAAAGACACCGATTTTTTCAAATTGGAAACGCCTTCTTCCAAAACAGACAGCAGCCGTTTTTTCTTAATCCGGCTCCCCTGTTCTTCCGGCACAATTTTATAGCCGTCCGCATGATATTGTGAACAATAAGCGTCTTTGGGGCTGACCTGATTCTCTTCCTGCATGCATTGCAGCCCATTCGCCGCCTCCTGCAATTTCACTTTGTCAAAAACAACCATAGTGTTTTCCTGTAATTTCTGCGGATTGAAAAATGCCAATGGCCATGAAAATGCATTCTGCTCCTTGATTTTTTTCAAAATATTGTCGCCGAATTCCGGTTTCAGTGCAATATCTTTCCCTTTTATTATTTCTTCTTCGCCGTCCCGCTCGCAAATGGCCATCTCATATCCGTCTATTTCTTTTACAATCATTTCCTCTACATCTTTTTGCGATTTACCGGATACGGATATTCCATTGAGCGTTGTCGCCGGCAAAAAATGACTGAAAAAAAATACGGAAAGGCCGGCGTAAACAACTGCGGCAACCCCAAGAAAAAGAATTGCCGCTTTGATCAAACGTGACTTTCCTTTATTTGCTTTCGGTTCCATACATTCAACTCCTTCCCGATTTCCTGTCCGTATATCTGGTACACTTTTTTATTATACAGGCATTGGCTTCTTTGTCAAACAAACCTTTGCATAAAATTCTCGTAATCATTTCTTAAGATTTTCGTAAATTTTTTAATTTGGGATTGTAGGCGAAAAACACCTGTGCTATAATCCTACTCAATCAGCATACTATAAATATATATATGATAACAGGTGAATATTGTGAATGTTTCAACAGCAGAACAACATATTTGGAAAAACAGTTTTCGTACATTTTTCCATAAATATAAGCATGGCTTATTACAATTGTATTTTCTGATTTATTTTCCCTGGTTTCATTGGCTGGAAAAAACAGTAACAAGCCATTTTCATACGATCCATATGGAAATCGACGATATGATTCCGTTTATTGAATACTTTATTGTGCCATATTTTTTATGGTTTGCTTATGTGGCTTTTGCCATTTTCTATTTCTTCTTTAAAAACAAAAGCGAATATTACAGGCTCTGCGCATTCCTGTTTATCGGAATGACGGTTTTTTTGATTATTTCGACCGTATATCCAAACGGCCACTATCTGCGCCCCGCTTCATTTGAACGCGACAATATATTTACCGATATGGTACGCTTTTTATACAAAACAGATACGCCTACCAATCTGTTTCCAAGCATCCATGTATACAATTCCGTCGGCGTCAATATTGCAGTCTGGCACAGTGAAAATTTCAAAAAGAACAAACCGGTTCGTTATGGGTCCTTTCTCATTATGACCAGCATTATTTTATCCACCGTATTTTTAAAACAGCATTCCGTTTTTGACGTCATTACCGGAATCGTGCTTTCTGTCTTTTTGTTTACTCTCGTCTATTCCAATGTCTTCGTGCATATCCGGGAATCCGGAACTGCATTGCAAAACCGGCTCAGACGCGTTTAATGCGACAATACAATTGAGGGAAGCGTCCGCTTCCCTCACCATAATTTAAACAACGCGATTCCTTTCCTCGCCGCTTTATACGGCAGCGTCTCAAGCTCTTTTACCGCCCGTTTCAATTCTTTTCTGATTTCAATCTGCTGCGGACAATGGCTCTCGCACTTCCCACACCCGATGCAAAGAGACGCGCTGCTTTGCTTTTGCCGAAATGCGGTGCATTGTAAATATTCTTTTCTGGCGCCGCTTTTTGTCTCGGAATACATTTCATTATAGCAGCGGAATGTCACGGGAATATCAACCCCTGTGGGACAGGGCATACAATAGCCGCATCCTGTGCATCCTACTTTTACGGTTTTTTGAATCTCCGCTTTTACCAGTTCAACTAACGCGTCATCTTCCGGCAGAAAATGCCCGACTGTGCCTTTCTCTGCCGTTTCTATATTTTCCGTTATCATTTCCATGGAATTCATGCCGGAAAGCACGCAGGTAACCTCCGGCTGGTTGTAGAGCCAGCGGAATGCCAGTTCCGCCGGCGTCCTGCCGGATGCATCCCGTTCAAACAACTGCTTTGCCCCTTTGGGCAGCAGATTTACAAGCCGGCCGCCGCGCAGAGGTTCCATTATGATAACCGGAAGGCCTTTTGCCGCGGCATATTTGAGGCCCTCCCGCCCCGCCTGGCTGTGTTCGTCCATATAATTGTACTGAATCTGGCAAAAATCCCAGTCATAACTGTCGACCAGCCTTTGAAACATTTCCGTATGTCCATGATAAGAAAATCCTATATTGCGGATTGCGCCGCTTTTTAACTTGGATTCGATCCATTCCATGATCCCGGCTTTTTTTAATTTTTCCCATGTATCGACGTCCGTCAGCATATGCATCAGATAATAGTCGATATAATCCGTCTGTAAACGCCGCAGCTCTTCCTGAAAAACCTTTTCCGCGCCTTCCACGGATTTTATCATATAATGCGGCAGCTTCGTCGCAATATAAACGTTTTCCCGGCAGTGGTTTCTGTGCAGAATTTCTCCCACCGCCGCTTCGCTGCCCGGATAAATATACGCCGTATCCAGGTAATTTACACCGGAGCGGATGGCGTACATCAATTCCTTTTCCGCCTTTTCCAGATCAATGCCGCTTCCTTTTCTTGTAAAACGCATACATCCGTATCCCAATACGGACAAATCGTTTCCTTTTCTGTCTTTCCGATACTGCATGCTTACCTCCCATTCCGCAGATTGGATCCGCTACATCATACGTTCGATTTCATCCAGCCAGATTTTTGCACAGGCATCCGACGGCATGCGCAGATCCCCTCTCGGCGATAACGCAACTGTGCCCACTTTTGGCCCGTCCGGCAGACAGGACCGCTTAAACTGCTGTGAGAAAAAACGGGAATAAAAATTTTTCAGCCATTTCATAATCACATCCTCTTCATAGACGCCCGAAAACGCCTGTTTTGCCAATCGAAATATTTTCCCGGGCGCAAAGCCAAACCGCATCATATAGTACAGGAAAAAATCATGCAGTTCATACGGTCCCACAAGATCTTCCGTTTTCTGAGAAATCTTACCGTCTTTGGGCGGCAGCAGTTCGGGACTGACCGGCGTATCCAGCACATCCAAAAGAACTTCCTGTAAACCGTCGTCCCCGCAGGTATCCGCATAGTAACGCACCAGATGACGCACAAGGGTTTTGGGCACGGAAGAATTGACCCCGTACATAGACATATGATCCCCGTTGTAAGTCGCCCAGCCCAATGCAAGCTCTGACATATCTCCCGTTCCGATTACCATTCCGTTTTCTTTGTTCGCAAGATCCATAAGTATCTGCGTACGCTCTCTCGCCTGAGCATTTTCATACGTCACGTCATGTTTGGACGCATCCAGCCCTATATCCTGGAAATGAACGTTTACGGCATCTTTGATCGACACCTCCAAACCGGTAACGCCAAGCCGCTTCATCATATTCCACGCATTCGCATACGTTCGGTCCGTCGTTCCAAATCCGGGCATGGTTACTGCAAGAATTCCCTTTCTGTCAATCCCCAGACGGTCAAATGCACGGACGGTTACAAGCAGAGCTAGCGTAGAATCCAAACCGCCGGAAATTCCGATTACGGCGCATTTGCATCCGGTGTGCTTAAGCCTTCCCAAAAGTCCCATGGCCTGAATGGTCAGAATCTCGTCGCAGCGCTGATCCCTCGCTTCTTTATTGCCCGGCACAAAAGGAGCCGGATCAATTTTTGCTGTCAGCTTCGTTTCTTCCGTTTTCAGTGAAAATTCCACTTCTTCATAATCTCCGGCGTTATCTCCCATCTCAAACGCAGTCGTTCTCCTGCGCTCTTCCTCCAGTTTTTTCAGATCGATTGCCGCGTAAACGGTTTCATTTTCAAAACGCTTTGACTCCGCAAGAAGCGTACCGTTCTCCGCAATCATATTATGCCCAGGATACACAACGTCCTGCGTAGACTCCCCGTTTCCGGCCCCGGCATACAGATAACCGCAGATAAGCCTTGCAGACTGTCCGCAGACTAAATTCCTCCGATAATCCGCTTTGCCGGCCGCCGCGTCGCTCGCGGAAAGATTTACAATCAACGTCGCTCCGGCTAAGGCATGGTCGATGCTCGGCGGGTTCGGCGCCCATAAATCTTCGCAAATTTCCGCTCCGATCACAAGCTCCTTCATTGTGTCACAAGTAAATAAAAGCCGCCGCCCCATCGGCACGCTTTCGTCTCCAATATCAAGATATACCGTTTCTTCCATGCCTTTGGCGAAATAACGAGCTTCATAAAATTCATTGTAATTCGGCAGATATGTCTTTGGCACAATGCCTAAAATCTCACCGCCGCAAAGCGCGGCCGCCGCATTGTAAAGCTTTCCCCGATAACAAACCGGAAGTCCCACAAATACAATCGCATCCGTTCCTTCCGTGCATTTTGCAATTTTTTTCAAACCTTTCATCGCATGTTTCAACAGCAGCTCCTGCAAAAACAAATCTCCGCAGGAATATCCCGTGATGCAAAGCTCCGGAAAAACCACAATCTTCGCTCCCTGCGCGCCGCATTCTTTGATTTTTTCACATATACGCTCGGTATTGAATTTGGTATCCGCCACTTTCAAATCGGGGGTGACGGCGGCTGCTTTTATATATCCTTCTTTCACGTTCCAATCTCCTTTTTATTTTGTTCTGCTTTCAGTCCTGCAAAAGACTGATTGCAGGATAACTCCCGTACAAATGTCTCTTCCTCTAACGCACACTGGCGCCGCCTTGAGCGATCGCCTTGAGTTCGTTTGTGTCGAACTTGTAATCGGTGTTGCAGAAATGGCATTTCACCTCAATGCCCTCGCCGCCCGCAATCATTTCATCCAGGTCTTTTTTGCCAATGGTAGCCAGAGATTTTGATATGCGCTCTTTGGAACAATCACAGCAAAACCGAACCGGAATGGTATCTGTCACTTCAAAGGGAATCTCTCCCAATACTTCTTTCAACAGCATTTCCGGCGTACCGTCTTTTTGAAGCAGCGCCGTAACGGAAGCCAGTTCTGCAATTCTTGCTTCTAATTTTCCGATCGTCTCTTCGTCTGTAAACGGCATCAGCTGAATGATAAACCCTCCGGCCTGTCTGACCGTATTGTTTTTATTCATCAATACGCCAAGTCCCACGGAAGAGGGAATTTGTTCTGAAGTCGCAAAGTAATACGTCAAATCGTCTGCAATCTCTCCTGTTTTCAGTTCAATCTGCCCTACGTAGGGCTCTTTCATGCCAAGATCTTTGATAACGCTCATAACGCCGATGCCAAGCGCGCCTCCCACATCCAGCTTCCCCTGGCTATTAGGCGGCAAAATGACGTCCGGCGTCTGCGGATAACCTTTTACATGCCCTTTGGAATCCGCCGTTACGACAAGCCCCTTTGCCGGCCCGCTGCCCTGTATCTGTATCGTCAGTAAATCTTTTTCCCCTTTCATCATTGCCCCCATCATAACCGCGCCGGATAAAAGCCGCCCAAGCGCCGCCGTCATAACAGGACTCGTGTTATGGTGTTTTCTTGCCTCTTCCACCAGTTCTTTTGCATTTACGGCAAATGCGCGGATCTGTCCGTCTGCCGCGGTCGCCCTTACCATATAATCTGACATTTTTATGCCCCCTTATGTTTTGTACATTCCCGTGCTATCATATAAATCCGCTCATCGCATTCTTCCGGCGGCAAAGTCGTCTGTTCTTTATAACAGGCCACAAATTCCAGTCCCGCCTGTTCCAGCAGTGTCTGAACCGTTTCTATGGAGTAGCCGCGCTGATAATGCGTTTCTTTGTATCTGCGGTATCTTCCGTCTTCTTCCCGGATAAAAAAAGTCATATCGTATTCATTGATCTGCTCTTCTTCATCATAATAATTTTCCCAGATAAAGCTTCCTTCTTCCCGGTTTTCACAGATCGTCGTTTCCCCTAAAATTTCCCTGTACTTATATAGGGTGTTCAAATCAAACAGAAAAATACCGCCCGGATCCAGATAATTATTCACCAATCGAAATACGGCCAGCAGATCCTCTTCTTTGGTGATATAATTAATAGAATCGCAGACGCTTATCACAGCTTTCACCGTTCCGTATAATTCAAACGCCCGCATATCCTGATTCAGATATAAAATCGAAGAATCCAGACTCTTATGTTCCATTGCAACGGCAAGCATTTCTTCCGAAGCGTCCACGCCGATCATATCATAACCTGCCTGTGCCAGCAATCGGGTCATCTTTCCCGTTCCGCAGCCTAAATCCAGAACAATGCCGTCCGTGATGTTATGGCTTTTCAATATTTCGACAATATAGTCCCGCCATGCCTCATACGGTACATTGTCCATAAACAAATCATACACCCCGGCAAATTCACTGTATGCTTCCAACTGTATTCCCCCTTGCATTTTCCTTTGTCTGCCAAATGTAGTGTACCATATTCCGTTGCTTTTGTGTGGAAATTTTGCAGAAATGCAACCCGTCTTTGCATCAAAACCTGTAATTAAACATCACATAATAATAAAGAGCCGCGGCATCCCTGATTAAAAAATCATAGATGCCGCAGCCCTATACTTACCGTCAAATTCATCTGCCAATGCCAGTTCATATCCTTCGTACTCCGTGACTCACTGGCGATTACCTTGACCAGACTTTCACTGGCAAGCTGATAACAGCTTGCAGAACACACAACTTTCACCCGCTAGAGCGCGCCCATGGCGCGCAAACCAAAAAAAGGAGTCTGCCACATTGCGTAACAGCTCCATTTGATGCTTTTCTTTATGTAAACACAGCAATTTAAATAAGAGAATACATATCCCAATGCTGCTGCAATAATTCTCTTTCTACCCAAAAATGCAAAAATCTTCTAACACTTTTTTCCAATTCTATTAGATCGGGAATCCCCTGATATGTTTTCAGCTGATTAATAATACAATCTTCCGAAAACTCATTTTTACCTTGCTGAAGAATTAAATTATAAATAGCAAAATCTAAATTCTCCTCCTTAGACAAATCCATATATACAACACACATAAGATTCCCTCCTGCTTTTATTGTTTTTCATTATAGTGATCTTTTATCCCAAAGTCAATATTTTGTATTCTTACTATTAGTTAATTATTTTTTGATATATTGCCAATAAAATCAATAATATATTTACAGATACTTTCAGAAATACAAGTTCCAATCTTTTTCCGTTCAGCTGTAAAATCAAATTGCTTTGAAGAAATTTTTTCTATATCCATGTATATATAAAAGAAAGGATTAAAATTACGATTATTTTCTAACATTCTGCTAATACTCGAAACTTCATTTAAACAAACCAACTGATCCTTTGGATTTTCATAATATTTTTTATAGATGTATAGATTCTTTTTTGTACCTGTTTTAGGAGTTTTAAACACAACAAAACACTCTGTGCCATACTGCTCTTTTATAACATCAGAAACAATCTCCTGCAATACATCTCTGTCCCTCTTATATGACAACAACTTATTGCTGATAAAAACGAGCAAAAATCCATCATTATTTGTCAAGCTTCCATTCTGGCTGTAATCTTTCGACTTCTCCAGCAAGATCTCTATATTTTTTAAAAATTCATCTATTTCTATTCCGGTATCTTTACTAACTGTCGACTTTTTTGACTTAATCTGGAGAACTGCGTCACGGACATCTTTTTCCCGTTGCAAAATCCCAATCGCAACAGCCTTGTCTATCACACCAAATTCTTCTTTTCTCTTAACCAATGATACAAATCTTCTTTTATTTGTTAATAATTCTGTTAACATTTTGCATAAACAAGTAGATTCTTTTATAATTTTTTCAAAATATGCCTTTTTTAAAATAGCTGTCAGCCATGCGTCATCCCATTGGTTAATAGAATATCCCCATTCTAATGGAGAAGTTTGATGTTTTATCGCTTTCCAAAGACCCGAGATATCATAAGGCAGAATATATTGGTAATCACCTTCTTCCTCAACCTGTCTGCCCTCATCGTTCCATAAATAATTATACGCAATCTCTTCAATACTCGTTTGAAGCAGATAGTCCGTCTTAATTACGTGGTGATGATAAATAATACTACAATACAGATTCCACCTTCTTATCAAAAAATCCTCTATTGTATTAATTACGCTTATACATGGACAAAATACAAAACGCTCCTCTTTGCCTACAGTCGTAAACACAAGCTTCATGCTCGAAGTCAGCCTTTCATACTCTATCATGCCTACGCTGAATCCTGAATTTATCATATCCCTGGAAACATAATCCAGTCTGTCTCCATCTAATGTTCCTGATACGACACTGTGCAGATCTGTATAAAATGTATCTTTTTCGTTTAAAATATTTAAAACCATCTCACTAACAATCAGACGAAATAACTGCTCGTTATAAACCTTGTCGTTTTTTGCTTGTTCTTGATCAATATCTTCAATCGCGTCATGAAATAGTGTTTTTGTAATATGGTTTCCCATCTCTTCATGTAGTTCCAGATCGTTATCAAAAAAAATCCCAATAATATTTTTAAATTCCTCAACGGATTTATTTTCTATATTTTCTTTTTGTACTCTCTTATATACATTTACTAAAGCAAATTCTGTAATATGGCTAAATGGTGGATGCCCCACATCATGAAGAAGAGCCGAAATCCGAATTGCTTCAAACAATATAACAAACAACTTCTGCTGTTCATTTTCTAAATATCCAGGCATTACGCGGTCATAAATTCCTCCTTTAATATCTAAATCCTTATAATTTTGATTTGACTTTTTTATCAACTTTCCCAATTTGTAATTATATTCATTGCTATTTTGTATAGATAATATTATTTCCTTTACTTTTTCTTCCGCCTTTTTAAAAAATTTAGAATTATCTTCCAAAGAAGCATTGCAAATCGAACTACTAAAAATATTTCCGCATATATACATTGTACCAAAGGAATGTTCTACCCTTTTTGTTCGATTTGCAGGAAATGTCATATACGCTGTAGAATTTTGATGAATTCCATGCAAACGGTTAAATAAAGTAGTTGCTATAATATCTTTCTCAAATGAACTGATTGCAATTTGTCCATGAATCGTATCTGCAATCACTGAACTCTTATCAATAATTTTATTCCTCTTTTTTTCCATAATACCTTCCAAGCCTTTCCTCGTTCTTTATTATTAAAACGAATTAATTGTAGAAGAAAAAATTAATTTTACTATTTTTTTAAAAAACTTATTGATTTAAATTGTAAAATATAATTACTTATATTACAACAAAAATTACAAAATTTCCTAAAAAATATGTTTTTCTTCACTTTCTCATCTTCCCCACCCAACGGTAAAAGGTAGAGCGGGCAACTTTGCATTGCTTCGCAGCCTCCACCCCTGTAATTTCTTTTGCCATCCATTTTTTATAAATATGCTTAAAATCTTCCGGCAGCGGCTGCGTGGGCCTTCCAAACCGCACGCCTCTCTGTTTTGCCGCTTCAATGCCTTCTTTCTGCCGCTGTCTGATATTTTCCCTTTCATTTTCCGCCACAAACGAGAGCAGCTGCAGTACAATATCGCTTAAAAATGTTCCCATCAGGTCTTTGCCCCGCCTGGTGTCTAAAAGCGGCATGTCAAGCACCACAATATCAATTTTTTTATCTTTGGTCAGTATTCTCCATTGCTCCAGAATTTCTCTGTAATCTCTGCCCAGACGGTCTATGCTTTTGATATAAAGAAGATCATCTGTTCTAAGTTTCTTCAGAAGCTGCTGGTACCTGGGACGGTTGAAATCTTTTCCGGACTGCTTATCCACAAAAATATTGTTTCTTGGCACATTCATTTCATCCAATGCCGCAAGCTGTCTGCTCTCGTTTTGCTCTCTTGAACTGACGCGCGCATAACCATATGTATTACCCATATTATCCTCTCCTTAAGCTTTATCTTACGTAAAAAAGAGCAGCTATAAACAATGTCTATAACTACTCTTACATCTCAAATCATTTGCCTCTCATCTTTGCTTCACCACCCGCTCCTATTTTTGCTTGAATAATTCATACTGCTCCTTTATACTGTTTCTATACGACTTTTATTTGTACGATACAGGAGAATTACGATGCAGGAAAACTACGAACATTATATCTCAAAAAACATCAAAAGCCTATATTGCAGACGCCTGTTCGGCCCGATCATCTATCTGATCTTTTCCGCCGTTTTATGGGGCGTGCTTCCGATTGCATCGGTCGTCTTTCCATCAAAGCTTGCAGCTGTTTCCGATATGGGCGATATGTATGGCCGGAAAGATGTATTTGTATCCGCTACGCTGGATCATTTAAGCTTTACAGGTTATACCGCCACGCGTTTTAACCGCACAACCGGATATTATTATTACATGGACAATCCGGACAAAAACGAATGCTGTATCATCCTGCTTTCCCCCACCACATGCGAACAGGGACTGCCGGAGATAGAACAGATCACAGTCCGCGGCAAAATACTTCCGGCGGATACCGGCTATGAAACGCTGCTGAAAAATCTCTCCGGCGATTTATCCTGGACCGAGTCCGGCATCAAATCCAAAGTGAATTCCTTTTATTTAAGCGAACCGGATTTCAGATACCGCTTCGGATCTTTTCTGTTTCTTTTGCTGGCAGGAAGCGACGCGTTCGTCATCATTACTTTACTGCTTTTTATCTTATTTATATTAAAACCGGAATTTTCGCCTCCATGCCAAAAGCTTGGCCATTTTGGGAAACCGAAAGAATTATTGGATCTGGCGGAAGAAGAACTGGCGACTTTGCCGCAGCTTGCGACAGAAGATATGTTTATTACGGAACACTTTTTTATTGAGACTTCCAAATATGGAATCGCTATCGTGCCAATCAATGAAATTATCTGGATTTACAAGCACTCAACGCTCCATAAGCTCTTTTGGTATCATTTCAGCATATCTTATACGCTGCATATTACCGCAAATAAGCATGTATATATCCGCTGTCCAAAGAACACAAAATCAGATATTGACGGTATTATTGATTATCTCTCCGAAGCAAATCACGATATTTTAGTGGGCTTCAGTGAAAAAAACAGACAGATCATTCATGGAAAAAAACAGAAAGCGCAAGAAGAGGAAAGCAAACAGTAAAGACTTCCCATCAAAAAGAAAATGGAGCCGATGCATCATGATTTGCAAAATCAATGATGCACCGGCTCCAAATTTTATTGAGGGAAGAACTTAAAACAATTCTTTTATTTTCTCCCAAAGCGTAATCAACAGTTCCCGGATTTTGGCCCAAAATCCGCTGTCTGCCGTCATAATTTTATCATAAATTGATTGCGCGGCATTTAACAGCCCGTCCAAATCCAGATCCAGATCGCTGATTTTTAACATCAACTGAACTATTTCATTCATTTCTTCGTCCGTCAGCGTAATGTCAAATTTCTCGCAGCCCTCCTGAATCGCTTTTCGAATTTCAGACTCGTCTGACAGGTCGTGCTCTACAACTGCCTGTTTTACATAGGCAATCATGCCTTCCACTTCATCCGCTTCGGCTCCGCCCGCCTCTAACTTACCCGTCAAAACAAGTTCGTTCAGCGCAGCGTCAATATTTTCCTCGTCAATCTGATCGCCTGTCATCTCGGTATAAGCTTTGAATACGCCTACCAGCGCCGCCGTTCCTGAAATCGGAAACGGAGCCGCCACAATAATATCCGCGTTCTGAATGCCCGCGGTTGCCAGCGCGTTCTTATACATTCCTACCGTACAATACGTGATATTATTCGTGGAAATATTGATCCCGTTGCCCTCTTCACGTTCCACAATCACGATAGACGAAAGTGATTTGGATCCGATTTTGCTTTTGTCGATATAAGTACCCAAATATTGATGCTCTTCCGCATTGTTGATGTAAACTACGTCGTAATCTGGCAGCTTGCTCCTGTCGATTCCCATCAGCGCAAGAACCGTAGACTGCTGTTCCGTAGTCAGATCCTGCCCAAGTGCAAGATAGGGTTTATCGTTCTTTTTGATCTCTACATTGTCGTCATGCTCGTCTTCTTCGACCGTGATGGTTCCGGACACATCGGCTTTCTCATCCATGGTAATATCTCCGGACACATCCTTCTGCTCTGTTTCCGTATCGTTGGAACCGGTCTCTGAGGACGGCGTTTCCGTTCCCTGATTCTGACTCTGGTCCTTGAGATCTCCCTGGTTCGGGGACGTCTCCTGGTCTGTGGGCGCCTCCTGATTATTGGAAGGAACATCTGTCTTCGGCGCTTCCTGATCTCCACCGGCATCCTCGTCCGTCTTCGCATCTTCACCGTCCGTTTGACGGTCGGATGCCATATCATCCGAAGAAGCCGCATCCGCCGGCTGGTCTGTCGATGTCGCCGCAACATTGACGACAGAGCCAAAAAGCATTGTAAAAACCATAAAAGCGCTGATCATACGTATCCATTTTTTCTTCATTCTAAAAATCCTCCTCTCACTGGACGCATACATTTTTACACAAATTCCGGCCTTTGTCAAAGAAATACCTAAAACTTAAGATTTATTTCATAATTCAACCATAAATTGTTATTTTTTTGAAATCCATGTAAAAATATCTTCATAGACGTCTTTGCGGTCCGTCTCGTTTAACAATTCATGCCTGTCGTTTTTATATAATTTCAAGGAAACATCCGTAAGACCCGCCTGCTGATATTGATGAAACGATTTTCTGACTCCTTTGCCCATATCCCCTACCGGATCTTTGTCTCCTGAAAGCAAAAGCAGCGGAAAGTCTTTGGGTATTCTTTCAATGTGCTTTTTCTGATTGTCATACCAGACGGCTTCCATCAATCCGTAATATCCGTTTACCGTAAAATCAAACCGGCATTTCGGATCTTTGTAATATTTCCTCGCAATTTTTAAATCTTTCGTCAACCAGTTGTTTTCAATTTTTTGTCCGGTTACGTCATACTTTTGATATGCACCCATAAAAGACATTTTCTTAACCAGAGGACTTCTGTAATGCCATCCGCGCCGTCTGCCCAGAAAACGGCAGATCATCATTCCAAGCTTCATGACTGCATCCGGCATACAGCCGGTTCCTACGATGACCGCCCCATGAAGATTTCTGTGATGCAGCGTAATATATTTGCGCAGCATATAAGAACCCATACTGTGCCCCAGCATAAAATAAGGCGTGTCACTATCTTCTTTTTGTATCAGCTTCCGCAGCGTATGCATATCGCTGATCAATGCGTCGCCTGGATGTTTCTCTCTGAAAAAACCATATTCTCTGGGATCTGATACGGATTCTCCGTGGCCGAGATGGTCGTGCCCGACTACGAAAACGCCTTTTGCCGTCAGGTATTCGGCAAACTCCCGGTATCGTTCGATATATTCCTGCATCCCATGTGTAATCTGTAAAATAGCTGAATATCCGCCCGTATCCGGCATCCACTTAACAGCATGAATTTTTGTTTTCCCATCCGCCGATAAAAATTCAAAATTTTCCTGCATCTGCAAACCTCCCTGAAATTAAATTCTAACAATAACCGGAAATCACAAACTGTATTTCTTCTCTTCCCATATAGCGGTTTATCTCCGGATAATAGACAATAGAGATTACATCCTTCTGTTCCAAAAATCCGAAAAATTCCAGGACGTCTCCGAAATAGACGGCCGGATAGCGGCGTCCGGCCGCATCCTCCAATGTCAGTTTGCCCACATTTTGATTTTTTCCTACGATGCGTTTGTCTTTTACGCGGATATTTTTGTCGGCAAACACCGGCTTTGCATTTCCTTTTCCAAAAGGTTCCAGAAGCTTAAATTCCTCTATTAAATGCTGCGTCACGTAAGAAAGCGGCATGGGAACGTCAATATGCACTTTGGGAATAAGGTCTTCTTCGGTTAAAGTGGCGTTATGATTCATTTGAGACACAAACGTATCTACCTTGCCCTCTAATAGCGTAAATCCGGCCGCCATAGGATGTCCGCCAAACTTCAGAAACAACTCCCGGCATTTGCATAATTCTTCATACATGGAATAAGCTTCAATTGAACGTCCGGAACCTTTCACTCCTTCTTTGGAATCCGTCATCACAAATACCGGACGATGATACCTCTCTTTGATATTTCCCGCAACAAGTCCCGCCAGGCTCTCATGAAGCCCGGGAAGGTATATCATCATGACTTTATCCTGATCCAGACGCTTTTCGCGAATCAGATCCAGCGCCGCGTTCACGCCTTCTTCTGTCATGCGCTTGCGTTCGTCATTCAAATCCGTAATCTCTGCCGCAAGAGAAACGGCATCGCTCTCTTCTTCCGCCAATAACAGATTCAAAGAACGGTACGCGTGATCCAGCCTTCCGCTGGCGTTCAGACAGGGACCAAGCACAAAGCCAAGATGGTAAACGCTCAAAGACTGCGGATTCACCTCTTTCTGATGCATCAAAGCGGTAAGCCCTTTGTTGTTGGTATGACGCATTTGTTCAAGGCCATATTTTACAAGAATCCTGTTCTCGTCTTTCAAATCCATAACGTCACATACCGTTGCAAACGCTGCGTTCTCCAAAAATTCCATTGCTTCCGTCTGTGGAATCCCGCACTCCTCATACAGGGCCTGTACCGCCTTGAACGCAACGGCCGCGCCGCAGATACCGTCAAACGGATACCGGCATTCTTCCTGCTTGGGATTGACAATGGCGTCCGCGCTGCTTTTTAAACAGGTCCGGACTCCCTGCTCTTCCTGATACGGAATATCATGATGATCCGTAACCAGTATTGTCATTCCAAGTTCTTTCCCATAGGCGATGGCCTCAATTGCCGCTATCCCGTTATCGCAGGTAATAATCGTATCTTCCCCGTCATCTTTTGCCTTTGCAATCAAATCCCGGTTGATGCCGTACCCGTCCTCCATCCGGTCCGGAATTACCGCGGATACTATGCCTCCGGCGCGTCTGATTCCTTTGAGCAGAATATACGTCGACTGCACTCCGTCCACGTCATAATCCCCGATGATTCGGATTCTTTTTTGATCAAGGATTTTCTGATGCAGAATCTGCGCCAGGCGATCCATATCCTTCATAAGATGCGGCGAATGCAGATGGGAAAGGTCCGGATGCAAATACGCCGCGATCTGTGCATCGTCCATAATATCCCTGTTTCGTATGATGCGCGCCGTAACCTGGTCGATTCCGTATTTTTCCCCGATGGCCTTGAAATCAGCTCTCTTTCCCGCCACAAACCATTTTTCTGTTCTGACTGCCATGGTTCTCTCCTCTAGTGGTATTTTACTTCCATCAACGTAAGTCCCTGGGCGGGAGCGGTAAATCCGGCCCGCTCCCTGTTCTTTGAAGCAATTATGGAAGGAATGTCCTCCGGCTTTTTCTTGCCTTCTCCAACTTCAATCAGCGTCCCCGTCATAATCCGCACCATATTCTGCAAAAAACCGTTTCCGTTGTAAATGATCTGCAGTTCTTCTTCCGTTTCCTGAAACCGGATTTCGTATACGCTGCGCACCGTTGATTTTTTCATGTGGCGGTTGCCGCAAAAAGCCGCAAAATCTTTTGTGCCAATCATATGCTCCGCCGCCTCTTTCATACGTTCCACATCCAGCGGGCGATTGTAAGAATACACATACTTCCGTTCAAAAACTTCCGGAATTTTACCGGTATGGATCCGGTACCGGTATATTTTCCCGATCGCGGAAAATCTGCTGTGGAACCGCTCTCCCGCTTCTTTTACGGAAAGCGCCGCAATATCTTCTGGAAGATACTGGTTAAACATCTCTAAGAGTTCTTCTTCGTCATAGGAATCCTTCAGATAAAAATTGGCCGTCTGCCCTTTGGCGTGCACGCCGGCGTCCGTCCTGCCCGAACCAATAATCTGAATCGGCCGGCCCGTCATCTTTTCCAGTATTTTTTCCAGTTTCCCCTGTATGGTTGCATCCGTCGTTTTCTGGTTCTGCCATCCCTTATAACGCGTACCGTCATACGCTACGATGATCTTATAATTATGCATTTCATTCCTCTTTTCGTCTGTTTTTCCTGTGTTTTGGAATAAATTCTATTTTAACATAAGTTTCTCAAATAAAAAAGGACAGAATGCAATTACGGCGGGACTACGTAAATTTGAGGAATTGAAAAAGGATAGAAAAACTATTTCCTTTTCTAATACGCTTTTCAAGTATGTTACTCATGATGCCAAATAACAGCTAATCATTAGGAGACGAATTATGTATTACCATATTCCTTTTATTATTTTCAATTCTCTTTAATACCAACAAAAATATCATCAGTATCATCGTGATAAATCTTATATAGATAACAAAATCCGAAATATAATATTACAACGTTTAATATCTGGCAAAAAAATAAAGAACGATGCATATTTCCGGAATCAGCCAATATACTGCTATTATATAATTTTGCACGTTGAAGTAAAACATTCCAGTAATAAGAAAAGTCAAATATATTTTCATCTGGTATAAATTCGGTTGGAATCAGCACCTGAAAGTGCAAAAGTTTCCATAATAATATGATACTCAATACAATCGCACTGAAAAAAATTATCTCTGTCATTTTTAGATGATATTGCCTCATTATTTGTGATAAATATTTTTCTTTTAAATTTTTCATTATTTCGATATATACTTCTTTTATCATCGAATGAACAGATTTAAAAATAGAACTATAATATTAATTCCAAGAAAAAAGTTTAAAAATTTTCCTCCCTATTTAGTCAAGTCTTTTTTCCTTATTTTTCAAGGATTTTTTAGT